>NZ_JACAPT010000009.1:0-207757 GCF_013385565.1 Pseudomonas sp. E6002 | reverse complement strand
GCCCGCTCCCACATTTGATGGGGTTTGCAAAACGGGTTTAGAAGTCGCCCCAGAGTTGTTGAGCCACCGCCAGCGCCACGACTGGCGCAGTTTCGGTACGCAGCACCCGTGGGCCCAACCGTGCGGCATGAAACCCCGCACCTTGTGCCGTTTCGACTTCGCCATCAGTCAATCCACCCTCCGGCCCGATCAGGAAGGCCAGGCTCCCAGGCTTGGCGTGGCTCACCAGGGGCTCGGCCACCGGGTGCAGCACCAGCTTCAAATCCGCTTCGGCCTGTTTCAACCAATCCGCCAGCAACAGCGGTGGGTGAATCACCGGCACTCGCGAGCGACCGCACTGCTCGCACGCGCTGATCGCCACCTGGCGCCAGTGCTGCAGGCGTTTGTCGGCGCGTTCGTCCTTGAGGCGCACTTCGCAGCGGTCGCTGAAGATCGGGGTGATTTCATTCACCCCAAGCTCGGTGGCTTTCTGGATCGCCCAGTCCATCCGCTCGCCACGGGACAGGCCCTGGCCGAGGTGAATCTGCAACCGCGACTCGACCTGCCCGGCGAAGGTTTCGGTGACTTGCACCACCACGCGTTTTTTGCCGACTTCCAGCAAGCTGGCGCGAAACTCCTGTCCGGAACCGTCGAACAACTGCACGGGGTCGCCTTCGCTCATGCGCAATACGCGGCTGATGTAGTGCGCCTGGGCTTCCGGCAACTCGTGGTCGCCAAGGCTCAGGGGGGCGTCGACAAAAAAGCGGGACAGTCTCATTTCTGTTCTCTGGAAATAGTGTGCAGGGCGGACGCGGAGCGTCCATGGCTGCATTCCCACGCGGAGCGTGGGAACGATCAACTCAATCAGCCCGGATCACGAAACCCCGGGTGGAAATCCTTGGGCACCGCCACGCTGACCTTGCTGTTGGTGGCGATATCAATCCCTTCGCTGGCCACTTCAGCCAGGAAGTCGATCTGCTCCGGGGTGATCACATACGGCGGCAGGAAGTACACCACGCTGCCCAACGGACGCAGCAGAGCGCCTCGCTCCAGCGCATGCTCGAACACCTTCAGGCCACGGCGTTCCTGCCACGGGTAGGCGGTCTTGGTGGCCTTGTCCTGCACCATCTCGATGGCCAGCACCATGCCGGTCTGGCGCACTTCCGAGACGTGCGGGTGGGCCACCAGGTGCGCGGTGGCGGTGGCCATGCGCTGGGCCAGGGCCTTGTTGTTTTCGATGACGTTGTCTTCTTCGAAGATATCCAGGGTCGCCAAGGCCGCCGCACAGGCCAGCGGGTTGCCGGTGTAGCTGTGGGAGTGCAGGAAGGCGCGCAGGGTCGGGTAGTCGTCGTAGAAGGCGTCGTACACATCGTCGGTTGTGACTACGGCGGCGAGCGGCAGGTAGCCGCCGGTCAGGGCCTTGGACAGGCACAGGAAGTCCGGGCGGATGCCGGCCTGTTCACAGGCGAACATCGTACCGGTGCGGCCAAAGCCCACGGCGATTTCGTCGTGGATCAGGTGCACGCCATAACGGTCGCAGGCTTCGCGCAGCAGCTTGAGGTACACCGGGTGGTACATGCGCATGCCGCCGGCGCCCTGGATCAGCGGCTCGACGATCACGGCGGCCACGGTGTCGTGGTTTTCGGCCAGGGTCTGCTCCATGGCCAGGAACATGTTCCGGGAATGTTCTTCCCAGCTCATGCCGTCGGGGCGCAGGTAGCAGTCGGGGCTCGGCACCTTGATGGTGTCCAGCAGCAGGGCTTTATAGGTCTCGGTGAACAGCGGCACATCGCCTACCGACATCGCGGCGATGGTTTCGCCGTGGTAGCTGTTGGTCAGGGTGACAAAGCGCTTCTTGTTCGGCAGGCCGCGGTTGAGCCAATAGTGAAAGCTCATCTTCAGCGCGACTTCGATGCACGACGAGCCGTTGTCGGCGTAGAAGCAGCGGGTCAGGCCTTCGGGGGTCATCTTCACCAGGCGCTCGGACAGCTCGATTACCGGCTGGTGACTGAAACCGGCGAGGATCACGTGTTCCAGCTGGTCGACCTGGTCCTTGATGCGCTGGTTGATGCGCGGGTTGGCGTGGCCAAACACGTTGACCCACCAGGAACTGACGGCGTCGAGGTAGCGTTTGCCTTCGAAGTCTTCCAGCCAGATGCCTTCACCGCGCTTGATCGGGATCAGCGGCAGTTGCTGGTGGTCTTTCATCTGGGTGCAGGGATGCCACAGCACCGCAAGGTCGCGTTGCATCCACTGGTTATTCAAACCCATGTTCATTCTCCTCGAAGCGGCTCGCGACGTGCGCGGGCGAAACAATCGCGCAAGCCTATGCAATGCAGGCCTGTGTCACAACCCATTGCGAGTCTGAAGCGTAAATTGGTGGTAAACGCAGGACAGTCCGTCACGTTTCTTCTGGATAGTCCTTAATCTCTTGTTAACTTACTCTGCATACGCTCTTGATCGTATTTCTCGATATTTCAAAGCGAAATTTTCCGCTTTAATTCGATAGGTAAATCGATAGTCTTGCCACAGCTCTTACGGGATTTGGGACATGCAACTACGTAATTCACCGGCCCGCTATGGCTGGGTCAGCATCGTTTTGCACTGGGGCGTGGCCCTGGTGGTGTTCGGTCTGTTCGCATTGGGCCTGTGGATGGTCGGTCTCGACTACTACAGTGCCTGGCGCAAAGACGCCCCGGACCTGCACAAGAGCATCGGCATTACGCTGTTCGCCATCATGCTCGTGCGGATCGTCTGGCGCCTGGTCAGCCCGCCGCCGCCACCGCTTGCCAGCTATAGCCGCATGACGCGTCTGGGGGCTGCGTTTGGCCACGCGTTCCTGTATCTCGGGCTGTTTGCCGTGATGATTGCCGGTTACCTGATTTCCACCGCAGACGGTGTCGGGATCCCGGTGTTTGGCCTGTTTGAGATTCCTGCGCTGGTTTCCGGGCTACCGGACCAGGCAGACACTGCAGGCGTGGTGCATTTGTACCTGGCCTGGGTATTGGTGGTGTTCGCCGGCCTGCATGGCGTGGCCGCGCTGAAACACCATTTCATTGATCGTGATGTGACCCTGGTTCGTATGCTGGGGCGCAAAGCCTGATGTTCAACCTCGACTCACAAGGAATAGAAAGCATGTTGAAAAAGACTCTCGCCGCTCTGGCCATCGGTTCTGCCCTGCTGACTGCCGGTCAGGCGATGGCAGCTGACTACGTTGTCGACAAGGAAGGCCAGCACGCCTTCGTTGACTTCAAGATCAGCCACTTGGGCTACAGCTTCATCACCGGTACCTTCAAGGACCTGGACGGCAAGTTCAGCTTCGATGCTGCCAAGCCTGAAGACAGCAAGATTGAGTTCAACGTCCGCACCGCCAGCGTGTTCACCAACCACGCCGAACGTGACAAGCACATCGCCAGCAAAGACTTCCTGGACGTTGGCAAGTTTGCCGATGCCAAGTTCGTCTCCACCAGCGTCAAGACCACTGGCAAGAATGCTGCTGGCCAAGTCACTGCTGACGTGACCGGCGACCTGACCTTTCACGGCGTGACCAAGCCGATCGTCGTCAAGGCGACCTTCCTGGGTGAAGGCAAGGATCCATGGGGCGGCTACCGTGCCGGCTTTGAAGGTACTACCTCCTTCAATCGCCAGGACTTCGGCAAGCAGATGGACCTGGGTCCAGCGTCCAACAACGTTGAGCTGTACGTGACGTTTGAAGGTGTGAAAGCGAAGTAATTTTCGCCGGCCACACAAAAATGCCCCGGATCTCGCGATCCGGGGCATTTTTTATGGCGCTTTGAAAACTCAGCGGTTGCGGGTCAGCAACGCCGGTTTTTCACCACGTGGACGGCCCGGCAGTTGATCCAACTGCTCAGGTGTCAGCGTGCGATCGCTTTTCGACTCTTTGTGGATGATCTTCGGTGCCGGGCCGCCGCGCGGGTTTTGCACCGCTGGCTCCGACAGGCGAGGTTGATCATCACGCGCCGGGCGACGGTTGCGCGACTCTTCGCGACGGGCCTGGCCGTCACGCGGAGCACCGTTGCGCGGGCCGTTGCGCTTGGCAGGCGGGGTGCCCGTGGTGGCGCCATTGCTGCTGCGCGGACCGTTCTGGCGACCTTGTGGCTGGCCGCCGGTACGCGGAGTACCGGCGCCTGCGCCCTGGGCCGGAGCGCCCGGACGACGACCACGGCCCTGGGCCGGCTTGGCCTGGGGCACGTAGTCAACGCGGTTACCGAAGTTGTCCACATCGTCGTCCAGGAACTCGTCCGGAGCACGGTCGGCAGCAGCACGTGGCGGCTGGCTCGGCTGGCGCTGTTCGCGGGCCGGGGTGCCTTCACGGGGCTTTTGCTCACGGGCCGGGCGTTCGCCACGGCCATTGGTCGCAGCCTTGTCCTTGCCGCCCTTGTCCTTGCCCTTGTCTTTACGACCGCCACCACCGCCGCCGCCGTTCGGGCCATCGCCCTTCGGACCGCGTGGGTTGTTGCGCGGGTTGCGCACGTCCGGACGCTCGCGTACTTCAGGCTTCTCGGCCTCAACGGCGCTGGAGTCGAAGCCCATCAGGTCGCCGTCGGCGATTTTCTGCTTGGTCATGCGCTCGATGCTTTTCAGCAGCTTTTCTTCGTCCGGTGCGACCAGGGAAATGGCCTCGCCCGAACGACCGGCCCGGCCAGTACGGCCGATACGGTGCACGTAGTCTTCGTCGACGTTTGGCAGCTCGAAATTGACCACGTGGGGCAGTTGGTCGATGTCCAGGCCGCGAGCGGCGATGTCGGTGGCGACCAGGATGCGCACTTCACCGGCCTTGAAGTCGGCCAGGGCTTTGGTGCGGGCATTCTGGCTCTTGTTGCCGTGGATCGCGACGGCGGTGAGGCCGTGCTTGTCCAGGTACTCGGCCAGGCGGTTGGCGCCGTGCTTGGTGCGGGTGAACACCAGCACCTGTTCCCACGCGCCGGCGGTGATCAGGTGGGCCAGCAGCGAACGCTTGTGGGCGGCCGGCAGGCGGAATACGCGCTGCTCGATACGCTCGACCGTGGTGTTCGGCGGCGTGACTTCAATGCGCTCGGGGTTGTGCAACAACTTGCCCGCCAACGCGGTGATGTCGTTGGAGAACGTGGCCGAGAACAGCAGGTTCTGGCGTTTGGCCGGCAGGCGCGCGAGGACCTTTTTCACGTCATGGACAAAGCCCATGTCGAGCATGCGGTCGGCTTCGTCCAGCACGAGGATTTCCACGTGGGACAAATCGACGCTGCCTTGGCCGCACAGGTCGAGCAAGCGACCCGGGCATGCAACCAGTACGTCGACACCGCGGGACATGGCCTGAACCTGTGGGTTCATGCCGACGCCGCCGAAGATGCAGGCGCTGACGAACTTCAAGTCGCGGGCATACAGCTTGAAGCTGTCATGCACTTGGGCGGCGAGTTCGCGGGTAGGGGTCAGGACCAGTACGCGCGGTTGGCGCGGGCCATGACGCTGGGATTTGTCCGGGTGACCGTTGGGGAACAACCGCTCCAGGATCGGAAGGGCGAAGCCGCCGGTTTTACCAGTACCTGTCTGAGCCGCAACCATCAGGTCGCGGCCTTGCAACACGGCGGGAATGGCCCGCTGTTGCACCGGAGTAGGCTCGGTATAGCCCGCTGCCTCGATGGCGCGGACTAAAGCCTCGGAGAGACCGAGGGAAGCAAAGGACATGAGTAATCCTGTTTTAGTTAGGGCTTGGCCCAGAGGGATAGTCTTGCCTGGCGTGAATGGCGTTTAGATGAACGCAATCCCGTCCGGTCCTGCTGGGGCTGGCGGGCACTCAGACGGCTCGCGCGGGCTTGAAAGCTGCGCTGTAGCGGGGTCGGGTGCCTTTTGCAAGACCGAAGCGTCCGGGCGTAAGCCTGGCGGAAAGGCCGGAGTATAACAGAGCAATCACTCTGCGCTGCTTTCCTGCTGCTCAACGGTGCGTACGGGCAGGGCTGATGCGCTGGTTTGCGGGCTGCTGCCTGCATATTTGGCACTCAAGGCCGCGTAGGCAGGCTCTTGCTTGAAGCGTTTGAGTTCGGCGGCGAAGCGTTGCACCAGCAAATCCATGCCGGCACCGCGGCGCACGGCCAGGAACTGTGGCTGGCTGCTGACTACCTGGGGTGCCTGGGTGACCTGGTCCTCAAGTCCAAGGGCCTTGAGTACATGCTGGCCAACCCGACGGTCCGTGATCACCAGGTCGATCCGGCCAAGGGCCAGTTTGCCGAAGTTGGCCTCATGGCTGGCGGCCGGCTCCTGCTTGAAGAGGGTGGACTCGCTGAATTCGGCGCCATAGAGGTAGCCAGGCGAGGTGCCGATGGTCAGGCCGCGCAGGTCGTCGAAGGTCTGGAACGGGTGTGGGCGCTGATTGGCGTAGAACAGCACGAACTCCACCTCGGACAGCGGCTCGCTGGGGTACAGCAGCACCGCGTCGCGTTCATGGCTGTGGAAAATATCCAGTGCGCCGTCGGCCTGGCCCTGGTCGAGCATCGCCAGGCAGCGCTTCCAGGGCAGGAATTGCCAATCCACATCGATGCCCAGGCGCTGGAACACGATCACCGTGGTCTCGTAGTCGAGCCCGCGCATGGTGCCGTTGTCGTCGTAGACGTAAGGCGCCCAGGGCTCGGTGACAATGCGCAGTTTCTCGCCATGGGCACCGAGGCTCAGGCAAGCGAAAAGAACAGCAGTCAATAACCGGAAAGTGACAGGCATACCCTGAGATTACGACTGTATCGGGCTAAAGAGAAGCTCTGGCACAGTGATCTGCGGGCGCCCGCCAGGTTTACTTGCCCGGAGATTTGATCAGGTGTTCGTAGATCGCCTCGCGCCGCTCGCCGAGAATCAGCCGCACCACGGGATTGCCAAACCAGTGCTCCAGCAGATGGGCATCCACCGGTCGGCCCTGGCGCTCTTCCTGGTTTTGTCGGGCCTTGTCCCACCAAACCGGGCCACACGCCTGGTCGAACTCGTTTTCATGTTCATAGCAGCCGTAGAGGATTTCCCGGATGAACTGCTGTTGGTGCTTGGGCAGTGCCAGGGTGATCAGCTTGTACATCAAGCGTTGCAGACGAGGCGGGCGGGGCAGGTGGGCGGAAACCTGGCGCGTGTCATCCAGGGCCGTGGCGCTGGTGGGGTTTGCCCCATGCTTGGCGATCCACGCCTTGACCTTGGCCCGGAACAGCTGCTTGCGGCTCCAGTAGTGGTGGATCAGGTCCGGGCATTCGCGCACGTTGAGGGTGCGATAGGCGGCAATGGACAGGCAGAACTCTTCCAGGGTGTAGGCGCCCTGGGCGTGGGGAAACAGTTCGTCCATCAACTCGATCGAGCGGTCGAGGATGTGCGCGTCCTGCTGCGTCAGGCCCATGACCCCGGAATTGAGGGTCATCATGTCATCGTCGGCCACGCCCATGTCCAGCAGGCGCTGGTACAGGGCGCTGTACAGAATGCTTTCGTGGTTGTCGCCGTATTTGGTGTAGAAGGCGTTGCACAGCAGGGTGCCCGGCTGCACGCGTTCAAACAGCGCCAGGGGCGAATGGTGGAAAAACGTGTCGGTGTCGATCAGCAGCGCCACTTCGGATTCTTGCAACACTTGCCGCAGCACTACGTGCTTGGTGCGAAAGTGGTAGCCGTGAGGCTCGCTCCAGCGTTTGCGCGTGGCTTCGTCCAGCGGGCGTACCCGTACCGGCAGCAGGCGGTAGGGCTCGGGGTTGTCGGTGAAGACCTGGATGTCGATGCCTGTGTCCGGCTCGTCCCGCAGGAACGACAGGGCGCTGGCGATGCTGAATACCGCTTCCTGATGGTAAGTCTCTGCGCCGAACACCAGGTAGACCAGTTGCGGGCGGGACGTCGGGGCGGATGTATTCATGGACTGCAGAATTCCGTGGGCGTTTAGAACGGCAAAGGCCCTCATTATGAGGGCCTTTGCATTTCGGAACAGACCTTAGCGTGGCAGCTTCAGGTTGTTCCAGACAGCGAGGCTTGGCTCAGCCTGGTTCAGGGTATAGAAGTGCAACCCTGGCGCGCCACCTTGCAACAATTGTTCACACATTTCGCTGATGACCTGTTCGCCGAACGCCTGGATGCTCTTGACGTCGTCGCCGTAGGCTTCCAGTTGTTTACGAATCCAGCGTGGGATTTCCGCGCCGCAGGCGTCAGAGAAGCGCGCCAGTTTGCTGTAGTTGGTGATCGGCATGATGCCCGGCACGATCGGGATGTTCACGCCCATCGCTTGTACACGCTCAACGAAGTAGAAGTAGCTCTCTGCGTTGAAGAAGTACTGGGTGATCGCGCTGTTGGCGCCGGCGTTGGCCTTGCGCACGAAATTCTGCAGATCGTCTTCGAAATTGCGCGCCTGGGGGTGCATCTCCGGATAAGCGGCCACTTCGATGTGGAAGTGATCGCCGGTTTCTTCGCGAATGAAGCTCACCAGGTCATTGGCGTAGCGCAGCTCGCCGCTGGCCATGCCCATGCCGGACGGCAGGTCACCGCGCAGGGCGACGATGCGCTTGATGCCGGCTTGCTTGTATTGGGTCAGCAGGCTGCGCAGGTCGGCCTTGCTGTCGCCCACGCAGGACAAATGCGGAGCTGCAGGTACTTTGACTTGGCTTTCCAGCTGCAGCACGGTGTTGATCGTGCGATCGCGGGTGGAGCCACCGGCACCGTAGGTGCAGGAGAAGAAATCGGGGTGGTAGCTGGCCAACTGCTTGGCAGTTGCCATCAGTTTTTCATGCCCAGCATCGGTCTTGGTCGGGAAGAACTCGAAGCTGTAGCGACGGTCTTGGGACATGGTCATACCTATGGAAACTCATAAAGCCAGAAGGTGCACACCGTCAATGTGGGAGCGGGCTTGCTCGCGAAGGCGGTATGTCAGTAGTAGATAAGTCGACTGACACACCGCCTTCGCGAGCAAGCCCGCTCCCACAAAAGCCTGCCCCCACATGGGGAGCAGGCAGCAGGCAAATCAGTAGCGGTAAGCGTGCGGCTTGAACGGGCCTTCGACCGTCACGCCGATGTAGTCGGCCTGGGTCTTGGTCAGTTGAGTCACTACGCCGCCGAAGCCGCGGACCATTTCCAGGGCCACTTCTTCGTCGAGTTTCTTCGGCAGTACTTCCACGGTCAGGCGCTCGGCTTTCTGGGCGGGCGACAGGTCGGCGTATTTCTGGCCGAACAGGAAGATCTGCGCCAGTACCTGGTTGGCGAACGAGCCATCCATGATGCGGCTTGGGTGGCCAGTGGCGTTGCCCAGGTTCACCAGACGGCCTTCGGCCAGCAGGATCAGGTAGTCATCGTTCTGCGGGTCGAAATCGCCAGCACCGGTACGGTGAACCTTGTGTACCTGTGGCTTCACTTCTTCCCATGCCCAGTTCTTGCGCATGAAAGCGGTGTCGATTTCGTTGTCGAAGTGACCGATGTTGCACACCACGGCGCGCTTTTTCAGGGCCTTGAGCATGTTCGAGTCGCACACGTTCACGTTGCCGGTGGTGGTCACGATCAGGTCGATCTTGCCCAGCAGGGCCTTGTCGATGCTGGCTTCGGTGCCGTCGTTCTGGCCGTTGATGAACGGCGAAACCACTTCGAAACCGTCCATGCAGGCTTGCATGGCGCAGATCGGGTCGACTTCGGAGACTTTAACGATCATGCCTTCCTGACGCAGGGACTGGGACGAACCCTTGCCCACGTCACCGTAGCCGATCACCAGCGCTTGCTTGCCGGACAACAGGTGGTCGGTGCCGCGCTTGATCGCATCGTTCAGGCTGTGACGGCAGCCGTACTTGTTGTCGTTCTTGCTCTTGGTCACCGAGTCGTTGACGTTGATGGCCGGGATTTTCAGCTCGCCCTTGGCCAGCATGTCCAGCAGGCGGTGTACGCCGGTGGTGGTTTCTTCGGTCACGCCGTGGACGCGGTCGAGGATCTGCGGGTATTTCTTGTGCAGCAGCTCGGTCAGGTCGCCGCCGTCGTCGAGGATCATGTTGGCATCCCATGGCTCGCCATCCTTGAGGATGGTTTGCTCCAGGCACCACTCGTACTCTTCTTCGGTCTCGCCTTTCCAGGCGAACACGGCGATACCGGCAGCAGCGATAGCGGCAGCGGCCTGGTCTTGAGTCGAGAAAATGTTGCAGGACGACCAGCGTACTTCGGCACCCAGGGCAACCAGGGTTTCGATCAGCACGGCAGTCTGAATGGTCATGTGGATGCAGCCGAGAATCTTCGCGCCCTTGAGCGGCTGCTCAGCGGCGTACTTGCGACGCAGGCCCATCAGGGCTGGCATTTCGGATTCGGCGATAAAGGTTTCGCGACGGCCCCAGGCAGCGAGGGACATGTCGGCGACTTTGTAGTCGGTAAAACCTGCAGGCGTGATTACAGCGCTCATGAAGAGCCTCCATTCGTAGTGTGCGAATGGGCGCCGTTGTGCGTTTAGTATCCAGCTGGCTAACCAGGCCGGACAACGCCCCATCCGAGCCTGACAGGTCGAGCCTGCTGCAGCGCCCCTCGGACAGGTGGCGGGAGAACGGTATCAATCGAAGATGACCGTTTTGAAGCGGAGGCGATTATAGCCGCCTGCGCCTGACTTCTAAAGCCTTTCTGTCGGCGGCATGAAGATCGCTCATGGGGTTGATAGGCAATGGCTCATAGAGCTTGGGCCCGGCCTCTGCCATGATGTTGCCCATCATTTCGCAACACGCTTTGGAGTGAACATGAACTTCCACACCCGCAAATGGGTAAAACCCGAAGACCTCAACCCCAACGGCACCCTGTTCGGTGGCAGCCTGCTGCGCTGGATCGACGAAGAAGCGGCCATCTACGCGATTGTCCAGTTGGGCAACCAGCGGGTGGTGACCAAGTACATCTCCGAAATCAACTTCGTCAGCGCCTCGCGCCAGGGCGACATCATCGAACTGGGCATCACCGCCACCGAGTTCGGTCGCACCTCCATCACCCTGACCTGTGAAGTGCGCAACAAGATCACGCGCAAGAGCATTCTGACGGTGGAAAAAATGGTCTTCGTGAACCTGGGCGAAGACGGGTTGCCGGCGCCCCACGGCCGTACCGAGATCAAGTACGTGAAGGATCAGTTCCAGTCGGAAGGCCTCGGCGAGTAATCCTGCGCAGGGCCAGTGAACGCTCTTGATCAACCATAGGTCGTACCTGAACATCGCCCCCCCGTTCAGGTATCACCATGGCCACGCAAGAAGACGGCAAGACCCCCAATCTGTCGCAGGAAGAGCAGCACGACGTCGACAAGAACCAGCCGCCTCGCGCGGCGGTTCTGCATGAAATCATCCGCACTCAAGGCGATCAGGAACTGGAGCGCAACGTCGCCGCGTTGTGGTGGTCGGCGCTGGCCGCCGGCCTGACCATGGGCCTGTCACTGATGGGCATGGGCTTGCTCAACTCGCGCCTGCCGGATGGCGAAGAGTTCAAGGTGATCGCCAGTTTTGGTTACTGCGCCGGCTTTCTTGCCGTGATCCTCGCCCGTCAGCAGTTATTCACCGAAAACACCCTGACCGCGGTGTTGCCGGTGATGAGCAAACCCACGCTGAAGAATTTCGCACGCCTGCTGCGTTTATGGGCCGTGGTGCTGGTGGGCAACCTGTGCGGCACCTTGCTGGTGGCGTACGTGATGCTGCACTTGCCGATCTTTGACACCAAGACCGACCTGGCCTTCCTGGAAATCGGGCGCAAGGTCATGGAAAACGACGCCTACCAGATGTTCGCCAAGGGCATCGTGTCGGGCTGGATGATCGCCACCATGGTGTGGATGATCCCATCCATGGAAAGCGCCAAAATCTGGATCATCATCCTGATCACCTACCTGATGGCACTGGGAGACTTCACCCACATCGTGGTGGGCTCGGCGGAAGTGTCGTACCTGGTATTCGCCGGCGAGCTGCCGTGGAAAGACTTCTGGCTGGTGTTCGCCGGGCCGACGCTGGCGGGCAATATCATCGGCGGCAGCTTTATCTTTGCGCTGATCAGCCATGCGCAGATTCGCAGCGAAAGCAGCCTGCCGGGCAAAGCCGCTGCGGACCCTAGGCATCCGCAGCAGATCAACAAGGGTCAGTGAGTCTCCGGCGCCGCAGCAGGCGCCGGCTCATCCTTGGTCACATGCTTGACCAGCTTGCCGATGCTCAAGCCCTGCAACAGGATCGAAGACAGCACCACGATGTAGGTGATGCTCAGCAGCAAGTCACGCTCCGGGCCCAGTGGCAGGGCCAGGGCCAGTGCCACGGAAACCCCGCCGCGCAAGCCGCCCCATGTGAGGATGCGGATGGTGCCGCGGGGCACCGTGCGCCAGCGGCGCAGCAGCAGGATCGCCGGGGCCACCGTCAGCAGGCGTGACAACAGGATTGCCACCGCCAGCAAACTGGCGGCCAACACGTGCAGCCAGTTGAACGGCAACAGCAGCAGTTCCATGCCGATCAGCGCAAACAGCAGGGCGTTGAGCATGTCATCGAGCAGTTCCCAGAAACCGTCCAGGTAGCGCCGGGTCATGTCGTTCATCGCCAGCTTGCGGCCGAGGTTGCCGATGATCAGGCCCGCCACCACCATCGCAATGGGTGCCGAGACGTGCAGTTCAGTGGCCATCGCCGAGCCGCCGATCACCAGGGCCAGGGTCAGCATCACTTCGATCTGATACTGCTCGATGCTCTTGATCATCAGGTACACGATGTAGCCGATCAGCCCGCCAAACACCACGCCGCCAATCGCCTCATGGGCAAACAGCATGGCCGTGGCGCCGACCGTAGGCGTCTCGCCCAGTTGCGCGATGCCCAGCAACACGGTGAACACCACCACCGCCGTGCCGTCGTTGAACAGCGATTCGCCGACGATGGTGGTTTTCAGCGGTTTCGATGCATTGGCGGTCCGCAGCACACCGAGCACGGCAATCGGGTCGGTGGGGGAAATCAGCGCGCCGAACAGCAGGCAGTACAGGAAACTCACGTGCCAGCCGAACAGGGCAAAGATGTAGAAGGCCAGGCTGCCGATCACCACCGTGGCAATCAATACGCCGAAGGTGGCAAGCAGGCCGATGGGCCAGCGGTAGCTGCGCAGGTCGCTCAGGTTGACGTGCAAGGCGCCGGCGAACAGCAGGAACGAGAGCATCCAGTTCATCAGCAGGTCGCCGAAGTCGATCTGGCCGATCAACTGCTGGATGCGCTCTTCAAGGCCGGGGTAGCCGATAAAGCTCAAGCCTTGCAGCAGCAGGGAAAACATCAGTGCCGTGACCATCACACCGATGGTGGGCGGCAGGCCGATGAAGCGGTAGTTCACATACGTGAGCAGGGTGGTCAGGCAAATAAACGCAGCGACAAGTTCAAGCATCCGGGGTCCTTGGATGGAGGAGTGAGTAGAGATCATATATGGGAGCTGTCGAGCCCCAGCGACGCTGCGATGGCATCACCTGGGTGAGGCTGCAAGACCGCAGCGCCTGTATCGCAGCCTCGCTAAAGCTCGACAGCTCCCACACAGAACACATTTATCAGTTGGCTACGTTGACCGCAGCAAGGCGACGACGTTGCAGGTCGATGAACAAAAGTGCCGCCGCCACCATCCCGCGGATCCAGGCACCGAGCGGCAGGCGAGGATCTCCTTCGGTAATCGTGACGCTCTGATCAGGCATACGCATGCCGACGCCCGGATCGGCGAAGATCGGGCAGCGGCAAAAATTTATTGGTCCAAGTCTTTGCGCAACTGAGTGCGGCGTGGTCGGCTTTAGTATAAACAGGTGCTGAAATATGGCGAATCAATTCCGCTTTTTATGACTGGGGAGTCACCGTGATTGCAACAGCTCTGGTACTGGTAGCGGCGTTGTTGCATGCGACGTGGAACACCTTGATCAAATTCAGCGGCGAGCGCCTGTTGGTCATCGCGTGCATGGACACGGTGGCGTTGCTGTTTGTGGTGCTGGCGGTGGGGTTTGTATCGTTTCCGCCACTGGAAATCTGGCCGTGGATCATCGCCTCGGCGTTGTTTGAATTGCTCTACCGCTACCTGCTGATCCAGGCCTATCGCGTGGGTGACCTGGGCCTGGTGTACCCACTGATGCGCGGCTTGTCGCCTTTGGTGGTGCTGGCGCTGACGCTGGTGTTTGCCGGTGAGGTGCTCAGTACCCAGCAGATTCTCGGCATTCTGCTGATCCCGTTCGGCATGCTGTGCCTGTTGTGGCAGGGCGGCGGTGGCGACCGGTTGCCCTGGTCGATGCTGCCGGTGGTGGCGTTGATCGGCCTGTGCATCGGTTGCTACACCTTCCTCGATGGCCAGGCATTGCGCCGTTGGTCACACCCGCTGGACTACCTGGTGTGGCTGACGCTGATAAGCGCATGGCCGTTTCCGTTGCTGGCGATGGTGCGCAAACGGGCGGCGTTCGGGCTGTTCTGGCGCACGCAGTGGCGGCTGGGGCTGAGTGTCGGGTTGTGCGTGTTGTTGAGCTACGCTCTGGTGCTTTGGGCCATGCAGTTGGGCTCGATTGCCGAAGCCGCCGCGCTGCGCGAAGTCAGCGTGATCCTGGTGGTGCTGTTCGGCATGCGTTACCTGAAAGAACCTTTCGGCCGCCCACGGCTCATAGCCTGTGGGTTGGTGCTGATCGGCATGTTCGTGATGAAACTCTAACCGTCGGATAAAACTAAAAAAGGAATGGGTTATGACAGTCGCTTTCTGGTGTGTGTTGATCGCAATTTTTCTGCCGTACCTGTGCACGGGCGTGGCCAAGTTCAGCGGCGGCAAGTTCGGGCCCCGGCAGAACCATGACCCGCGGGCGTTCCTCGACACCCTCGAGGGGTTTGCCAAGCGCGCCCACAGTGCGCAACTCAACAGCTTTGAAGTGACCCCGGCGTTTGCGGCGGCGGTGATCATTGCCCATTTGGCCGGCGCAGCATCGCTGGTGACGATCAACGTATTGGCGGTGCTGTTTATTACCAGCCGGTTGCTCTACATCATCTGCTACCTGGCGGACTGGGCGATGCTGCGGTCGGTGGTGTGGGCGGTGGGGATGGCGTTGATTGCGAGCTTCTTCTTCGTCTCGATCTGAAGCCTGACACTGTTCAAATGTGGGAGCGGGCTTGCTCGCGAATGCGGTGTGTCAGTCACCGGATGTATCGACTGATCCACCGCATTCGCGAGCAAGCCCGCTCCCACACAAGCCCGCTCCCACATAGACCTTGGTGTTCTTCAGGTGCCTGTCGGCACATCCGGCACTTTTGGCAACGCTGCGCCTTTGGGCCACAGCATCCAGATCTGGCCCTGCTGCTTCATGTTGCCCGCCAACTCGCCGGCGGCATCACCGGTTCCCCAGAACAGGTCGGCCCGCACTTCGCCGGTAATTGCACCGCCGGTGTCCTGCGCGGCCACCGGGCGGGCAATCGGTGTGCCGTCCGGTCGGGTAGTCGACAGCCATAACAGGCTGCCCAGTGGAATCACCTTGCGATCCACCGCAACGCTATACCCCGCAGTCAGCGGCACGTTCAGCGAGCCACGCGGGCCTTCGTTGCTGTCGGGGCGGGCACTGAAGAACACGTAGCTGGGGTTGCTTGCCAGCAATTCAGGAATACGCTGCGGATGCGCCTTGGCCCAGGCCGCGATGGCGCCCATGGTCACGTCTTCTTTTTTCAGCTCGCCCTGCTCCACCAGCCAGCGGCCGATGGGGCGGTACGGGTAACCGTTCTGGTCACCGTAACCCACCCGCAATTGGCGGCCGTCGGCCAGTTGGATACGACCTGAACCCTGGATCTGCAGGAATTGCAGGTCCATCGGGTTGGTCAGCCAGGCGATGGGCTTGGCGGTGGAGCCTTGGTGGTTGATGGTGCTGGCGTCGTCATAGGGTTTGAGTACCCGGCCTTCCAGGCGACCGCGCAGGCGCTTGCCCTTGAGCTCCGGGTAGATGCTTTCCAGGTTGACGATGATCAGGTCATCCGGCACGCCGAACACCGGTACATGGGCGGTGGCGGTTTCGGTGAGGCTGCCGGGGTAAACCGGTTCGTAGTAGCCGGTGATCAGGCCATTGGGGCTGTTGTCGGCCGAGCGCAGGCCGTAGACGTCGAGGTTGGCCTTGAGGAAGTCACGAATCGCCACTGCGGTCGACGGCACGGTGGCCGATGCCGCGCACGTCGCGCCCCATACCGGGTCAGCCTTGAGGCGTTGACAGGCACTGCGCCAGGATTCGAAGCCGGCTTGCAGGTCGCTGTCCGACACGGCCGGCAGGTTTTCCCAGGTGGCGCCGACGTAGGTAGCAATGGCGTGGGGCTTGGCTTTTTCGTCCTTGCCGGTGTCGCAACCGGCCAGCAGCGCGATCATTGGCAGGGCCCACACGAGGCGGCGCCAAGGCTTAAAACGGGTATTCATACACAAAATTCCTGAAGCGATTGCTCGTATCGGCTGGCGTTCGAGCAACCCTTATTATTAATAGGGGTATTGGTCTTTGCGGGCGGGGCGAGGATACTGGCCGCCGTTTCCCGTGACCTTGAGCCATCATGACTTTTAAAAGACTGACCGTTGTATTGCTGGCCTGCCTGACACTGTCCGCCTGCGGCGGGGTTGATCCGAATTCGCCCCTTGGCCAGCGCAAGGCCATTTTCAAGCAGATGCTCAAGACCGGCGAAGACCTGGGCGGCATGTTGCGTGGGCGCATTCCATTCGACGGCGGCAAATTTGCCGAAGGCGCGGTCAAGCTTGATGCGTTGTCCCACGAACCGTGGAAACATTTCCCGAGCGTGCGTGAAGAAGACCACACCAGCGCCAAGGACGACGTGTGGCAGCAGCAGGCACGCTTCCAGGAAATGGCTCGAAACCTTGAAACGGCCACCGGTGAATTGGTGATCGCCAGCCAGGTCCAGCCCTACAAGGCCAGCAACCTCGGGCCGGCGGTGCAGAAAGTCGAAGATGCCTGCACCGCGTGCCATAAACAGTTCCGCGATCACTGAGGCCGTCTTACTTGTCCAGTTCGTCCAGGGCTTCCTGCAAGTCCTTGCGTGACTGGGCCAGCTTGTCCTTGCGCTTGTTGATCTTCTCGGAATCACCCTTCTTCATGGCCTTGTCGAGGTCAGCCTGACGGCGGCTGACTTCGTGCTTGGCGTCGAGCACCTTGTTTTCCCGCTCCTTTTTCAAGGAGGCATCGGTGCAGTTGGCGGTGACTTCACTCAAGGCTTTTTCCAGGCCGGCTTGTTGCTCACTGTTGCCGTGGGCCTTGGCTTGTTCGATCTGGGTGCTGATGGACTCGCGCTTGGCGGCGCAGCCTGTGAGTGGCGCAGCTTCCTCGGCTGCCAGCAATGGCGCGGACATAAGGGTAGCGACGGTCAACAGGGCAAAAGGTGCAAGAAATTTCATAAAGGCTCCAAGGCAAACAAGGTCGCAATCAGGTGGGCAGGATGAATTCTGCCGGCACCGGTTAATGCCGTCGGGCAGAGGTCAAAAACCATCTATCCCGGCAGCCCGTAATGTTTCACTCAAGGCCAGTACCTGCGGGTCGCGAAAAAAAGCGCTCAGTTGCGCCGCGCGACCCGGGCCTATGCCGTCTTCGGCCAGCCAGGCTTGAGTGTCTCTGGCGGCCAGGGTTTGCCAGCCACCTTGTAGATTGTTGCGGGCCGTGGGCGGTACTCCCAGGGCCATCAGCCATTGCGCGAACGGTCGCTGCCGGGCGCTGCGCAAGCTGTCGAGTAAACGCGCACTGCTGCGTTCGCCGAAGCCATCAATGTTAGCAAGCTCTGCCTCATCCAGGGTTAACCAATCGAGCAGGCCGTCGATCAGGCCGGCCTGGATCAAGGTGTTCCAGGTTTCGCGGCCGATGTGTGGCAGGGCCAGGCCCTGGGCGCCGCTCAGCCAGGTCAGGCGCGCGAGCAGCTGTTCTTCGCAACCCGGGGCCAGTTGCCAGCAACTCAAGGGGTGGAAGTCCCTGGCCTGCGGGACCTGCAACTCGGCCCGTGGCTGGCTGCGCAGGATGACGCGGTCAAGGCGTGGGATGACGTGCCCGGCGAGGCTGATGGAGACCTGGTCGCCAGTACGGATATCCAGTTCCCGCCAGCGTTTCAGGGAACCGACACTGACCCGGCTGATCTTCCGGTCATCGAGCAGTACCGGTTCCAACTCCAGGATGGAGGTGATGCGCCCGGTGCGGCCAATCTTGAAGTGCACCTTGCGCACATGGGCCAATGCCTTGGCCACCGGGTACTTCCAGGCAACCGCCCAGTAGGGCGCGCTGACCCGCCAGCGCTCGGCCGGGGCCCGCTGGCCTTGATGCAATACCACGCCGTCGCTGGCGAAGGGCAGCGGGTGGCTGTACCAATAGCTGCGCCAGTGCGCCGCTTCGGTCATGTCCTTGATCGGGTGGCTGTAGCGCCCGCTGTCGGTGAAGCCCCATTGCGCCAGTTGGCTCAGCCGCTCGGAAAAGTCATCAGGGCCCTGGGGCCAGGCCCAGACAAACAGACCGATATTGGCGGCCTCGGCGTCGCTCAACTGCCGGCGATTCATCAGCCCGGCCACTTTGCCGCGGGCGCCGAGGCCACCTTTGGCAGCTTGCACATGGTCATTCAGTCGCCAATAGAGTTCGGCCTGCAACAGCAGGTCAACGGGCTCGGGCAGTTGCTGCACGATCCCCGGAATCCGGCGGGCGGAGGCTGACCAATCCTGGCCCAGCCGGCCATCGCCGCGACTGATGACCCGGCTCAACCGGCCCTTGCGGTAAACCAGCGTGACGGCGACGCCATCGACCTTGGGCTGGATCCACACGTCCTGGCGAGTCCCCAGCCAGGTTTGCACGGCGTTATCGTCCAGCAGTTTTTCCAGGCCGGTGTGGGGCGTCGGGTGGGCGGTCGTGCCTCGCGCGCTGCCCAGCGGGTCGTCCGTGACTGGGGCGGAGGGAGTGAAACACCTGCGCCATTGGGCAAGGCGCTGGCTGGCCTGGTCATACAGCTCATCGCTGATCAATGACTGGCCGAGCCGGTGGTAGCTGTCATCCCACAAGCGGATTTGTTGCGCCAGGGTGCTGATCTGGGCCCGGGCGTGATCGGCCTCCCAGTCGGGGCACTCCTGCGACCACGCAGTGAGTGGCGAGAAGCTGAGTAAAAGGAAAAACAGCCAGCGCATAAGTGACTTCATCATGAGCATCCTTGCTCTGAAAAGGGCGCCCAGCCTAAGCCATCCCTGCGGGCATAAAAAAGCCCCGCAACCGCGAGGCTTTTTACCCGATGTTTCTGCTCGCTTGAACAGAACGCCGGGGCTTTGTGTACACCGTAGGACGATTACAGGCCGGCGGCAGTACGCAAGTCGTTGGCACGGTCGGTCTTTTCCCAGGTGAACGTAGTGAACGTGTCGTTGCCGACAGTCTTCTGCTCAGGGGTACGACCGAAGTGGCCGTAGGCCGCAGTTTCCTGGTACATCGGGTGCAGCAGGTCGAGCATGGTGGTGATTGCGTAAGGACGCAGGTCGAAGATCTCACGCACCAGCTTGACGATCTTGTCGTCGCTGATCTTGCCGGTACCGAAGGTGTTCAGCGAGATCGACGTAGGCTGGGCCACACCGATTGCGTAGGACACCTGAATCTCGCAACGCTCGGCCAGGCCGGCGGCCACGATGTTCTTGGCCACGTAACGACCGGCGTAGGCCGCCGAACGGTCAACCTTGGATGGATCCTTGCCGGAGAACGCGCCACCGCCGTGACGGGCCATGCCGCCGTAGCTGTCGACGATGATCTTGCGACCGGTCAAGCCGCAGTCGCCCACCGGGCCACCGATGATGAACTGGCCGGTCGGGTTGATGTGGAACTGGGTGTCCTTGGTCAGCAGTTCGACAGGCAGCACGTGCTTGACGATCAGCTCCATGACGCCTTCGCGCAGGTCGGCGTAGGAAACGTCCGGGTTGTGCTGGGTCGACAGTACCACCGCGTCGATGGCGACGACTTTGCCGCCTTCATAACGGCAGGTCACCTGGGACTTGGCGTCCGGGCGCAGCCATGGCAGTGCACCGGATTTACGGGCTTCGGCCTGGCGCTTCACCAACTGGTGGGAGAAGGTGATCGGTGCCGGCATCAGCACGTCGGTTTCGTTGCTGGCATAGCCGAACATCAGGCCCTGGTCGCCGGCGCCCTGATCTTCAGGTTTGGCACGGTCGACACCCTGGTTGATGTCAGGGGACTGCTTGCCGATGATGTTCATCACGCCGCAGGTCGCACCGTCGAAGCCGACGTCGGAGCTGTTGTAGCCGATGTCGATGATCACGTCACGCACGATCTGCTCCAGGTCTACCCAGGCAGAGGTGGTGACTTCGCCGGCGATGATCGCCACGCCCGTTTTCACCAGAGTCTCGCACGCCACTCGGGCGAACTTGTCTTCAGCGATGATGGCGTCCAGCACCGCGTCAGAGATCTGGTCGGCGATTTTGTCCGGATGCCCTTCAGACACGGACTCGGAGGTGAAAAGGGAGTATTCGCTCATCTCGATGTTTTCCTGATATTTACCGATGGTGAGTGTCGCCAGCCGGCCGCTGAAAATGGCGGACCTGAATCTGGAAACCATTACGTAAACCTACATAGAGGCTTTCCCCGGGAACGAGTCCCGCAGCGGTGGCCCAACGGGCCAGATCGTCCTGTTCAAAACCCAGCCAGAGATCACCGCAGGCTTCCCTGGCCCAACTCTGGTTGTGGCTGCATAAATCCGTGACCAACAGGCTGCCGCCTGGTTGCAGCAAATTCGCCATCTGCCTGAGGGCGTCTGCCGGGGCGGCGAAATGGTGCAGGACCATGTTCAGCACCACGCAATCGGCCCGCAGGCTGGTGTCATTCAGGGCGTCCGCCAACTGCAGGTGGACATTGCCCAGCGCTTCGCGCTCACACAATTGGCGGGCCAGCTCCAGCATCGCCGGGCTGTTGTCCAGCGCCGTGACCTGATGAAAGCGCCGCGCCAGCTCCGGCAGGAAGCCGCCGTCACCCGGGCCCACTTCAACCGCCGTAGCCTCATCACTGAAGCTCAGCTTGTCTAAAAGTGCCAGCACGCTTTCGCGGTATTGCGCCAAGCCGGCGATCAGATCCTGCTGGGCGCGAAACTTCTCGGCTACCCGTGAGAAAAAGTCCTGGCTGGCGGCAGCACGTTGCCCGTGCACCTGGCTGATGCGCGACTGCACGTCAGCCGGCAGCGCCAGGCTGTCTATTTCTTCGAGCAGAGCGGCGTGCAGCTTGCCGCCCAGTTGCTCGGTGTGGGGCAGGGCGCGACGGTAAAAAATCGCATTGCCCTCGCGGCGGGTCGCCACCAGGTCGGCCTGGGCCAGTACCTTCAAGTGGTGGCTCATGCCGGATTGGCCGATGGCGAAGATCTGCGCCAGCTCCAGCACCCCGAACGAATCGTTGGTCAGCGCGCGCAACACATTCAGGCGCAACGGATCGCCACCGGCCTTGCACAGGGCCGCCAGCTCGTCGCTGTCGTCGGGTCGAATGGAAGGTGCGCTCAGGTTCATAAGGCCAGCAGTCTAGTGACGGTGGGAAAACCCCGCAAGGGCAATATCAAAAAGTTTTGATATTGGTCGATAATCGGTGGTTATAAGCAGCCGCTATAACCCATGGACGAAGCGGTAAACGGTTTCTCCAGGCAATCCGCAGGAAAAACACCCCCAAGTGACTATCTGTCATTGCCCCGAGGGCCGTGGCTGAGGGAAAATGCCGATCCTTTTTTCCGTTTCTTTTATTCAACCTCCAGGAGATCAGCGATGCCCAGCCGTCGTGAGCGTGCCAACGCCATTCGTGCCCTCAGCATGGATGCCGTGCAAAAAGCCAACAGCGGCCATCCCGGTGCCCCGATGGGCATGGCGGATATCGCCGAGGTACTTTGGCGTGACTACCTGAAACACAACCCGAGCAACCCGTCGTTCGCCGACCGTGACCGGTTCATCCTGTCCAACGGCCACGGCTCGATGCTGATCTACTCGTTGCTGCACCTGACCGGCTACGACGTCACCATCGACGACCTGAAAAACTTCCGCCAGATCCACAGCCGCACCCCGGGCCACCCGGAATACGGCTACACCCCTGGCGTTGAGACCACCACCGGTCCACTGGGCCAGGGCCTGGCCAACGCCGTGGGTTTTGCCCTGGCTGAAAAAGTGCTGGCTGCGCAGTTCAACCGCCCGAACCACAACATTGTCGACCACCACACCTACGTGTTCCTCGGTGATGGCTGCATGATGGAAGGCATTTCCCACGAAGTCGCCTCCCTGGCCGGTACCCTGGGCCTGGGCAAGCTGATCGCCTTCTACGATGACAACGGCATCTCCATCGACGGCGAAGTCGAAGGCTGGTTCACCGACGACACACCGAAGCGTTTCGAAGCCTACAACTGGCAGGTGATCCGCAATGTCGACGGTCATGACCCGGAAGAAATCAAGATTGCGATCGAGACGGCCCGCAAAAGCGAGCAGCCGACCCTGATCTGCTGCAAGACCACCATCGGCTTCGGTTCGCCGAACAAGCAAGGTAAAGAAGACTGCCACGGCGCCCCACTGGGTGACGCGGAAATCGCCCTGACCCGCGCTGCGCTGAAGTGGAACCACGGCCCGTTCGAAATCCCGGCTGACATCTACGCCGAGTGGAACGCCAAGGAAGCTGGCCTGGCGGTCGAAGCCGAGTGGGACCAGCGTTTCGCGGCCTACTCCGCCGAATTCCCTGAGTTGGCCAACGAACTGGTTCGCCGCCTGGCCGGTGACCTGCCTGCCGACTTCGCTGAAAAGGCCTCGGCCTACATCGCCGAAGTGGCGGCCAAGGGCGAAACCATCGCCAGCCGTAAAGCCAGCCAGAACACCCTGAACGCGTTCGGCCCGCTGCTGCCTGAGTTCCTCGGCGGTTCGGCTGACCTGGCCGGTTCCAACCTGACCCTGTGGAAAGGTTGCAAAGGTGTCTCGGCGGAAGACGCCAGCGGCAACTACATGTACTACGGCGTGCGCGAGTTCGGCATGAGCGCCATCATGAACGGCGTTGCCCTGCACGGCGGCCTGGTGCCTTACGGCGCGACCTTCCTGATGTTCATGGAATACGCGCGCAACGCCGTACGCATGGCGTCGTTGATGAAAAAGCGTGTGATCTTCGTCTACACCCACGACTCCATCGGCCTGGGCGAAGACGGCCCGACGCACCAGCCGGTCGAGCAATTGACCAGCTTGCGCACCACGCCGAACCTGGACACCTGGCGCCCATCGGACGCGGTCGAATCGGCTGTGGCCTGGAAGCACGCAATCGAGCGCAAGGACGGCCCTTCGGCGCTGATCTTCTCCCGTCAGAACCTGCAGCACCAAACCCGCGACGCGGCGCAGATCGAAGGCATCAGCCGTGGTGGCTACGTGCTGAAAGACTGCATCGGCGAGCCGGAGCTGATCCTGATCTCCACCGGTTCCGAAGTGGGCCTGGCGGTTCAGGCGTACGACAAGCTGACTGCCGCCGGTCGCAACGTGCGTGTGGTTTCCATGCCGTGCACCAGCGTCTTCGAAGCCCAGGACGCCGACTACAAGCAATCGGTGTTGCCGTTGCAGGTCAGCGCACGTATCGCCATCGAAGCGGCTCACGCCGACTACTGGTACAAGTACGTGGGCCTGGAAGGCCGCGTGATCGGCATGACCACCTACGGTGAGTCGGCGCCGGCGCCAGCGTTGTTCGAAGAGTTCGGTTTCACCCTGGAAAACATCCTGGGTCAGGCTGAAGAGCTGCTGGAAGACTAAAGCGCGTCCCCTTGTAGGAGCGAGCTTGTTGTGGCGAGGGAGCTTGCTCCCGCTGGGCTGCGAAGCGGCCCCAAGCCGTGCGATCGAGATGTGTCAGATACACCTCGTCAGCCGGTCTGGGAGTGCTTCGCACTCCAGCGGGAGCAAGCTCCCTCGCCACACAAGCGAGTTCCTGCAAAGGTTTGTGTCGCCCACAATGCGAGAACCCCATGCCTCAACCGCGTCCCTACAAAGTTGCACTCAACGGCTACGGCCGGATTGGTCGTTGCGTCTTGCGTGCTCTGTTCGAGCGAGGGCCGGCGGCCGGGTTTGAAATTGTCGCGATCAACGATCTGGCGGACATGGCCAGCATCGAATACCTGACACGCTTTGACTCCACCCACGGCCGGTTCCCCGGCGAAGTGCGGGTCGAAGACGATTGTCTGCATATTAATGGCAACTGCGTGAAGGTCCTGCGCAGTGCCACCCCTGAGGGCATCGACTGGGCGGCGCTGGACGTCGACCTGGTGCTGGAATGCTCCGGTGCCTATCACACCCGTGCCGACGGCCAGCGGTTTCTCGACGCCGGCGCACCACGGGTCCTGTTTTCCCAGCCGATGGCCAGCGAGGCGGATGTCGACGCCACCATCGTCTACGGCGTGAACCAGGATTGCCTGACCGGTGCCGAATTGCTGGTGTCCAACGCCTCCTGCACCACCAACTGCGGCGTGCCGCTGTTGCGCCTGCTGGACCAGGCGATTGGCCTGGAATACGTGTCGATCACCACCATTCACTCGGCAATGAACGATCAGCCGGTGATTGACGCTTACCACCATGAAGACCTGCGCCGTACGCGTTCGGCGTTTCAGTCGGTGATTCCGGTGTCCACCGGCCTGGCGCGCGGTATCGAGCGACTGTTGCCGGAACTTGCCGGGCGAATCCAGGCCAAAGCCGTACGGGTACCGACGGTGAATGTGTCTTGCCTGGACATCACCATGCAAACCGTCAGCGACACCGACGCCGGCGAAGTCAACCGGATCCTGCGCGACGCCGCCACCAGCGGCCCGCTCAAAGGCCTGTTGGCCTACACCGAGTTGCCGCACGCCAGCTGTGATTTCAACCACGACCCGCATTCGGCCATCGTCGATGCCAGCCAGACCCGCGTTTCCGGCCCACGGCTGGTGAACATCCTGGCGTGGTTCGACAACGAATGGGGTTTTGCCAACCGAATGCTGGACGTTGCAGAACACTATCTGCAAACAGCCTCTCCACAACTTTAGCTCTCAGGAATTGCCCCCCATGACCGTGTTGAAGATGACCGACCTCGATCTGCAAGGTAAGCGCGTACTGATCCGCGAAGACCTCAACGTCCCAGTCAAGGACGGTGTTGTCACCAGCGATGCGCGAATCCTGGCCTCGCTGCCGACCATCAAGCTGGCCCTGGAAAAAGGCGCGGCCGTGATGGTCTGCTCCCACTTGGGTCGTCCGACCGAAGGTGAATTCTCGGCAGAAAACAGCCTCAAGCCTGTAGCTGAATATTTGAGCAAGGCCCTGGGCCGCGACGTGCCGCTGGTTGCCGACTACCTGAACGGTGTGGACGTGAAGGCTGGCGACATCGTGCTGTTCGAAAACGTGCGCTTCAACAAGGGCGAGAAAAAGAACAGCGACGAACTGGCCCAGCAATACGCTGCCCTGTGCGACGTGTTCGTGATGGACGCTTTCGGCACCGCGCACCGTGCCGAGGGTTCGACCCATGGCGTGGCCAAGTTTGCCAAAGTTGCCGCAGCTGGCCCGTTGCTGGCGGCTGAACTGGACGCACTGGGCAAGGCCCTCGGCGCTCCGGCCCAACCGATGGCCGCCATCGTTGCCGGCTCCAAGGTGTCCACCAAGCTCGACGTGCTGAACAGCCTGAGCCAGATCTGCAACCAGCTGATCGTCGGCGGCGGCATTGCCAACACCTTCCTGGCCGCTGCCGGTCACCCGGTGGGCAAATCGCTGTACGAGCCGGACCTGCTGGAAACCGCCCGCGCCATTGCCGCCAAGGTCAGCGTGCCGCTGCCGGTAGACGTGGTGGTGGCCAAGGAATTCGCTGAAAGCGCCGAAGCCACCGTCAAGCTGATCGCTGACGTTGCCGCTGACGACATGATCCTGGACATCGGCCCGCAAACGGCAGCCAACTTCGCTGAACTGCTGAAGTCGTCCAAGACCATCCTGTGGAACGGCCCGGTCGGCGTGTTCGAGTTCGACCAGTTCGGCAACGGCACCAAAGTGCTGGCCCACGCCATCGCTGAAAGCTCGGCATTTTCCATCGCTGGCGGTGGCGACACCCTGGCGGCCATCGATAAATATGGCGTTGCTGACCAGATCTCCTACATTTCTACGGGGGGTGGTGCGTTCCTCGAATTCGTTGAAGGCAAGGTACTGCCGGCTGTCGAAGTGCTGGAAAGCCGGGCCAAGGGATAAGGCACTTGCTGAGGAAAAGGAGCATTCCGATGATCAGGTCGTTGGCACTGGTGATTGCAGCGGGCCTGCTGGCCGGCTGCGGCAGCACGCCGAAAGCGGCGCCCGAGTCTGAAAAGGCCGGGGCGGCGCGGCAAAAGAGTTGCTACCAGGCTGACTGGCAGGCCGAAACCATGCCGGTGATCAACAAGCGCATCGGGCCGGACGGGTTGGAGAAATACGACTCTGCGCCCAACGGTCAGGAACAGGGTTGCCCTTGACGGGTCTGATTCACTAACCGACAGCAGCGGTGGCCGCAGGTCGCCGCTTGAGGATTGGCAATGAAAGGCGTTTTCGCCCTGGCGGCACTGGCGTTATTGGCCGGATGCACCAACCTGAACATGTTCGACAAGAAGGCAGAGCCGGCAGACAAGTGGACCACCTGGACGTGTGACAGCCAGGCGCAAGTCAACTGGCGGTTTGCCGACCAGGCCCGCACCCAGGTGGATGTGCGCCTCGGCGGCTCGGACCAGGTGTATCGCCTCAAGCAGGATGTGGCGGCCTCGGGCGTGCTGTACAGCGACGGCCAGTTGGCGTTTCACACAAAAGGTGAGGAAGGCCTGGTTTACTGGGTTGCCACCGATGATTTGATCGGGCGTGGCTGTAAAGCGCAATAACACGCCGCGATCACCCGTAGGAGCCGGCTTGCCGGCGATAGCGTCAGCCGCCATCGCCGGCAAGCCGGGTCCTACAGACAGGTTTAACGATTAAGCAGGGCAGGCTTTGAAAGCCTGACCTTCAATAACTTGAATAGCAGCCGCCGCTACGGCAGGCTTGCACGATTAACGACCCTCGACCGGGAGAGAGACTCACAATGGCACTTATCAGCATGCGCCAGATGTTGGACCACGCAGCCGAATTCGGCTATGGCGTTCCAGCCTTCAACGTCAACAACCTTGAGCAGATGCGCGCCATCATGGAAGCCGCTGACAAGACTGACTCTCCAGTGATCGTCCAGGCTTCGGCCGGCGCGCGCAAATACGCCGGTGCCCCGTTCCTGCGTCACCTGATCCTCGCCGCGATCGAAGAATTCCCGCACATCCCGGTGTGCATGCACCAGGACCACGGCACCAGCCCTGACGTGTGCCAGCGCTCCATCCAGTTGGGCTTCAGCTCGGTAATGATGGACGGTTCCCTGGGCGAAGACGGCAAGACCCCGACCGACTACGAATACAACGTACGCGTCACCCAACAAACCGTGGCCATGGCTCACGCCTGTGGCGTTTCGGTTGAAGGCGAGCTGGGCTGCCTGGGTTCCCTGGAAACCGGCATGGCCGGTGAAGAAGACGGTATCGGCGCCGAAGGCGTACTGGATCACAGCCAAATGCTGACCGATCCGGAAGAAGCCGCCGACTTCGTGAAAAAGACCCAGGTTGACGCCCTGGCCATCGCCATCGGCACCAGCCATGGCGCTTACAAATTCACCAAGCCACCTACCGGCGACGTGTTGGCCATCGACCGCATCAAGGAAATCCACAAGCGCATCCCGAACACCCACCTGGTGATGCACGGTTCTTCCTCGGTACCGCAAGAGTGGCTGGCGATCATCAACCAGTACGGCGGCGACATCAAAGAAACCTACGGCGTGCCGGTTGAAGAAATCGTCGAAGGCATCAAGTACGGCGTGCGCAAGGTCAACATCGACACCGACCTGCGCCTGGCCTCCACCGGTGCGATGCGTCGCCTGATGGCCACCAACCCGAGCGAATTTGACCCACGTAAATTCTTCGGCGCTACCGTGACTGCCATGCGTGATGTATGTATCGCACGTTACGAAGCCTTCGGTACTGCGGGCAACGCTTCGAAGATCAAGCCGATCTCGTTGGAAGCGATGTACCAGCGTTACCTGAAAGGTGAGTTGAACGCCAAGGTCAACTAAGCCTTACGCGTTAATGAAAAGCCCGCAGCGATGCGGGCTTTTTTGTGGCTGAAATTTGATCAGGCGGCTGCGCGGGTGTCGAACCCGCGGTATTCGATGACGCGGAATACGTCGCTTACGTCCTGCACCAGGATGCGGGCGGTGTTGGCTACGTGGTTCAGGTCACGCTCCGCAAAATCGGGCAGGCTGGAGCAGGCCATCAGGTTGAGGTGTTCGAGGGCGGCGTTGAGGCGTTCACGCAGGCAGGCGTGCAGGTCCTGCAGCGGAGCTTCGCTGTCGATCAGGAGTACCGGGTATTCGGTGGCTGTTTCGGTGCAGGGGGTGAAACGGCGGGGCGGGAGTTCTGGCGTCATGGCAAATATTCCTCGTATCTAAAAAGGACTACCGCCGTTCGCTGCGAAACGAATGGGTGGTAGCTGTGTGCGGGTTCGCAGACCGAGGATACGAGGAACCCGGCAGACCCGAAGGTCTCCCACACACAGCCACCATAAAATAAACGACGGACGTAGAAGCGCTAGTCGTTGCATTCATGATGCTTGGTTACACACGTATCGTTAGGGCTGCGAAACCCTATCGCCGTTCAATGCCGGCGACGGGGCGAACTATAAGCGGCGCTCCGATTCACCGCAACGGCCCTGTAGGACACAGAACCCCTGTGGGAGCCGGGCAAGTCGAATCGTCGCACCGCCAGCTCCCACAGGGATAAGTGTTGTTTAAGTGATTGTGTTAATCACCGAATGATCCTTGGGTCCATAGGACAGTGCCTACGAGATGTGGGGAGACTTAGTTCTCCACCAGCACCTTCGGATTCGAGTTACCCCACACCGTATACAGATCCGCCAGCAACGCACCGTTGATGTCTTCAACCTCCGCCTGGCTGGTCTCCACCGCGCCCTGCTTGCCGAACAACACCACCTCATCGCCGCTCTTCACGGTCGGCACGTCGGTGACATCGACCATCAGGGTGTTCATCGACACCTTGCCCACCACCGGCACCCGGTGCCCGTTGATCAGCACGATGCCTTTGTTGGTAAACGCCCGGCGATAGCCGTCGGAATAACCCACGGTGATGTTCGCCAGTTTCGAATCCCGCGCCAGGGTGTAGGTGCGGTCGTAGCCTACGGTGTTGCCTTTCGGGTAGCTGTTGACGGACGCCACGTGGGATTTGAACTGCATCACCCGCTTGTATTCGGTGAACGACGGTACGGTATCGCCAAACAGCAGGCCGCCCGGACGAACCATGTCCAGCCGCGACTCGGGCACTTCCAGGGTGGCGAAGGAGTTGGCGGCGTGCAGGGTGATTTTGCTGCGGTCGAGCTGGGCGACGTTGATCAGCCAGTTGGCTTGTTCGTTGAACGCCTTGAGGCCGGTGCGCACGTCGGCGGCGTCTTCGACGGCGAAGTGGGTCATGATCGCCGTCACCTGCAGGTTTGGCACCTTGGTAATGGCTACGGCGTCGCGGCGGCCCTGGGCGGTGGTCATTTCCACACCGTTGCGGCTCATGCCGCTGGAGTTCAGGCCCAGGTGCACGACCAGTGGGCGGCCGTGGTTTTCGGCGATCAGGCTGGCGCGCACGGCGAAGTCCAGATTGCCCACCAGCTCTTCGACGTTATACGGCAACGCAGCTTCCAGCTCGCTCAGGGCGGCGGTGCGTACGCGGATCAGTTGGCCCTTGAAGCCGCTTTCACGGACCACGCGGGCTTCTTCGTTGCTGGCGATGCCGACGCAGGGCACGCCCAGTTTGATCACCGAGGGCATCAGTAAACCGATGCCGTGACCGTAGGCATCCGCCTTGAGCACGGCGCAGATTTTCGACTTGTCAGCGAGGCTGGCTTGGAGGGTGCGGATATTGTTTTCGAAGGCGACCTTGTTGATTTCGATCCAGGCGTTGCTGTCCTGGATATTGACCTGGGCCACCCCGTCGGCCATCGAGAGGGGCGGGGCGGCAAAGGCCGGGTTTTGCAGCAGTGCCATGCCCATAGAGAGGGCTAGCAGGGTGCGGGAAAAGGGCATTGGGCAGTCTCCATGACTTTCTTGTAGGGGGTAGTGCGCGTGCGCGGCGCCATACTCGGATTGTCCTACAAGAAAGTCGAGACCCTGGGTCGCGGTTCTGTCCTAAAGCGTCGTGGGACCGGTCGCTGAAGCGAATCAGCTTCAGTCGTGGTCAATGTCCAGCTTGGCAAACGTCACGCGGGCGCCTTCCTTGCTGTTGCCGCTGTTGTCCTGCACGTAGGCACCGGCCTTGAAGTACAGCGGCTGTTTGCCCCACGCAGCGCCGATGCGTTCGTTCCATTGCCCATTGGCAGCGTCGACGCTCAACAATCCGGCCTTGTTCAGGTGGATGACATAGGTGAAGTCGCGGTCCAGCGGTACGTTCTCGGCGACGATGATCACCCGGCCTTCCGACTCGTCAGGGCGCATGCGCACCTTGGCGACGATGTTGCCGGTCTGGGTTTTTTCCTTGTATTGGTATTCGACCTTGATCAGTGGCTTCTGGCTTTCGTAGGCGTGGATTTGACCGATCACCACCTTGCCGGACGACGGCACCTTGTTGACCGCCAACGTGGCACGCAGGAAATTGTCGGCGTCGCTGTACAGCCAGTTACGCAGGCGGCCGTCGGCGTAGGTTTCCCGCAGTTCGCTGCGAGGGTAAACGGCGTTCTCGGTACGCGTGCCGGTTACCGGGGTCCAGAATTGCACGCTGCTGCCTTCGGCCTGGAAGTATTGGTCCTTGAACCCGCTGAGCAGCTTCGGCGTGTCGATGGTCGAGGGCGGGGAGCCGACGGGGATGCTCAGGTTCCAGGTGGACAGATCAATCATTGAATACGCCTATAACGGGGAAAGAAGGCCTTGGCTCGGGAGCCGGCACTTTCTTTATAGGTGGCTCGAAATGGATTGTTAATGGCTTTGTGGCGGATTGTTGGCGCCAATGAAATGTCAAAAAGCCATGTTCCCCGTAAACCGCGGGCTGTAGACACTGACCGTTAGTCGGTTGTCTGGGCTTTGGCGCAATGATGGCACCGTCGTGGCTTCTGCTTTATGGGATCCAGGGCTAGAGTGAGCCCTTATTGTTTATCCGGTTTTGTCGCAAAAATGACCGGAATGACTCCGACGAAAGAGAAGCAGCAATGGAATGCGCTCCAATCAAGCCTCGCGATGGTTGTTCAGTGCTTTTGGTGGTCGATGACTATCCCGAAAACCTGATCAGCATGCGTGCGTTATTGCAGCGTGAAGATTGGCATGTGGTGACGGCGGCCTCCGGGGTTGAAGCCCTGGGATTGCTGCTCGAACACGACGTCGACCTGGTGTTGCTGGATGTGATGATGCCCGGCATGGACGGGTTCGAGGTGGCCCGGCTGATGCGCGGCAGCCAACGTACGCAACTGACCCCGATCATCTTTCTCAGCGCTCACGCCCAATCGCCGGCGGCGATGCTGGAAGGCTATGCCAGCGGCGCGATCGACTACCTGCTGAAACCCTTCGACCCGAATATCCTCAAGCCCAAGGTCCAGGCCCTGCTGGAGCACCAGCGCAACCGCCGTGCCTTGCAGCGCCTGAGTCACGATCTGGAGTCGGCCCGGGCCTTCAATGCCTCGGTGCTCGACAATGCCGCCGAAGGCATCCTGGTGGTGGGCGAAGACGGCGTGATCAGCTACGCCAACCCGGCGATTTCGCGGCTGATCAATGCGCCGGTCGCTGAGATCCAGGGTGCCGAGTTCCTGGGCTTCCTACAGAAGCCCCATGTGCCTGGGTGGTCCGATTCTGCATTGTATGAAGGCTACAAACGTGGTGAAACCTGGCGCCTGCACGACGCCATCTTGCGCACCGCGCCCGGCCAGCAGTTGCCCGTGGCGATGTCGTGCGCCCCGCTGCCGGCCGAGCAGAAAGCCATGGTGGTCACGGTGCTGGACATGTCCGAGGTGCGCCATCTGCATCAGCAACTGGAGTTCCAGGCCGTCACCGACCCGCTGACGGGCCTGCTCAATCGGCGTGGGTTTCACCAGTCGGTGGAGAATGTGCTGTTGCGCAGCGAGCGTAACGAGCAGTCGCTGGTGCTGCTGTACCTGGACCTGGACGGGTTCAAGCGGGTCAACGATTCCCTCGGCCACGACGCCGGAGACCGCGTGCTGCGCTGGGTCTCGGAACAGTTGAAGGCGTGCCTGCGCTCCTACGACATTCTCGGGCGCATGGGCGGGGATGAATTCACCGCGCTGCTGGAGCTGGAATTTCCGGAGCAGGCGGCCAAGATTGCGGAAAAACTGATCGAACGGGTGTCGATCTGTCAGCAGGTCGACGGTCTGGATGTGATGCTGGGCGTCAGTATCGGCATCGCCACTTTCCCGGACTGCGGCTCGGACCTCAACGGCCTGCTGCGCGCGGCGGACGTCGCGATGTACGAGGCCAAGCGCGCCGGGCGTCAGCAATATCGCTATTACGATCAGGAAATGAACGGCCGGGCCCGCTCGCGCCTGATGCTCGAAGACAGCGTACGCAGCGCCATCGACAGCAAGGATTTCACCCTGGTGTACCAGCCGCAGGTGTCGTTGCACGACGGCCATCTGCGGGGCGTCGAAGCGCTGCTGCGCTGGCAGCACCCGAGTGTCGGCGATGTGCCGCCGGGGCTGTTTCTGCCGTTGCTCGAAGAGGCGCGGCTGATCAGCCAGTTGAGCACCTGGATCTACCAGCAGGTGGCCGCCCAACGGCAGGCATGGGCAGGGGTGTTCAGCGATGAGTTGGTCCTGAGCGTGAGCTTGAGCAGCAGCCAGTTCAATATGCCGAACCTGGCCAGCCAGCTGCAGCAGGTGCTGGAGCGACATGGGTTGCAAGGCCGGCAGCTTGAGGTGGAGATCAGTGAAGAAAGCCTGATGCACAACCTGGATGAGTCCACCAAGCAGCTCAAGCTGTTGCGCCGGGCCGGCGTGCGGATTGCCCTGGATGATTTCGGCGCGGGCAACTGCTCCCTGGCCCACCTGCGGGACCTGGAATTCGACACCCTCAAGCTCGACCCGAAGCTGATCGCCCGCCTGCCGGGTTCATCCCGGGACGCGGCGATGGCGCGCAGCATTATCGAATTGTGCCGGCATTTTGATCTGCTGGTGATTGCCGAAGGTGTCGAGACCCAGGAGCAAGTTGAATGGCTCAAGGCCAACGGCTGCCAGTTCATCCAGGGCCCGCAGGTGGCGCCGCCGTTGATCGCGGATGAAATTGCCGACTGGCGCCTGCGCGCAGCGGCCCGCTGAATTCGCTACACTGGCGCCCATTCAAATACCCGTTGTTGACCCCATGACCGCGCTGAAATACCTCCAGGCCTACCCCCCAGCATTGCAGGAGCAAGTGCGCCAGTTGATTGCCAAGGACCAACTCGGCGACTACCTGACCCAGCGCTACCCCGAACGGCATGGCGTGCAGAGCGACAAAGCGCTGTACAGCTACGCCCAGGCCCTGAAGCAGGAACATCTGCGCAACGCCCCGGCCATCGACAAGGTGTTGTTCGACAACCGCCTGGACCTGACCCACCGCGCCCTCGGCCTGCACACCACCATCTCCCGGGTGCAGGGTGGCAACCTCAAGTCGAAGAAAGAAATCCGTATCGCCTCGCTGTTCAAGGAAGCCGCGCCGGAATTTCTGCGCATGATCGTGGTACACGAACTGGCGCACTTCAAGGAATCGGACCACAACAAGGCGTTCTACAAACTCTGTGAATACATGTTGCCGGGCTACCATCAGGTGGAATTCGACCTGCGGGTGTACCTGACCTGGCGGGACCTGCAGGGCAAGCCCTGACCTTCAAAGGCGATCGAGCATGGATGTGAGCAAGACCAAAAGCAGCTTCTACCGGCGCCTGTATGTGGCGTACCTGATTGATAGCCAGCTGGCCAGCAGCGTGCCGGCACTGACCGAGGTGACGGGCATGCCCCGGCGTACTGCACAGGACACGATTGCGGCGTTGGCGGACCTGGATATTGTGTGTGAGTTTGAACAGGAAGACGGGGCCCGCAACCATGCCGGGCGCTATCGGATTCGTGATTGGGGCGCGATTGATCGGCGCTGGATCGAGGCGAACCTAAGCCGGATCAAGGCTGTCCTGGATTACCCCTGAAGGCTTGTGGTGACCGGGCTGACGCCTTCGCGAGCAAGCCCGCTCCCACATTCGACCGCATTCCAAAGGTGGAACTCGGTCAAATGTGGGAGCGGGCTTGCTCGCGAAGAGGCCCTCATGCCCGGCGCATGCCTATATGTGGAATGTCATCCTCCAGGTATTCCTCACCCGCCACCACAAACCCGTACCGCCCGTAATACCCCTGCAAATGCGCCTGGGCCGACAGATAGATCGGCACGTCGGGCCACTGTTTCTCCGCCTGCCTGAGGGCCTCATCCATCATCTGGTGGCCCAGCCCGGTACCCCGCGCGCTCGGCGCAACGATCACCCGGCCGATCACCACATCACCACCTTGTGATTCAGGATCCAGCAGGCGCAGGTAGGCCTGCAGTTGACCATCATCCCAGGCCATCAGGTGATGGGTGTCACCGTCCAGGTCCTGGCCGTCGATGTCCTGGTACACGCATTTCTGCTCGACCACGAAGACCTCCGAGCGCAGGCGCAAAATGGCGTACAGCTGCTCCTTGCCCAGGTCACTGTGGTGTTTGCAGACCCATTCGACTGTCATGGTGTTCTCTCGGCTGATTGTCTGGTCAGGATAGTAAGCGCGCGGGAGGCGGGTGTCTAAATTGCGGTTTTTTTGTGAGTGAGATCAATTTGCCATCATTCTCTGCGTGCGACGCTGCCGTCTTTGTGTAATCTGCAGTACAGCTCATTGATGAGCTACTGTTAAATCCTCGGGTTGCCCCAGAGGTCAGGCCATAGAATGCCCGCCAAGGACTTGAGCATGCCGCGATTTTCTCGTGCCGTTGCTTTGATCGGTTTGTTGTTGCTGGCCCAGGCGGTGGCGGCAGAACGCTTGCGACTGGTGGCGGATGCCTGGCCGCCGTTCACTGACGCCACCCTGGTCAATGGTGGTTTGGCCACCGACATCGTGACCACCGCCCTGGCCCGTGCCGGCTATGCCAGTGAGTTTGAACAGGTGCCCTGGGCGCGGGCGCTGATGGGTGTGGGCGATGGGCGTTACGACGTATTGGTGAACGCCTGGTACGACGATGCGCGTACTCAGTTGGGGCAGTTTTCCGGCGAATACCTGCTCAACCGGGTGCTGTTTCTCAAGCGCCGCGACGATCCCATCGACTACCAGAACCTGGAGCAGTTGCACGACTACCCCGTCGCGGTGGTGCGTGGCTATGCCTATTCAGCGGCGTTCGATGCCGATCCGCAATTGCAGAAAGTCCCGGTGCATAACTTCGCCATGGCCGTGCGCATGCTGGCGGCGCAGCGGGTGCGGCTGACGTTGGAGGACGAATTCGTCGCCCGCTACTACCTGGCTCGGGAGTCCGCCACCGTGCGCAACGCGGTGGAGTTTTTGCCGGTGCCGCTGAGCGAAAACAGCCTGCACATTCTGGTTAGCCTGAAAAATCCTCAGCATCAGCAGATTGTTGCCGGGTTTGATCGGGAGATTGCCAGGATGAAGGCAGATGGCAGTTATGCGCGGTTGATGAAGCAGCACGGGATGTAGTGAGGCTAATGGCCCCTTCGCGAGCAAGCCCGCTCCCACATTCGACCGCATTCCAAAGGTGGAACTCGGCCGAATGTGGGAGCGGGCTTGCTCGCGAAGAGGGTTCAGGCTTCGCTGGTATCTTTGATCAGGTGAGCCGCCAACGTGCGCAACGGCCCCAGTTGCCGGCAGATCAGCGCCAATTGCGTCTGCACCAGCCGCTGCCCTTCATCAATCTCATCCGGCATCTGCTCCAGGTCCACTGCCAAGGCTTCCTCGGCATCACTCTGAATCGCAATTGGCTGCTTGTTCGCCAGCCCGGTGGCGATCTCGTCAATGCTCGCCGCCAGCGTCTTCCCGGCGCCTTCGATCAAGTGCTCGCGCACTTCCGCCGGCAGTTGGGTTTCCCGGTGGGCGCCCAGCCCCGACAGGTAGCTGAGCAGCGTGTGGGACAGCACCAGGAACCTGAACCCCACGTCCGCTTCCTTACGGAAATGCCCCGGCTCCATCAGCATGTTCGCCAGGGTGGTGGACAGCGCGGCGTCGGCGTTGTGGGCATTGCGCCGGGCGAGGCGGTAAGCCAGGTCGTCGCTTTTGCCCGCGGCGTACTGCTGCATGATCTGGCGCAGGTAGATGCTGTTGCAGGTCAGGGTATTGGCCAGCACCTTGTTCAGGCGCCGGCCCTGCCAGTCCGGCAGGAACAGGAACACCGCCAGTCCGGCGATCAGGCTGCCGAGCAAGGTATCGAACAGCCGTGGCAGGAACAGCCCGTAGCCGTCGCCCACCTGGTTGAAGCAGAACAGCACCATCAGCGTGATCGCGGCAGTCGCCAGGGTGTAGCGCGTGGTGCGGTTGATAAAGAACACCAGGCCGGCGGCAATGGCGAACATCGACTGGATCAGCGGGTTGGGGAACAGGTCGAACAGCGCCCAGGCGATGGTCAGGCCGATGGCCGTGCCGATGATCCGCTGGCCCAGCTTGCGCCGGGTGGCGCCGTAGTTTGGCTGGCACACGAACAGCGTGGTGAGGATGATCCAATAGCCTTGGGACGGGTGAATCAAGTGCACCATCCAGTAGCCGATACTCAGCGCCAGGGGCAGGCGCAGGGCGTGGCGGAACAGCAACGAAGTCGGCGTCAACTGCGTGCGCAGGCGCGTCCACATTTCCTTGAGGTTGCGCGGTGCACGGTCCAGCAGGCTGCTGTCGGTGGCATCGGCCAGGCTGTCGGGGTTAGCGGCGTCGCCCAGCAGGCGGTCCAGGGTCGACAGGTTGGCCGCCAGGGCGCGCAGGGAGCGCAGCAGGCCGCGCCAGGCCGGGTTGCTCTGGATGCGCAGGTGTTCCAGGGAGGCGTTGAGGTCGCCCAGGGCTTCGGCGAAGCTGTCGTCATAAACGAACGGCTGGCGCATCTGGATCGATTCGGCCAGGGTCTGGCAGGCCTTGCCTTGCTGGCGCAACAGGCGCTGGCAGCGGAACAGCACGTCGCTGTGGAAGAAGGCTTCGGCGAGGGCGTTGTAAGGGTAGTGCGAGGAGCTGGCGCGCTCGTGGATGTCCTGCGCCAGGAAGTACAGCTTGAGGTAGCGGCTGACCTTGGAGCCCGGGCGACCATTGCCGACCCGGTGCAGGATGATCTCTTTGGCGGCGTTCAGTGCTGCCACCACCCGGCCGTTCTGCTGCGCCAGTTCCAGGCGCCGCGCTTCCACATCCAGTTGGCGGATCGGTTCGAACAATGAGGACTTGAGCTTGAGGTAACGCCCCAGCTCACGAAACAGTCGCGCCAGGCTCTGCTGCACTGGCTGGTTGGAAAACAGCACCTGCCACAACACCGACAGCGCGCCATACCACGCGGCGCCGGCCACCAGCAGCAAGGGTTCATGCCAGAAGTCGGTGACGGCGCCACCGCGCTGGTCCACGCCGATCATGGTGTAGACCGAGAGAATCAGGGTGGCCGAAGCGATCGCTCCATAACGCTCGCCGAGGGCACCGAGCATGGTCAGGCCGAAGCTGGAGAGCGCCAGGAAGATCGCGAAGATCCAGGGATATGGGAAAAGCAGTTCGACGGACAGTGCCGCAGTGCTGAAGCACACCAGTGTCACGGCCAGGGCGTTGAGCCGGCCTTGCCAGTTGTCATCGGTCTCAGCCAGGGCGCTGGCGATAATGCCCAGGAACAGCGGGATCAGCAGCGCCATTTCATTCTGGTACCAGCACAGCGCCATGCTGCCGGTCAGGGCGATGAATACCCGTACGCTGTAACTGAACTTATCCAGTGCCCAAAGGCGCCGCATGGACTGCTTGAAGGAGGTCGATGACATGAAGTCTGGGGTCTTCCGGGACGATGCCGCTAAATTGAGCCAGTAATGACGCCACGGCAAGCGTGGCGATCACATCTGAGAGCAAAATTTATTCCAGTCATTACTTCCAAGCACACCACGAACCAAATGTGGGAGCGGGCTTGCTCGCGAAGGCGGTGTATCAGTCACTGATGTATTAGCTGAGACTCCGCCTTCGCGAGCAAGCCCGCTCCCACATTTTTTTACCGCGTTCCGTCAGGCAAATTGGGCAGCGGCATAACCGGAAGCCCACGCCCACTGGAAATTGAACCCGCCCAGGTGACCGGTCACATCCAACACTTCGCCGATGAAGTACAAACCGGGGCTTTTCAGGGATTCCATGGTCTTGGACGAGACTTCCCGGGTGTCCACGCCACCCAGGGTGACCTCGGCGGTGCGATAGCCTTCAGTACCCGCCGGCACCAGTTGCCAGCTCCCCAGTTTGCCGGCGATGTCGGCAATCTCGGCGTGGGTGTACTGCTTCATCGGCTTGGAAACGAACCAGGTTTCGGCCAGCAGGTTGGCCATCTTCTTGGTGAAGATCTCACCCAGCAGGGTTTTCAGCTCGCTGTTCGGGCGCTCCACCTGTTGCGCTTGCAGCCAGGTGTGGGCGTCGTGGTCGGGCAGCAGGTTGATTTCCACCGTGTCGCCGGGTTCCCAGTAGGAGGAAATCTGCAGGATCGCCGGCCCGCTCAGGCCGCGGTGGGTAAACAGGATGTTCTCGCGAAAGCTTTGGTCGTTGCAGCTCACCAGGCAATCCACGGACGTACCGGACAGCTCGCCGCACAATTCCTTGAGCTGGTCGGTGATGGTGAACGGCACCAGCCCGGCGCGGGTTGGCAGCAGTTCATGGCCGAACTGCTTGGCCACTTGATAACCAAAGCCGGTGGCCCCCAGGGTCGGGATCGACAGCCCGCCGGTGGCGATCACCAGTGATTCGCAGCGCAACTCACCCAGGGTGGTTTGCAACTGATAGCCGCCATCGACCTTGGCAATCTCCTGCACCGAGGTGTCCAGGTGCATGCTCACGCCGACCTGGATGCACTCATCCAGCAGCATCCCGAGGATGTCGCTGGACTTGTTGTCGCAGAACAGCTGGCCGAGTTTTTTCTCGTGGTACGGCACGCCGTGCTTGGCCACCAGCCCGATGAAATCCCACTGGGTGTAGCGGGCCAGGGCGGACTTGCAGAAGTGCGCGTTGTGGGAGAGGAAGTTGGCGGGCTCCGTGTACATATTGGTGAAGTTGCAGCGGCCACCGCCGGACATCAGGATCTTTTTGCCGGCCTTGTTCGCGTGGTCGATCAACATCACCTTGCGCCCACGCCCGGCGGCGGTCAGCGCACACATCAAGCCTGCGGCGCCGGCGCCAATGATCACAACTTCGGTCGAGCGCACAGCCATGTCCTCATACAAATTCTGAATTGGAATACAGTCAAATGTGGGAGCGGGCTTGCTCGCGAATGCGCAGTGTCAGTCACCGAATCTGTCGACTGATATACCGCATTCGCGAGCAAGCCCGCTCCCACATTTTTGATCTCGGTATAGCTTGAGATCTTTACAGGATACGAACGCGCAACGAACGGCCTTTGATCTTGCCGTCATTCAAACGCTGCAGCGCCTGCTTGGCGATCCCGCGTTCAACGGCCACGAACGCCTGGAAATCAAAGATCGCGATCTTGCCGACCTGGGCCCCCGGAATCCCGGCTTCACCGGTCAGTGCGCCAAGGATATCGCCCGGGCGAACCTTGTCTTTACGGCCGGCGGCAATGCACAGGGTGCTCATCACCGGCAGCAACGGGCCGCCGCTCTGAGGCTTGAGGTTGTCCAACTGGTCCCAGTTCAGCGGCGACTTCTGCAACTGCTCGATGGCCTGGGCGCGGTGGGCTTCGGACGGTGCGACGAGGCTGATAGCAATGCCCGTCTCACCCGCGCGACCGGTACGGCCCACGCGGTGGATGTGGATTTCCGAGTCGCGGGCCAGTTCGACGTTGATCACCATGTCCAGTGCATCAATGTCCAGGCCACGGGCAGCCACGTCGGTGGCGACCAGTACCGACGTACTGCGGTTGGCGAACATCGCCAGTACCTGGTCACGGTCGCGCTGTTCCAGGTCGCCATGCAGGCCAACGGCGGAGATGCCCTTGGCGGTCAGGTGATCCACGGTTTCCTGCACTTGCTGCTTGGTAAAGCAGAAGGCTACGCAAGACGCCGGGCGGAAATGCGCCAGGACCTTGGTCACCGCGTCCATGCGCTCTTCCGGGGAGATCTCGTAGAAGCGTTGCTCGATCTGGTCGTCCGAGTGGAACGCTTCGGCCTTGACCTGTTGCGGCGCGCGCATGAATTTCGAGGCCAGTTGCTTGATGCTCACCGGGTAGGTGGCCGAGAACAGCAGGGTCTGGCGGCGGGCCGGGGTCTTGCTGATGATGTCTTCGATGGCGTCGTAGAAGCCCATGTCGAGCATGCGGTCGGCTTCATCGAGGATCAGCGTGTTCAAGCCGTCCAAAACCAGCGAACCCTTGCGCAGGTGCTGCTGGATGCGGCCCGGGGTGCCGACGATGACGTGGGCGCCGTGCTCCAGGGAGGCGATCTGCGGGCCGAGGGACACGCCGCCGCACAGGGTCAGCACCTTGATGTTGTCTTCGGCGCGGGCCAGGCGACGGATTTCCTTGGCCACCTGGTCAGCCAGCTCGCGGGTCGGGCACATGACCAGTGCCTGGCAGCCGAAGTAGCGCGGGTTGATCGGGTTCAACAGGCCGATGCCAAAGGCTGCGGTCTTGCCGCTGCCGGTCTTGGCCTGGGCAATCAGGTCCAGCCCTTTGAGGATCACCGGCAAGCTTTGCGCCTGGATCTGCGTCATCTCGACATAACCCAGCGAGTCGAGGTTAGCCAGCATGGCGGCGGACAGGGGCAAAGTATTAAAAGCGGTGGCGATGGTAGTCACGGGACTGGCTCTGCAAAACAAAATGTCGCGCAGTGTACCAGCCTCGTGGGATTTTCCCTGCAAGTTCTAGACGAGAAGCCTGTTAATGCTCAATGTCGTGCTCACGGCTGACCACGCGTTTGCCGTCTTTTGGCGACAATTGCAGGAAGATCGCCGCCGCCAGCATCGCCATGATGCCCACGGTGACGAAGGTCAACTGGAACGCCCCAAGCACCGTGTCGACCCCGTCGTTGCCCACTTCGGCGGTAAAACCACCCAGCAGCGCACCGGCGCAGGCCACCCCAAGGCTCAGGGACAACTGCGCCACCACCGACAGCAAACTGTTGCCGCTGCTGGCCTGGGCGTCGTCGAGGTCGATCAGGGTCACGGTGTTCATCGCGGTGAATTGCAGCGAGTTGATCGCCCCGAGGATCGCCAGCATGCTCAGCAGCAGCGGGTAGGGCGTGTGTTCGCTGACCAGGCCCATGCTCGCCAGCATGATGCCCAGCGCCAGGGTGTTGCCGGTCAGCACCACGCGGTAGCCCAGGCGCTCGATCAGCGGCCGGGCGATGGACTTGGCAAACATCGCCGCCGCCGCCAGGGGCAGCATGCTCATCCCGGCTTCGGACGGTGAGTAACCGAGCGCCACCTGCAACAACAGCGGCACCAGGAACGGCAATGCGCCGCTGCCCAGGCGAGCGAACAGGTTGCCGAGGATGCCCACCGCAAAGGTCCGGGTCTTGAACAGCACCGGCGAGAACAGCGGGTTGTCGATATGCCCGGCGCGCAGCCAGTAAGCCGCCAGGCACGCGAGGCCGCCGAACAGCAGCAACATCACCCGCAGGTGCGGCAGGTGCAATTCGCCGAGGCCTTCCATGGCGATAGTGATCAGCACCATCGCCGCGCCGAACAGCAGGAAACCCACGCCGTCGAACCGCGTACGTTCGCTGCCGCGCAGGTCGGGGATGAACTTCCAGACGGCGTAGCAGCCGATGATGCCCACCGGCAGGTTGATCAGGAAGATCCAGTGCCAGGTCAGGTATTGCACCATCCAGCCGCCCATGGTCGGGCCGAGCAGTGGGCCGAGCAGCCCGGGAATGGTGATGAAACCCATGATGCGCACCAGCTCCGAGCGCGGGTAGGCGCGCAGCACCACCAGCCTGCCCACCGGCAACATCAACGCACCGCCCAGGCCCTGGATCACCCGGGCGCCCACCAGCATGGTCAGCGTGCTGGAGAGCGCGCAGAGCAACGAGCCAATGCTGAACAGCATGATCGCGCCGAAGAAGATCTTCTTGGTGCCGAAGCGGTCGGCCACCCAACCCGAGGCGGGAATCAGCAGGGCCACGGTGAGCATGTAGGCAATCACTACGCCTTGCATGCGCAAGGGGTTCTCCGCCAGGTCTCGAGCCATGGCCGGCAAGGCGGTGTTGAGAATCGTCCCATCCAGCGACTGCATGAAGAAGGCAATCGCTACCACCCAGGGTAGCCAGCGGGCGGTCTTGGCATCGAGAGGGGCGCGATTCGGCATGAGTTACCTTTTTGTTAGCAGCCTATGTGTCGGCGATTATGCGCCATCGGCGGCTCCTTTTCCCACAGGCCCTTCGTCTATATCTGACAACGCCACGTGTTTGCCCACCAGGAAATCAATCAGCGCGCGGTGCACGGCCAGGGCCGCTTCGCGGGATTCCAGGTCGAGCAAATGGCCGGTGTGTTCGGCGGTGGCGAAGCTGCTGCGGCCTACGTATTTCTTGAACAGTTGGGCTTCGTCTGCCGGGGTGTACTCGTCCAGCACGCCGTTGAGGAAGTGCACCGGGGTTTCGATCCGGGTCAGTTGCGGCAGGTAGTTGCCGTCACCCAGCGCCAGCACCTGATGGATATGGAAGCGTGCCTGGCGATACTCGGTGGTGGCCATGGTCGACAGGTGCCGGTGGTTGTTGCGCTTGAGCCGGGGCGACAGGTATTTGCCCACGGTTTCATTCAGCAGATGGCCGACGGCGGATTTGTCATCGGCCTCGATCAGCACGCGCACCCGCTCTACGTATTCGAGCATGGCCTGGTTGAGGTTGGGCGCCAGTGCCATCACCACCGAGCTTTCAATCGACGGCGGGTTATGGGCGAGGGTCAGCAGCGTGGAAATCCCGCCCCATGAGGCAGACACCAGGTGGTTGACCTCAAAGCGTTCCACCAGAGCGCGCAGGATCTGCACTTCATCGTCCTTGGTCACAAGGTCGAGGTCGGTGTTGTGCGGGCGTGAATAGCCGGAGAACGGCAGGTCGAACATCAGCACATTGAAGTGCTCGGACAGGCACTTGCTGGTGCGTGCAAACGAGCGGGTGGTGGACAGCGCGCCGTTGACCAACAGCACGGTTTTCTTCTCTGGGTTGTTACCAAGCTGCTCTACGTGAACGTTGTAGTGCTTGAACAGCTTTTCAATGACAAAACTTCCATGGTTCATGTCAACGCTCCAGCTTGCCCTATCCCGGGCAAGGTCGTGCATCACTTGCGTGCAAGTGGGTTGAGGACGGCGGGGTGTTGTTTGAGTTTTTTTACCGCGCGGACGTGGCTAGGTGCCACCAACCTTTATAACGAGGTTTTTCGCGAGCGACAACTGGCCGGACGGCCAGGTGTCTGGACTGGGGTTTTGAGGATGAACCGAATCAAAATGTGGAATGCGATCAACTGTGGGAGCGGGCTTGCTCGCGAATGCGGTGCCTCAGTCACAGATGTAGTGGCTGACACGCCGCATTCGCGAGCAAGCCCGCTCCCACATGGGTTTTGCGTTGCTTATAAGGTCAGGGTCAGGCGCTTTACCAATGCGCCCGGTAATAGATTCGACGAGGTATTGCGCTGGCTATACGTACTCGCCGACAGCAGCAATTCCCGATCAGCGGTCAGCGCTTCCAGTTGCGAGCCCAGCAGGCTGTACACGCTGTCATCAAAACGCATGGTGCTGACCGGCGCCTTGATCTCGCCGTCTTCGACCCAGAACGTGGCGAAGCGGGTCATGCCGGTCAGGCGCGCGGCGGGCTGGTCGGAGTAGTTCAGGTACCACAGGTTGCTGATGTACAAGCCGGTGCCCAATTGCTTGAGGATATCGGCCTGGGCCAGGTCGCCGGCCGCCATCTGCAGGGCGCTTGGAGATTCATCGCCGCTGGCGCCATTGGTGCTCAAGCCGTATTCGGCGGCACTGCGGGAGTTCACCAATTGGCCTTCAGCCTTGCCGGCATTGATCAGCTTCACATCACTGCGCGGATAGCCGTCACGGGAAAACGCCGAACTCAGGGAGCCGCTGACCTGTTCGTCCAGGGTCACCAGCGGGCTCAACGACTGATCACCGCCATACAACCGTTGCAACGGGCTGCCTTTGCTGGCGATGGCCTGGGCGGAAAACCCGCCCCAGGTGAGCATGCTGATGATTTCTTCCATGGCCGCCGGGGCAAGGTAGGCGCGGTATTGCCCCGGTGCCAGCGGGTGCAGCGGGCGACCAAGGTATTCCAGTTGCTCACGGGCCTGCTTGAAACGCTGGGCGAAGGCCACGCTGTCCCAATCGTTGCCGGCGTAGCTGGCTTTCACCGCTTCACCGTTGGCGTGGAACAGGCTGAAGTCGAAGTTGAAACTGTTGGCCTGGTGCCAGCCGAAGGCGCCTGATGAACTGGCGAAACCACGGCTGATAGGGCCGGCGGCGTAGAAGCCGACCATGTCCACACCTTCAGCGGCCAGGCTGACTGCTTCCAGCACCTGGGCCAGGTCCGGCAGTGGTCGGTCCTGCTGGTCCTTGTTTTGCCAGGCGTTGTGGTTGAGCAGCAGGTACGGATCCTGGGGCAACAACGGCAAGGTCTCGCGCAGTTGTTGCAGGCCGTCGGCCAGGCGCTGGCGATCCAGTTCAGGCTCGCCCGCCAGGGTGATACCGAGGTCGGCGTGGCGCCCGTCGTTGATCAGCTTCAGGTTCAGGCTGGCCTGTTGCACCTGGCCGGCCTGGCGCACTTTGCCGTGGTTGAAACGCACAAACTCGGAGGACTCGTCGGCGTAGCCGAGGTGGAATTGTTCGTGGTCGGTGATGGCCTGCTTGAGCCAATCCACCAGGGCTTTGAAATTATTCATCAGGCGTCTCCCCCGAACACGTCCACGTTGCTGAACACACAGGCCGGCGACGCATGGCCGACGCGGATCACCTGGTTGGGTTCGCCCTTGCCGCAGTTCGGCGTGCCCAGCACCTTGAAGGTGCTGGCGTCGCCGACGGCGCTGAGGTTGCGCCAGAACTGCGCGGAAATCGCCCGGTAGTTGGGGTTCTTCACCACGCCTTTGAGCTCGCCGTTTTCAATCAACTGGCCCCACTCGCAGCCAAACTGGAATTTGTTGCGTGCATCGTCAATCGACCACGAACGGTTGGTGGACATCAGGATGCCGTTCTCGATGCCGCCAATCAGCTGCGCCATGTTCTGGTCGCCGGCCTCGATATTCAGGTTGGCCATGCGGTCGATCGGCGCGCGGTTCCAGCTGCAGGCACGGCTGTTGGCCACGCCTTGCATGCCGGCGCGGTATTGCGACAACGCACCGCCCAACGGCTTGAGCAGCAAGCCTTCGCGGATCAGGAATTGTTTGCTGGCCTTCGTGCCGTCGTCGTCATGCCCGTAGCTGGCGAGCTGCTCGGGAATGTCCGGATCGAAGGTCACGTTCAGCAGGTTGGAGCCGTATTGCAGGTGACCGAAATCGCTGGCCTTGACGAAGCTGGTGCCGGCGTAATTGCGCTCGTCGCCCAGGATGCGGTCGAGTTCCAGCGGGTGGCCGATGGATTCGTGGATCTGCAGGATCATCTGGTCGGGCATCAGCAGCAGGTCGCGCGGGCCCTGGGGCGTGTTCGGGGCCAGCAGCAGTTGCAGCGCCTGGTCGGCAATCTGCGGCGCGGCGCCCACCAGGCCGAAGCGGCTGATCACGTCAAAGCCGCCTTGCTGGCCGAAGTTGGTGCCGCCCAGGGTGCGGGTCTGGCTGTCGTTGCCGTCGTAGGCCGTGACGTTGACACCCGGGAACACAAACCGCTGGGCCTGGCGCAGTTCGGCGCCGGCGCTGTTGAGGTAGATCTGTTCGACGTGGGTGGTGCCCAGGCTGACTTCCCAGTTCACCAGGCGCTCGTCCTTGGGCACGGCGGCCGATTCGGCGCCGAGCAGTTGGTAGCAGTCGCTCAGGGACGGGAAGGGCTGGTCGAGGCTCGGCGAAAGGTAGTCGGCAATGTCGCTGGACACTGGCTGGTCGCGCAGGTCGAGCAGGGCGTGGGGCTTGATGAGCCGGGCTTGCTGTTCGGCGCGCTCAAGGGCGGCTTGCAGGCCGGGCAGGGAAATGTCGTGGGTGGCGGCGTAGGCTTCGACGCCATTGAGGCGCACGGTGAGCATCGCGCCTTCGTCCTGGCTGAGGTGTGGCGGCTCGGCGACGTTCTTGCGTACCGACAGGTACTGGCCGGACTCGCGGACGTAGCGCAGGGAAAAGAATTCGGCGGTAGTGCGCAGGGCACTGAACTGCTTTTTGAGTGTGGCGTGGTGTTCGAACATGGGGCCTTCCTTGTGGGCGGCTCGGCGCGGGCAGGCAAACAGAGTAGGCCTGGGCTGGGAGCTGATCAAGGAAAGTGTAGGCGGGCGGGAGGTCTTGCGGTGTCAGATCGGGCCTCTTCGGGAGCAAGCCCCCTCCCACATTTGATCGGGTTCACACGGTCAAAAATGTGGGAGCGGGCTTGCTCGCGAAGGGAGCACCTCGGTCCATCAGTTACTGCGCAGTAGGACCCACTTCACGCATCGGCTTGCCACGCACCGGCGCATCGCCTGCCACGTAGTAATCCGCAGTGCTGCGCGGCAGTGGCTTGCGGCCACGGATCTTGTCGGCGATTTTCTCGGCGATCATGATCGTCGGCGCGTTCAGGTTGCCGGTGGTGATGATCGGCATGATCGAGGCGTCAACCACGCGCAGACCCTGCATGCCATGCACACGGCCTTCGGCGTCAACCACGGCCATCTCGTCGGTGCCCATCTTGCACGAGCAGGACGGGTGGAACGCGGTCTCGGCGTGCTCACGGATAAATTTATCCAGTTGCTCGTCGGTCTGTACGTCGATGCCCGGGCTGATTTCGCGGCCACGGTATTGGTCGAGTGCCGGCTGTTGCATGATTTCACGGGTCAGGCGGATGCCGTCGCGGAATTCCTGCCAGTCCTGTTCGGTAGACATGTAGTTGAAGAGGATGCTCGGGTATTCCCGTGGGTTCTTCGACTTCAGCTGCACGCGGCCACGGCTCGGCGAACGCATGGAGCCCATGTGCGCCTGGAAACCGTGCTCTTTCACACCGTTGCTGCCGTTGTAGTTAATCGCTACCGGCAGGAAGTGATACTGGATGTTCGGCCAATCGAATTCTTCACGGGTACGGATGAAACCGCCCGCTTCGAACTGGTTGCTGGCGCCGATGCCGGTGCCGTTGAACAGCCACTCGGCACCGATGGCCGGCTGGTTGTACCAGAGCAGCGACGGGTACAGCGAGACCGGTTGGGTGCACGCGTATTGCAGGTACAGCTCAAGGTGATCCTGCAGGTTTTCGCCGACGCCAGGCAGGTCGTGGACCACCGGAATGTCGAGGCTTTCCAGCAGTTTCGCCGGGCCAACGCCGGAACGTTGCAGCAGTTGCGGCGAAGCGATTGCGCCGCTGCACACCAGGACTTCCTTGCGGGCACGGGCTTCAACACGTTCTTCGGCAGCACCGATCAGGTAACGAACGCCGACGGCGCGCTTGCCTTCGAACAGGACTTTGTCGGTCAGGGCGTGGGTGACGATGGTCAGCGTCGAGCGCTTCTTGGCCGTGTCCAGGTAACCGCGAGCGGTGCTGGCGCGACGACCGTTTGGCGTCACGGTACGGTCCATCGGGCCGAAGCCTTCCTGCTGGTAGCCGTTCAAGTCTTCGGTACGTGGGTAACCGGCCTGTACGCCGGCTTCAACCATCGCGTGGAACAGCGGGTTGTTGCCGGCCTTTGGCGTGGTCACGCTGACCGGGCCGTCGCCACCGTGGTAGTCGTTCGGGCCGATGTCGCGGGTTTCGGCTTTACGGAAATACGGCAGGCAGTCCAGGTAGGTCCAGTCTTCCAGGCCCGGCAGTTTCGACCAGTTGTCGTAGTCCATCGCGTTGCCGCGGATGTAGCACATGCCGTTGATCAGCGAGGAGCCGCCGAGGCCCTTGCCGCGACCGCACTCCATCCGGCGGCCGTCCATGTGTGGCTCTGGATCGGTTTCGTAGGCCCAGTTATAGCGGCGGCCTTGCAGCGGGAACGCCAGGGCGGCTGGCATCTGGGTACGGAAATCGAAACGGTAGTCCGGGCCGCCGGCTTCCAGCAGCAGGACGGTGACGCCTTCGTCTTCGGTCAGACGGGTCGCCAGGGTGTTACCGGCAGAGCCGGCACCCACAATGATGTAGTCGTATTCTTGGGACATTGAATGCACCCTCGTGAAAGTTGGTTCAGGCTGCTTTTGTGGCGAGGGAGCTTGCTCCCGTTCGACTGCGCAGCAGTCGCAAAGTCAGCGCTCGAGTTCTGTCTGAAAGAACTGCGGGACCTGGCATGGGGCTGCTTCGCAGCCCGACGGGAGCAAGCCCCCTCGCCACATGGGCCATGCCAGGCTCAATCAGGTTTTAGAACACCGAGGCGTAGTCGCCCAGCTCAACCTGTACCGATTTGATGCGAGTGAAGTTGTTCAGCGAGCTGATCCCGTTTTCACGGCCCACGCCCGACTGCTTGTAGCCGCCCACCGGCATCTTCGCGTCGGACTCGCCCCAGGCGTTGATCCAGCAGATACCGGCTTCCAGCTGATGAATCACGCGGTGGGCGCGGTTCAGGTCCTTGGTCACCAGGCCCGCGGCCAGGCCGAAGTCGGTGTCGTTGGCACGGCGGATCACTTCTTCTTCGGTGTCGTAGGTGAGGATGCTCATCACCGGGCCGAAGATTTCTTCACGGACGATGGTCATTACGTCGGTGCAGTCAGTGAACACGGTCGGGGCCACGTAGGCACCCTTGGCGAATTCACCGTCGGTCAGACGGTCGCCGCCGCACAGCACGCGGGCGCCTTCTTCTTTACCTTTGGCGATGTAGCCGAGCACGCTTTCCATGTGGGCGAAGCTGACCAGCGGGCCGAAGTTGGTGTTTTCATCTTCCGGGTTGCCGATGCGGATGCGGGCAACGCGCTCGGCGATCTTGGCTTCGAACGCGCCTTTGAGGGCGGTCGGAACGAACACGCGGGTGCCGTTGGTGCAGACCTGGCCCGAGCTGTAGAAGTTGGCCATCATCGCGATGTCGGCGGCGCGGTCGAGGTCGGCGTCGTCGAAAATGATCAGCGGGGATTTGCCGCCCAGTTCCATGGTGACTTCCTTGAGCGAAGAGCTCGAAGCGCTGGCCATGACTTTCTTGCCGGTGTCGGTGCCGCCGGTGAAGGAGACTTTCTCGATGCGCGGGTGTTCGGTCAGCCAGGTGCCGACTTCACGGCCGCTGCCGGTCAGGACGTTGAACACGCCATCCGGAACGCCGGCGGCGGTGTAGATTTCAGCCAGTTTCAGGGTGGTCAGCGAGGTGACTTCGCTTGGCTTGAAGATCATCGCGTTACCGGCCGCCAGGGCAGGTGCGGATTTCCACAGGGCGATCTGGATCGGGTAGTTCCATGCGCCGATACCGGCCACGACGCCCAGCGGCTCGCGACGGGTGTAGACGAAAGAAGTGTCACGCAGCGGGATCTGCTCGCCTTCGATGGCGGGCACCAGGCCTGCGTAGTATTCCAGCACGTCAGCGCCGGTGACGATGTCGACGTATTGGGTTTCGGAATACGGCTTGCCGGTGTCCAGGGTTTCCAGGGCGGCCAGTTCGTCGTTGCGCTCACGCAGGATGTCGACGGCACGACGCAGGATGCGCGAACGCTCCATGGCAGTCATGGCGGCCCAGATTTTCTGGCCCTTTTCGGCGCTGACCACAGCGCGCTCGACGTCTTCTTTGGTAGCGCGTTGCACGTTGGCGAGAACTTCACCGTTAGCCGGGTTGATGGCTTCGAAAGTGGCATCGCTGCCAGCGTCGGAGTAGCCGCCGTCAATGTAGAGTTTTTGCAGTTCGAAACGGGCCATAAAGTCCTCGCAAGTGCATTAGTGGTTGGCGCGGTTCGGGAGTTGAGCGTTTATGTGTGCTCTAACTCACCTGCTTGGCCAATTGGAAATCCATGTATTCGTAAGCGATCCGTTGCGCCTGCTCCGTGTCAAAAGCGTCTCCCGACAGGGCGCCGCGCAACCACAAACCGTCGATCAGGGCCGCCAGGCCTCGGGCTGCGCTGCGTGCCTCGGGCAACGGCAACGCTCGGCGGAACTGGCAACACAGGTTGGAATACAGACGGTGATCGTTGATCCGCTGCAGCCTGTGCAATGACGGGTGGTGCATGCTGGTGGCCCAGAAGGCCAGCCAGGTTTTCATAGCCGGGCCGTTGACTTGGCTGGCGTCGAAGTTGCCTTCGATGATCACCTGAAGATGGGCCCGCGGGCTGTCATCTTTCAGCGCCAACCGGCGCTCGGTGACGTTCTCGATCAGCACGTTCATCAGGTACCGCATCGTGGCGGCGATCAGGCCATTCTTGTCCTGAAAATAGTGACTGATGATGCCATTCGAGACACCGGCCAGACGGGCGATCAGCGCAATGCTGGCATCCCCCATTCCGACCTGATCGACGGCCGTCAATGTGGCTTCGATCAACTGCTGGCGGCGTATGGGTTGCATACCGACCTTGGGCATCGTGCACCTCTCCTTAGGCCTGCCAACGGGCGATAAACGTCCGTCGGCTTGAGGGCCAGTCTATTTTGTTTTGATTGAACGTTCAATCAACAAAGAATAAGATCTGCGACAAATGGTCGCTGCCTACAGGTATTTCCTACGTGCATGTGGCGCCACCTGACATCGGGAAAACCCATGAAACAGCCCGGCACAGCGGTTCGCCGGGGGTTTATGGTTTTTCGGGGTGTCTTTATACACCCGTCCGTCGACTGCCGAAAAATCGATGGCTCGGGTCAAGCGTTGCCTTGTGTTTCTCTGCACTGCCCGGAGCATCTGTGCCATGAGTTCTGCCTCTCTTATAAAGACCCCGCCAGAAAAGGTGCGGGTCAACGGTTGGGTGTTCTACACCTCCACCGCGCTGATTCTGTTGTTGACCGCGATTCTGATCATCGCCCCGCAGGAAGCCGGCAGGATGCTCGGTGTGGCCCAAGCCTGGTTGTCGAAAAGCTTTGGCTGGTACTACATGGTCGTGATCGCCGCCTACCTGGTGTTTGTGGTGGGCCTGGCGTTTTCGTCCTATGGCAAATTGAAACTGGGCAGCAAGGACGACACCCCGGACTTCAGCTACGGCGCCTGGGCCGGCATGCTCTTCTCGTCGGGCATCGGCATCTCGCTGCTGTACTTCGGCGCCTCCGAGCCGCTGGACCACTACTTCAACCCGCCTGAAGGCGCGTCGGCCACCGGCGAAGCTGCACGCCAGGCGTTGCAGTTGACGTTCCTGCACTGGGGCCTGCACGGCTGGGCGATCTACGCACTGGTCGGCCTGGCCGTGGCGTACTTTGCCTACCGTCATAACCAGCCGCTGGCCCTGCGCTCGGCGCTGTACCCGCTGGTGGGCGAGCGTTGGGTCAAAGGCGCGGCCGGTCACGCGGTGGACGGCTTCGGCATGTTCGTGACGCTGCTGGGCCTGGTGACGAACCTGGGGATTGGTTCGATGCAAGTGTCCTCCGGGTTGGAAAACCTGTTCGGCATGGAACACAGCAACACCAACCTGCTGATCGTGATCATCGTGATGAGCACCGTAGCGACTATTGCTGCGGTGTCGGGTGTGGAAAACGGCATTCGCCGCCTGTCCAACCTGAACATCGTGCTGTTCAGCGGCCTGCTGATTTTCGTATTGCTGTTTGGCCCGACTTTGCACTTGCTCAACGGCTTCGTGCAGAACATCGGCGACTACATGAACGGCATCGTGCTGAAGACCTTCGACCTGTACGTGTACGAAGGCGACGCCGACAAGACCGAACGCTGGATGGGCCTGTGGACCCTGTTCTACTGGGCCTGGTGGATTTCCTGGGCGCCATTCGTGGGCATGTTCATCGCGCGTATTTCCCGTGGTCGCACGGTGCGTGAACTGGTGGCCGGCGTGCTGCTGATCCCGCTGGGCTTCACCCTGGCGTGGCTGTCGATCTTCGGCAACTCGGCCCTGGACCTGGTGGTGAACCATGGCGCGGTGGAGTTGGGCAAGACGGCGCTGGAACAGCCGTCCATGGCGATCTACCAACTGCTTGAGCATTACCCGGCGTCGAAAATCGTCATCGGTGTGTCGATCTTCGTGGGCTTCGTACTGTTCCTGACCCCGGCGGATTCCGGCGCGGTGATGATGGCGAACCTGTCCTGCAAGGGCGGCAACGTTGACGAAGATGCGCCGCACTGGCTGCGGATTTTCTGGTCGGCGGTGATCACCCTGGTGACCATCGGCCTGCTGTTCGCCGGTAACTTCGAAGCCATGCAAACCATGGTGGTGCTGGCGGGCTTGCCGTTCTCGGTGGTGCTGGTGTTCTTCATGTTCGGCCTGCACAAGGCGATGCGCCAGGACGTGGCGATCGAGTTGGAGCAGGCGCAGTTGGCCGAGCGTGGTCGGCGTGGTTTCAGCGAGCGTTTGACTGCCCTGGACCTGCAACCGAGCCAGGGTACCGTGCAACGCTTTATGGACAAGCACGTCACGCCGGCGCTGGAAGAAGCGGCGACTGCGTTGCGTGACCAGGGGCTGGAAGTGCAGACCCTGCTGGGCAAATCCAAGCGCTGCATTGGTGTGCGCATCGAGATGCAAGAGGGCAATCCGTTTGTCTACGAGGTGAGCCTGGATGCTTATTCGTCGGCACCGAACGACTTGCCCGAGGAAGAACGCACGCGCTACTACCGCGCCGAGGTTTACCTGCACAACGGGCCTCAGGAATACGACCTGATGGGCTTCACCCAGGAGCAGATCACCCGGGACGTGCTCGATCAGTTTGAAAGCCATCGGCAGCTCCTTGGCCGTGTCTATAGCTGAGTGTTGAAAGGACAGGTGGTGTCGTTACTGACACCACCTGAGCAAAATGTGGGAGCGGGCTTGCTCGCGAATGCGCAGTGTCAGTCAGTACATCTGACACTGATACACCGCATTCGCGAGCAAGCCCGCTCCCACATTTATGTTGCGGTGTCTGTTAGCCCAGGTTCTTGCCCAAGAGGGCATGATAGAGCTCGCTGTCACCCAGAATCCCCACCACCTTGTTGTCGTCCTGCAGCACTAGCTTGTTGCCTGTCTGGTACCGAATCTGCAACGCATCGCGCATTCCGATATTCGAATCCACCAGCGTCGGCATCCGGCCCAGGCCCTCCACCGATTGCCCCGGTGCCCAGTTCTGCAGGTTCAGCACCGAACCGTTCTGCCGCGCGCCCTTGATGGTGTTGCCTTCGGCCAGGTCCAGCCACGAGTCACCGCCCGGGTCCAGACTGATGGAGCCGTTGACGTGGGTGCAGTTATCCACCGTGCGCATCAGGCTGCGGCCACACAGCACATTCAGCGGGTTGGTGTGGGCCACGAAGGTCCGCACATAGTCATCCGCCGGGTTCAGCACGATCTCTTCCGGCACGCTGTACTGGATGATCCGCCCGTCTTTCATGATCGCGATGCGGCTGCCGAGTTTCAGCGCCTCATCCAGGTCATGGCTCACAAATACGATGGTCTTGCTCAGCTTGCGTTGCAGCTCCAGCAACTCATCCTGCAAGCCCTGGCGGATCAGCGGGTCGAGTGCCGAGAAGGGTTCGTCCATCAACAGGATATCGGCGTCCATCGCCAATGCGCGGGCCAGGCCGACACGCTGCTGCATGCCACCGGAAAGCTCGTCGGGCTTCTTGTTGCGCCACTGCGACAGGCCCACCAGTTCCAGCTTGTCATCCACCAGCTTGCGTCGTTCTTTCTCCGGGCGGCCCTGCATCTCCAGGCCGAAGCTGATGTTCTCGCGCACCGTCAGCCAGGGCATCAGGGCGAACTTCTGGAACACCATGGCGATGCGCTGGGTGCGCATCATTTTCAGCTCGGCGGGGGTGCAGGATGCGATGTCGATCTGGCGACCTTCATGCTCCACAAACAGCTTGCCGCGGCTGACGGTGTTCAAGCCGTTGATGCAGCGCAGCAAGCTCGACTTGCCTGAACCGGACAGGCCCATCAGCACGCAGATCTCGCCTTTCTCGACATCCAGGCTAGCGTTTTCAACGCCGACAATCTGCCCGGTCTTTTTCAGGATCTCGTTGCGCGTCATGCCCTGGTCCAGCAGCTTGAGCGCCTCGCGTGGGTCTTTGGAGAAGATCACGTCGACATTTTCGAATCGGATAATGCTCATGCATCACCCCCTACTTTGGCGTCGGGTTGTTTGCAGATGCGGTCGAGCATGATGGCCAGCAGTACGATCGCCAGGCCGGCTTCAAAGCCCAGGGCGATGTCGGCGGTGTTCAGCGCGTTGACCACCGGTTTGCCGAGGCCGTCGGCGCCCACCAGGGCCGCGATCACCACCATCGACAACGACAGCATGATGCATTGGGTAATGCCGGCGGCGATGCTCGGCATGGCGTGGGGCAGTTCGATCCGCGAGAGCAACTGACGGCGCGAGCAGCCAAAGGCCTTGCCGGCGTCCATCAACTCTTGCGGCACATCACGGATACCCAGGTAAGTCAGACGGATAGGCGCGGCAATCGCAAACACCACCGTGGAAATCAGCCCGGGCACCACACCCAGCCCGAAGAGGGTCAGGGTAGGGATGAGGTAGACGAAGGTCGGTACGGTCTGCATCAGATCGAGCACCGGCCGCATCAGGGTGTAGAACATCGGTTTGTGCGCGGCAACGATGCCCAGCGGCACGCCGATCACCACGCAGACCAGGGTGGCGAACAGCACCTGCGCCAGGGTCTCCATGGTTTCCTGCCAGTACCCAAGATTCAGGATCAGCAGGAAGGAGGCGATGACAAACACCGTCAGGCCCCATTTGCGTTGAATGAAGTGAGCGAGCAGCGCAATCAGACCGATCAATGCCAGTGGATTGAACCAGGTCAGCGCGAACGTCACGCCGTGGATCATCGTTTCCAGGGTCGATGCGATTGCGTCGAAGTAGGCGGCCCCGTGTTGGGTCAACCACTCAACGAAGGCAGCGATGTACTGGCCTAGCGGGATTTTATGTTCAGTCAGCATGGTAGTGAATGTCCACATGCGAAGAGGAAAAACATCCCGGGCCAGCGTACCGGCCCGGGGTCAGCGGTTTACTTGGCGAGGTAAGCTTTGACGGCCTCCAGTCCTGGTTTGCCATCGACCGTGGTGACACCGGCGAGCCAGGTGTCGAGCACTTGCGGGTTCTTCTTCAGCCACGCCTTGGCGGCGGCGTCAGGCTTCATTTTGTCGTCCAGGACGTTACCCATCAGGGTGCTTTCCATGTTCAGGGTGAACGACAGGTTTTTCAGCAACTGGCCCACGTTGCTGCATTCCTGGGTGTAGCCCTTGCGGACGTTGGTGTAGATGGTGGCCTGGCCGTAGTTGGGGCCGAATGAATCATCACCCCCGGTCAGGTACTTCATCTTGAAGCGGGTGTTCATCGGGTGCGGTTCCCAGCCGAGGAACACGATGGCCTGGTCGCGCTTGGTGGCGCGTTCCACCTGCGAAAGCATCCCGGCTTCGCTGGATTCGACCACTTTGAAACCAGCGGTTTTCAGGCCGAAAGCGTCCTTGTCGATGAGGGTCTGGATGGTCCGGTTGCCGTCGTTGCCCGGCTCGATCCCGTAGATCTTGCCGCCCAGCTCATCCTTGAATTTGACGATGTCGGCGAAGTCTTTCAGGCCCTTGTTGTACAGCGCTTCCGGTACGGCCAGGGTGTACTTGGCGTTTTCCAGGTTGGCGCGCACGGTTTCCACGGTGCCGGCATCACGGTACTGCTTGATGTCGTTTTCCATGGTCGGCATCCAGTTGCCGAGGAAGATGTCCATATTCTTGCCGTCGGCCAGGGACTTGTAGGTCACGGGTACTGAAATCATCGTGGTGCGGGGTTTGTAGCCGAGGCCCTTGAGGACTTCGCTGGTGGTGGCCGTGGTGACGGTGATGTCGGTCCAGCCGACATCGGAGAAGTTGACGGTCTGGCATTGCGCCGGTTCTGCAGCGTGAGCCACGACTGGCAGACTCAGCATGGCGGCCAACAACAACGACGGGGAACCTTTCATGGGGGTGGACTCCTGGTGTTTTTCTGGCGGCAATAACACCGCGCTTATAGGTGTTGCGGTTGGGCGTGCGGCACAGCTCTGCCACGCAACTGTGCAAACGAGTCGAGACTGATCATGTACCAGTGAAAATCTGACGCCTACAGGGGGCGTCGTATCCAGTACAGGGATGGTCGTATCCAGTGTCGGTGACGTCGCTTACAGATTTTTTCCACGGCAAAACTGCACTTTTTACCGATCTGCACCGCAAAAAACGGCCAAAACGTCGCCTTCCACAACAGCGGCGCTGATGAGCATGGGTACGTCGGTGTGAGACGCCGTGAGCGCCAGCAAAAGCTTGATGATGGCCGCATCTGGGCGGATTGCGACATGAGCGTAGCAGCTCCGTCACCAGGCGTTATGTGCGCCTGGCCTGTGCTCATCGAGGAGTTTCACGGCAATGGCTATCAGCGTTTTCGACCTGTTCAAGATCGGCATTGGGCCTTCGAGTTCTCACACCGTCGGCCCCATGCGCGCCGCGGCGTTGTTCGTTCAAGGATTACGTGAACGTGATGTGTTGGAACAAGTCAGGCGCGTCGAAGTTCAGCTGTATGGCTCCTTATCGGCCACGGGCATCGGTCACGGCAGCGACAACGCGGTGATCATGGGCCTGATGGGCGAGTGGCCGGACGCGATCGATCCGTCACAGATCGGCATCCGCATCGAAACCCTGCGCGAGACCAACACCCTGCTGCTGGACGCACGTTTGCCGGTGCCTTTCTTATGGGCGCGGGACATGCGCCTGATCGACGAAAACCTGCCGTTCCACCCTAATGCCATGACCCTGGTGGTGTTTGGTGATAACGGCGAGCTGCACCGCGACACCTACTACTCGGTGGGCGGCGGATTCGTGGTGGATGAAGCCCAGGCCAACAGCGGGGTGGCGGACATGGACCGCACCGAGCTGCCCTATGATTTTTCCAGTGCGGTGGAACTGCTGCAGCTGTGCAAGACCCACAACCTGCGGGTCGCTGAGCTGATGTTGGCGAACGAAAAAACCTGGCGCTCGGAAGAAGAAATCCGCAGCGGCCTGATGAAGCTTTGGCGCGCCATGCAGGATTGCGTGGAGCAAGGCCTAAAGCACGAAGGCATCCTTCCCGGCGGCCTCAATGTTCGGCGGCGTGCAGCCAAGTTGCACCGCAGCCTGCAGGAGCTGGGCAAGCCGAACGTGATCGGCTCGACCTTGAGCGCGATGGAATGGGTCAACCTGTTCGCCCTGGCGGTGAATGAAGAAAACGCCGCCGGCGGGCGCATGGTCACGGCACCGACCAACGGCGCGGCGGGGATCATCCCGGCGGTGCTGCACTACTTCATGAAGTTCAGCGAAGAAGTGACCGAGGCCAACGTGGTCGACTATTTCCTCGGCGCGGCGGCGGTGGGCATCCTGTGTAAGAAAAACGCGTCGATCTCGGGTGCCGAAGTCGGCTGCCAGGGTGAAGTCGGCTCGGCGTGCGCCATGGCGGCGGCGGGGTTGGCGGAGATCCTCGGTGCGACGCCGGAGCAGTTATGCAACGCGGCGGAGATCGGGCTGGAGCACAACCTCGGCCTGACCTGCGACCCGGTAGGCGGGCTGGTGCAGGTGCCGTGCATCGAGCGTAATGCGATTGCCGCGGTGAAGGCGATCAACGCGGCGCAGATGGCGCTGCGGGGGGATGGCCAGCACTTCATCTCGCTGGACCGGGTGATCCGCACCATGCGCGATACCGGGGCGGATATGCATGACAAGTACAAGGAAACATCGCGGGGTGGGTTGGCGGTGAGTGCGGTGGAGTGTTGATCCGGAAAGACCGCGTCGCCTGCATTCGCGAGCAAGCCCGCTCCCACATTCGACCGAGTTCCTACTGAAAAAACGCGGTCAAGTGTGGGAGCGGGCTTGCTCGCGAATGCGGTAGACCGGGCAACACTGCTCATAAAGTGAACACCAGAACCAAAAGCGCCACCTTTTAGCGCGTCGCAATTAGATAAGTAGCTCCCGAACGATTTCCCCTCATGACCATCGGTCACCCGTGCTTGTGGTGACAGACTTTTCCCACGTCGTTTCTCTCCCTTCCCACAAGTGCTACCGATCTGCTCACACACCTTGAGCCTGCGTTCTCTCACGTCTTTTCTGGGTCATATCCCCCACTCCATGCGCGGGCTTATATAGACACGTCATGAGGTCGTTTTCAGGAGTTATTGAATACGCATTCAACTTTAGGCATGGCATTTGCTCTATCAATACAAAGCCTCTCGCCATAGGAGTTTCCTTAAGGCGATGAGCGCAATAACAAGAGCCTCGCCTGAGGCCATCACCCGCTTTGTGTGAGGAGATACCGCGATGACGTCGTTCAACTCCGGGGCTCAACCCCAGAACCGTGCGCCTCAATCCATCGGCTTTTTGCTGCTGGACAATTTCACGCTGATTTCCCTGGCCTCCGCAGTCGAACCCCTGCGCATGGCCAACCAACTCTCCGGCCGCGAGCTGTATCGCTGGACGACGTTGAGTGTGGACGGAAACCAGGTGTGGGCCAGCGACGGTCTGCAAATCACCCCCGATGCTTCCATGCACAAAGCTCCGGCCCTGGACACCGTGATCGTCTGTGGCGGCGTGGGTATCCAGCGCACCGTGACCCGTGAACATGTGTCGTGGCTGCAAAGCCAGGCGCGCCAATCCCGTCGCCTTGGCGCGGTGTGCACCGGCAGCTGGGCCCTGGCCTGCGCCGGCCTGCTGGACGGTTTTGATTGCAGCGTGCACTGGGAATGCCTGGCGTCGATGCAGGAAGCCTTTCCCCGCGTGGCCATGAGCACCCGCCTGTTCACCCTCGACCGCAACCGCTTCACCAGCTCCGGCGGCACCGCGCCGCTGGACATGATGCTGCACCTGATCAGCCGCGACCACGGCCGTGAGTTGTCGGCGGCGATCTCCGAGATGTTTGTGTACGAGCGCATCCGCAACGAACAGGATCACCAGCGTGTGCCGCTCAAGCACATGCTTGGCACCAACCAGCCGAAGTTGCAGGAAATCGTCGCGCTGATGGAGGCCAATCTGGAAGAGCCGATCGACCTCGATGAACTGGCGGTGTACGTCGCGGTTTCCCGGCGTCAGCTGGAGCGCTTGTTCCAGAAATACCTGCACTGTTCGCCGTCGCGCTACTACCTCAAGTTGCGCCTGATCCGTGCGCGGCAGTTGCTCAAGCAAACGCCGATGTCGATCATCGAAGTGGCGTCGGTGTGCGGGTTTGTCTCCACGCCGCACTTCTCCAAGTGCTACCGCGAATACTTCGGCATTCCGCCGCGGGATGAGCGTGTGGGTTCCAACACCACGCAGCAGGTGGCGATGATGCCGATTCCGCAGGCGCTGGTGTTGTCACCGTTGTCCGGGCCGTTGTCGGCGTTGAGCCAGGCCAGGAATGAGTCGACTTTCGCGAGTGTAAGGCTTTAGACCGAGTCGCCTGCATTCGCGAGCAAGCCCGCTCCCACACTTGACCGCGTTTTTTCAGTAGGAACGCGGTCGAATGTGGGAGCGGGCTTGCTCGCGAATGCGGTATATCAGGCGCCAGAGTTCTGCCGAAATTGCACCAAAGCCGGCAACAACTGCTTGTCGATCGCCTGCCTCACCGCCGGCAAGATCGTCGCGCTGCCGGTGTACATCTGCTCAACCATACCCTTGAGCGCCTTGGCCCGCGCCGCGCTCAAGCCGCGCACCGCACACTCGCAAGCCTGCTCGGCGGTAGCGCCGCTGGACACCTCGAAACCCAACGACCGCAGCTGGCCCAGCAGGTCATCCTGGTCAATCAAATCCGCGTGCATCATGACGTTAATCCTTGTTAGGGGAGCGGGGGATTGAGGTCGATTCTGGTAGGCCATCACCGAGTCGGCAAGGCCTGAATGCATGAATGTCCGGCACACCTATGAACAGGTCGTTTTCGGCTAACTCGCAAGGCAGGGGAGTGTGCACACTGGCATCAAGCAAGCAGCTTGAAGGTTTGGTCACCCTCGGGATGCGCCGCTCACACAAAGCACTCTGCCCCGATCCTGTCACGGCTGGATCGGGGCTTTTTTTGAGCTGAAATTTGAGGTGAAGCTGCTGGCCCCTTCGCGAGCAAGCCCGCTCCCACATTTGACCGCGTTTTTTCAGGAGGAACTCGGTCAAATGTGGGAGCGGGCTTGCTCGCGAAGGGGGCGCCTCGGTCTACCGCTGCAACACCAATATCCGCGACAACAACTCATCCCGATCGATATAGCAGCCCTGGAAATGCCGCGCGCCGGACGCCGGATCAAACGCATTGCGCGCATGCAGGGTCCGGCGATTATCAAAGCACCACAGCTCGCCCGGATTCAGACGTTTGACCAGCCGAAAACGCTCTTCCCGGGTCATCGCAATAAACCGGCGATAGGCGCGATAGAGCAACGGCATCTGCTCTGCAGGCGCCTCAAACGGCCCGCGCAGAAAGTTGGCCATGCGAATCTCGGCGACTTCACCCAAGGTATCCAGAGCAATGATCGGCGCCAGCCGGCGATAGTCGCTGTGACGGTCCTTGTTGCGAAACTCCACCGGGATCTCGCACAACGCGCGAAAGGCGTCCGGATCTTCGTCCCGCAGCGCCCGGGCAATCGCAAAACCGTCGACAAAAATACTCTCGCCCCCGTCGGCGTCGTTCACCAGGCAATGCAAGAACTGCAGCCCGGGTTGCAGCTCCCGCGTCGGCAAATCACTGTGCAGCGGCAGGTTGAATGCCGTGTAGGCGTTGCTGTCGGCATCGGCCTTGGACTGTACGTTGAACAGCACGCCGAAGTTGCTCTCGCGGATGAACGAAATGCGCTTGGCGATCAGCGCCAGCGAGCCAGGTTCGGTGGGCACGCCACGCACTTGCGTGAGGCCGCTGTCACGCAAAGCCAGCAGCCATTGCAGCAGGGCTTTCGGATCTTCCATCAGCGCTGCGTAGTCGAATACGGGCAGCTCGAACGTACGGTCCCACAGCAGGGATTTCGGTTTGGCAGCCCGGCGTTCGGCGCGGGACTCATCGTCGTAGGCGTGCGCCCGCAACCATCCGGGATCGTACTGGCTGCGATGCCCGCCACTCCATTCAACCGTCAGCAAACCCTGGTCGATACGCGCGCTGACAGCCGTGAGGTGTTCGTCCACATCGACAATTTCCAGCACCTGCTCACGGGTCACGCTGTAGACGCAAACAGGGCACGGGCAGTTGTCCCGCAGCCACTGGTGATGAAACGGGCTGACCCGCCCATCGGCCCATCGCACACTGAGGTGATCGCCGTGCACCTGCACATCGGCCAGGTCACTGATCAGTGGGTAAGTACGGAAGTCGGCAACAGCGGCGGCGGTTTGCATGGCGATTCCTTATTTTTGGGGTGGCAGTCCAATCACGCGGCCGAGCAGGGCGGGCTTCGGCAGGTCGGTTTGTTCGGCGCTGATGCTGGCAAGCTTGCCCAGCACCGCTTCACTGAATGGCGCCGAGTGCGGCCCGGCGAGGTCGACGTGGAGCAGCATCTGTTCGTTGCCCGCCAGCTCCTTTTCGTCGCCCACCAGGTGCAGGCTGTGATAGAGGTGCAGGCGCTTGCGGTCGTGGGCGATGAGTTGGGTGTGTACCTCGACGGCGGCGCCCAGTTTCACTTCGTGCAGGTAGTTGAGGTGCAACTCCAGGGTGAACAGCGAGTGGCCGCTGGCTTCGCGGTTTTCGCTGTCCAGGCCCAGGGTGTCCATCAGCGCATCGGTGGCGTAGCTGAAAATCAGCAGGTAGAACGCATCGCGCAGGTGGCCGTTGTAGTCGACCCACTCGGGGAGGATTTTGGTGGTGTAGGTGGTGAGTGCGGGCATGGTTCGGTTCCCGGTAGGTACGTGATCGTTCCCACGCTCTGCGTGGGAACGCCTCCTGTGACGCTCTGCGTCACGCGTTGGGACGCAGAGCGTCCTGGGCTGCATTCCCACGCAGAGCGTGGGAACGATCTTTACAGGGCTTATTCGGCGAAGGTCATACCGTGTTTTTCCTTGGTGGTCTTCACCGCCTCCAGCACCGCCAGCAGGCAATCATCACGATAGCGCTCCAGCGCCGAAATGCTGTGCTTGCCTAACTGATCGCTGGTGCCTTCCACCACGTCGTCAATCAATTTGTCGGTCAATTCCGGCGCCGGCAGATAGGTCCACGGCAGCTGCAAGGCCGGGCCGAACTGCGCCATGAAGTGCCGCATCCCGGCATCACCGCCCGCCAGCGTATAGGTCAGGAACGTGCCCATGAACGACCAGCGTAAACCGGCGCCAAAGCGAATCGCATCATCGATCTCGCCGGTGGTTGCCACACCATCGTTCACCAGGTGCAAGGCCTCACGCCACAGGGCTTCCAGCAGCCGGTCAGCGATAAAACCGGGCACTTCCTTACGCACATGCAAAGGGCGCATGCCGAGGGATTCGTACACCTTGATTGCTGCCTGAATCGCTTCCGGCGCAGTGTTTTTGCCGCCTACCACTTCCACCAGCGGCAACAGGTAAACCGGGTTGAACGGATGCCCCACCACGCAACGTTCCGGGTGCGTGGAGCCTTCATAAAACTCGCTCGGCAACAGCCCCGAAGTACTCGAACCAATCAACGCATTCGGCTTGGCCGCCGCGCTGATTTTGCTGTGTAACTCCAGCTTCAATTCCAGGCGTTCCGGGGCGCTTTCCTGGATGAAGTCGGCGTCTTTCACGCACTCTTCAATCGTGGCCACAAAGCGCAGGCGGTCTTGCGAGGCGCCGGGTGCAAGGCCTTGTTTCTCGAGTGCGCCCCAGGCATTCGCGACACGTTTGCGCAGGGCCGCTTCGGCGCCAGGCGCCGGGTCCCAGGCCACCACATCCAGGCCGTGAGCCAGGGCGCGGGATACCCAGCCACTGCCGATAACGCCGCTGCCCAGCGCTGCGAAGGTTTTGATTTCAGTGATAAAGCTCATGGCAAATTCCTAAAGAGTTCGGTGATTCTGTGTGAGAGCCAAGATCAAAATGTGGGAGCGGGCTTGCTCGCGAAAGCGGTCTGTCAGTTGATGCATTCGGTGGCTGATCCACCGCATTCGCGAGCAAGCCCGCTCCCACATTTGATTCGGTTCCTGCAGGGCGTCGTGCAGTGTGTTTTAGCCGCGCTTGGTCAGGCCCATCTTCACGCGGCCTTCGGCCGGGGTCATGACCCGCGCACCCAGGCGGCTGAGGATCTCGCTGGCGCGTTCCACCAACTGGCCGTTGGTCGCCAGCACGCCCTTGTCCAGCCACAGGTTGTCTTCCAGGCCGACTCGCACATTGCCGCCCAGCAGCACCGCTTGCGCCGCCATCGGCATCTGCATGCGACCAATGCCGAAGCCGGCCCACACCGCGTCAGCCGGCAGGTTGTCAACCATGGCTTTCATGGTGGTGGTGTCGGCCGGCGCGCCCCACGGGATGCCCAGGCACAGCTGGAACAACGGGTTGTCGAGCAAGCCTTCCTTGATCATCTGCTTGGCGAACCACAGGTGACCGGTGTCGAAAATTTCCAGCTCGGCTTTTACCCCCAGCTCTTGAATACGTTTGGCGCCAGCCCGCAGCTGGGCCGGGGTGGAGACGTAAATGGTGTCGCCATCGCCGAAGTTCAGGGTGCCGCAATCGAGGGTGCAGATTTCCGGCAGCAGCTCTTCCACGTGGGCCAGGCGGGTCAGCGGGCCCACCAGGTCGGTGTTGGGCCCGAACTCCATGGGGTTCTCGCCGCCACCGATTTCCAGGTCGCCACCCATGCCGGCGGTGAGGTTGACGATGATGTCGACGTCCGCCTCGCGGATGCGCTCCATCACTTCGCGGTACAGCGCCACGTCGCGGCTGAACTTGCCGGTCTCGGGGTCACGTACGTGGCAATGCACCACGGTGGCACCGGCCTTGGCTGCTTCCACCGCCGCGGCAGCGATTTGTTTGGGAGTGACCGGCACGTGAGGGCTTCTGGCGGTCGTGTCGCCAGCACCGGTGAGTGCGCAGGTGATGATGACGTCGTGGTTCATGAGGCAGGTTCCTTACAGGCGTGATTTTCAGGCGTAGTCATACCGTTCGCAGCCGGGAGCGGCTGCGAAACGGTGATTCAAGACAGGTTATTTGCTGGTCAATTGCAGGTTGGCTGCGGCGGGTTTGCCGTCGAAGGTGGTCACGCCTTCCAGCCAGCGCTGCTGGTCTTGCGGGTGATCCTTGAGCCATTGCCTGGCCGACTCGAAAGCGTCCTTGTGATCCAGCAGCGGCTGCATCATTCGGCTCTCGTCGGCGGCGGTGAAGGTCAGGTTGCTCAGCAACTTGTGCACGTTGGGGCATTGCTCGGCGTAGGTCGGCGAGGTGACGGACCACACGGTGGCCATGCCTTCGTTCGGGCCCAGCGCGTCATCACTGCCGGTGAGGTAAGTCATCGCCACGTTGACGTTCATCGGGTGCGGCGCCCAGCCGAAGAACACCACGGCCTCCTTGCGGCGCACGGCGCGGTCGACGGCGGCGAGCATGCCGGCCTCGCTGGATTCCACCAGTTGGAACTTGCCCAGGCCAAACTGATTCTTGGCGATCATCGCCTTGATCTGGGTGTTGGCGCCCGAGCCCGGTTCAATGCCGTAGATCTTGCCGCCCAGTTCTTTTTCAAACCTGGCGATGTCGGCGAAGGTCTTCAGGCCCTTGTCGGCCAGGTAAGTCGGCACCGCCAGGGTCGCGCGGGCGTCTTCCAGGGACGGCTTGTCGAGCACCTTGACCTGCTTGGCCTCGACAAACGGGGTGATGGTCTGGGTCATCAGCGGGTTCCAGTAGCCCAGGAACATGTCCAGGCGCTGGTCGCGAATCCCGGCAAAGATGATTTGCTGGGACGCGCTGGTCTGTTTGGTCTTGTAGCCGAGGCCGTCGAGCAACACTTGAGTCATGGCACTGGTGGCGATTACGTCGGTCCAGTTCACCACGCCCATGCGCACGTTCTGGCAAGAAGCCGCATCGGCTGCCATGACGTTGGTGCTCAAAATGGCGCTGGCGCTGAGTGCGAGCACACAGCGGCTGATCAGTCGGTTCATGGTGGTTCCCTCGGCAGGTTGTTATTGTGGGTTCCGGCGTCTTTGTGCACCGTGCAGCCAAGTTACGCAGCTTGGTCCCCGACAAAACGCACGGCGGCGACCAGCTCTTGCACTGCAGCGACCTGCCCCCTTGAATGACCGATTGAACTGGCGTATCACAGTGACCACGCTGTCCGTCCTACGAGAGCGCTCCATGTCCCAGGATTTCTACTTTCTGCTGATGCCGGGCTTCTCCGCCATCGGCTTTATCTCCGCGATCGAACCTTTACGTGTCGCCAATCGTTTTCGCGGCGAGCTGTACCGCTGGCACGTCTTGAGCGCCGACGGCGGCGCGGTGCTGGCGAGCAATGGCATGTCGGTCAACGCCGACGCCGCGCTGGAGCCGCTGAAGAAAGGCTCGACCTTACTGGTGGTGGCCGGCTTCGAACCGCTGAAGTTCGCCACGCCCGCACTGGAACACTGGCTGCGTCGCCTTGACCACGACGGCGTGACCCTGGGCGCCATCGACACTGGCGCCTGCGTACTCGCCGAAGCCGGCCTGCTCGACGGCCACCGCCTGACCCTGCACTGGGAAGCCATCGACGCCTTCAAGGAATCTTATCCACAGCTGACGGTAACCCAGGAGCTGTTCGAGATCGACCGCCGGCGCATCACCTCGGCGGGCGGCACCGCGTCCATCGACCTGATGCTCGACCTGATCAGCCAGGCTCACGGGCCAGAGTTGGCGATCCAGGTGTCCGAGCAATTCGTGCTCGGCCGCATCCGCCCGCGCAAAGACCACCAACGCATGCAGATCGCCACGCGCTACGGCATCAACAACAAGAAGTTGGTGCAGGTGATTGGGGAGATGGAACAGCACACGGAACCGCCGTTGAGCACACTGGCGCTGGCGGAGGCGATCAAGGTCACGCGGCGGCAGTTGGAGCGCTTGTTTCGGCTGCACCTGAACGACACACCGAGCAACTTCTACCTGGGTTTGCGCCTGGAAAAGGCTCGGCAGTTGTTGCGCCAGAGCGACCTGAGCGTGCTGGAGGTGAGCATCGCCTGCGGCTTTGAGTCGCCGTCGTATTTCACCCGCAGCTACCGGGCAAGGTTTGCCAAGTGCCCAAGGGAAGATCGGCGCCGGGAAGCAGTATGAAAACCGCTATTGAAAACAACACAGATCAAATGTGGGAGCGGGCTTGCTCGCGAATGCGGTGGATCAGTCGTTACATGTATTGACTGACACACCGCATTCGCGAGCAAGCCCGCTCCCACAGGGGATGTGCGATGTAGCTTATTTCTTCAGCAGGGCTGAACACGCGGCTTTGAAGGCCTCATGCTGATACTTGTTCAGCGTCGCCGGCAGGGCAAAGTCATGTTTCTTGTTCTGCGCATTGATGGTCTGCGGCGACAGCAGCGTCACTTCAACGCCCTCCAGCAACTGAAACACACCTTCAATCTTGAACGTGGTCGGGCCACCGGCGAATTCGCCTTTCTTGCTGCGCTTCTTGATGGCGATGCGGCTGATGCCGTTTTCCCGCACAAACGCGCTGACCTGAGTGGCGAAGGCCTTGACGTTGGCCGCCTCATCATCGTCTTCAAGGGCGATTTTCTTGGTGGCCAGAGCGACGTGGCCCAATGCCTGACCGTCGAGAGAGGCGACAGCAATAATGGCTTCGCTGCCTTTGATTTCGATGCCGCAGATTGTCATGAATAGCCTTGGTTCTGAGTAAAGAGTGGAGGGGATTGTCGCTTATTCCTGCCCAATCGACTCCAAAAACTCCGACCGTTCATCACTCATCCGCGCCAGACAATCATTCTGCTGGATCGCATATGCCTTGCTTCCCGCCACTGCCGGAAAGGTATCTACGGCGCAATCCGCATCACGTAACTTTTCCCACTTCTGCTGGGCATCCTTCAGACGAGCGGTAATGTCCGCCAGCTGCGTCTTGTTGCTGCCATAGGTCGAACCCATGCGTTCCAGCAAGCCCTGGTAGTTATCCTTGAGCAGTTGTTCGGCGGTGGTTTTGTTGTAGGTGGCGCATTCCAGGGTTTGCTTGTCGTTCTCGATGCCATCGCAGGGCGTGCTGTCGGTGTCTTCAGCGGCGTGTACGCCGGTTGCGATGAGTGCCAAAGCCAGGAAAATCGATTTCATTGCGCCGTCTCATATCAGTTGATGAGCAAATTCTGGCTCAAGCGTAAGACAAAGAACAGACACCCGTCAGAGATGTCATGTTGGCCTTTGTCGCGGATTGACGCTTTCGGCAATTCCCTTGTCGTTTTTGCACCCGGCTCCTTCTGCCCCGGGGCATATGCTGGCCCCAAAGCGCCGGCAGACGATTCGGCGCATGAATCGCCAATAAGGGGACGCCTGATGAGCCCAGCCGAATTGCACGCCGACAGCATCGTTATCGACGGGCTGATCATTGCCAAGTGGAACCGCGACCTGTTCGAAGACATGCGCAAGGGTGGCCTCACCGCTGCCAACTGCACCGTGTCGGTATGGGAAGGGTTCCAGGCCACCATTAACAACATCGTGGCCAGCCAGACCCTGATTCGCGAAAACAGCGACCTGGTGATCCCGGTGAAAACCACCGCCGATATCCGTCGCGCCAAGGAACAGGGCAAGACCGGCATCATCTTCGGCTTCCAGAACGCCCACGCGTTTGAAGACCAGCTCGGCTACGTCGAGATCTTCAAGCAGCTCGGGGTTGGCGTGGTGCAGATGTGCTACAACACCCAGAACCTGGTGGGCACCGGCTGCTATGAGCGCGATGGCGGCCTGTCGGGCTTCGGTCGCGAGGTCGTCGCCGAGATGAACCGCGTCGGCATCATGTGCGACCTGTCCCACGTGGGCTCCAAGACTTCCGAAGAAGTCATCCTCGAATCGAAAAAGCCGGTGTGCTACTCCCACTGCCTGCCTTCAGGCCTCAAAGAGCACCCGCGCAACAAGTCCGATGAAGAGCTGAAGTTCATCGCCGACCACGGCGGCTTTGTCGGCGTGACCATGTTCGCGCCGTTCCTGGCCAAGGGCATCGACTCGACCATCGACGACTACGCCGAAGCCATCGAGTACACCATGAACATCGTGGGCGAAGACGCCATCGGCATCGGCACCGACTTCACCCAGGGCCATGGCCAGGATTTCTTCGAAATGCTGACCCACGACAAGGGCTACGCCCGCCGCCTGACCAGCTTCGGCAAGATCATCAACCCGCTGGGCATCCGCACCGTGGGCGAGTTCCCGAACCTCACCGAGACCCTGCTCAAGCGCGGCCATCCCGAGCGCGTGGTGCGCAAGATCATGGGCGAAAACTGGGTCAACGTCCTGAAGGACGTCTGGGGCGAATAAGCCACCACTCACGCCTCTTTTCCCCCAACCTTATGCGTTGGGGGCTTACCAAAGCATTTTCCGGAGTTAAGTTTCCATGGCCAAGATCGCCCCTCAATTGCCTATCGAAGTCGACAGCGAAACCGGTGTCTGGACCTCCGACGCCCTGCCGATGCTGTACGTGCCGCGCCATTTCTTCGTCAACAATCACATGGGGATCGAAGAAGTCCTGGGCAGCGAGGCCTACGCCGAAATCCTCTACAAGGCCGGCTACAAATCCGCCTGGCACTGGTGTGAAAAAGAAGCTGAATGCCACGGCCTGGAAGGCGTCGCAGTGTTCGAGCACTACATGAAGCGCCTGTCGCAGCGCGGCTGGGGCCTGTTCAAGATCCAGGACATCGACCTCGACAAAGGCACCGCCAGCGTCAAGCTCGAGCACTCGGCATTCGTCTACGTGTACGGCAAGGTCGGGCGCAAGGTCGACTACATGTTCACCGGCTGGTTTGCCGGCGCGATGGACCAGATTCTCGAAGCCCGCGGCAGCAAGATCCGCACCGTTGCTGAACAGGTATACGGCGGCTCCGAAGAGGGCCACGACGACGGCCTGTTCACCGTCAAGCCGTTGTAAGTCGAGGACCCTGCCATGGCTTTCGAAGCAATGTTTGCGCCGATCCAGATCGGCAAACTGACCATCCGCAACCGCGTGCTCAGTACCGCCCACGCCGAGGTGTATGCCACCGACGGCGGCATGACCACCGACCGCTATGTGAAGTACTACGAAGAGAAAGCCAAGGGCGGGATCGGCCTGGCGATCTGCGGCGGTTCTTCCAGTGTCGCCATCGACAGCCCGCAAGGCTGGTGGAAGTCGGTGAACCTGGCGGATGACCGGATCATCCCGCACTTCCAGAACCTGGCCGACGCCATGCACAAGCATGGCGCCAAGATCATGATCCAGATTACCCACATGGGCCGTCGCTCGCGCTGGGACGGCGAGCATTGGCCCACGCTGCTGTCGCCCTCGGGCATCCGCGAGCCGGTGCACCGCGCCACCTGCAAGACCATCGAGCCTGAAGAAATCTGGCGCGTGATCGGCAACTACGCCACCGCTGCGGCACGGGCCAAGGCCGGTGGCCTGGACGGTGTGGAGCTGTCGGCGGTGCACCAGCACATGATCGACCAGTTCTGGAGCCCTCGGGTCAACAAACGTACTGACGAATGGGGCGGCAGCTTCGAAAACCGCATGCGTTTCGGCCTTGAGGTGTTGAAGGCGGTGCGCAAGGAAGTCGGCCCGGATTTCTGCGTCGGCATCCGTTTGTGCGGCGACGAATTCCATCCGGACGGCCTGTCCCACGAGGACATGAAACAGATCGCCAAGTACTACGACGACACCGGCATGCTCGACTTCATCGGCGTGGTCGGCTCGGGGTGCGACACCCACAACACCCTGGCCAACGTTATCCCGAACATGAGTTATCCACCGGAGCCGTTCCTGCACCTGGCGGCCGGCATCAAGGAAGTGGTCAAGGCCCCGGTGCTGCACGCGCAGAACATCAAGGACCCGAACCAGGCCACGCGCATCCTGGAAGGCGGCTACGTGGACATGGTCGGCATGACCCGCGCCCACATCGCCGACCCGCACCTGATCGCCAAGATCAAGATGGGCCAGATCGACCAGATCAAACAGTGCGTCGGCGCCAACTACTGCATCGACCGCCAGTACCAGGGCCTGGACGTGCTGTGCATTCAGAACGCCGCCACTTCCCGTGAATACATGGGCGTGCCGCACATCATCGAGAAATCCACAGGGCCAAAACGCAAAGTCGTGGTGGTGGGTGCCGGCCCGGCCGGGATGGAAGCGGCGCGGGTGGCTGCCGAACGTGGCCACGATGTGACGCTGTTCGAGAAGAAAGAATTTATCGGCGGGCAAATCACCACTGCATCGAAAGCCCCGCAGCGTGACCAGATTGCCGGGATCACCCGCTGGTTCCAGTTGGAACTGGCGCGCCTGAACGTCGACCTGCGCCTGGGCGTGGCGGCGGACGCGGCGACCATCCTCGACCTGCGCCCGGACGTGGTGGTGCTGGCGGTGGGCGGTCATCCGTTCCTGGAGCAGAACGAACACTGGGGCGCGGCTGAAGGCCTGGTGGTCAGCAGCTGGGACGTGCTCGACGGCAAGGTTCTACCTGGCAAGAACGTGCTGGTGTACGACACCATCTGCGAGTTCACCGGCATGTCGGTGGCCGACTTCCTCGCGGACAAGGGCAGCCAGGTCGAGATCGTCACCGACGACATCAAGCCGGGCGTGGCCGTGGGCGGTACGTCGTTCCCGACGTACTACCGCAGCATGTACCCCAAGGAAGTGATCATGACCGGCGACATGATGCTGGAAAAGGTCTACCGCGAAGGCGACAAGCTGGTGGCGGTGCTGGAGAACGAATACACCGGGGCCAGGGAAGAGCGGGTGGTGGACCAGGTGGTGGTCGAGAACGGCGTGCGTCCGGACGAAGAGCTCTACTACGGGCTCAAGGCAGGCTCGCGCAACAAGGGCCAGATGGATATCGAGGCCCTGTTCGCGATCAAGCCGCAGCCGTGCCTGAGCGAGCCGGGCGAGGGGTACTTGCTGTTCCGCATTGGTGACTGCGTGGCCCAGCGTAATACCCACGCGGCCATCTATGACGCCCTGCGCCTGTGCAAGGATTTCTGACGAGGTGTACTCGGTCAAATGTGGGAGCGGGCTTGCTCGCGAAAGCGGTGTGTCAGCCACTGGATGCATCGACTGACACGCTGCCTTCGCGAGCAAGCCCGCTCCCACATTTCGGGCCAGTTTCACAGTAGACCTGTGTGGTCTTTGGGAGCTTCACCATGTTGAACACCCTTCTTCCCATCCTGCTCTTCGCCGCCCTGGGCCTTGCCGTCCTCGGCGCGCTGCGCCGGGTGAACATGTGGCGCCGCGGGCGGTCCTCCAAGGTCGACTTGCTCGGCGGCCTGTTGGCCATGCCCAAGCGCTACATGGTCGACCTGCACCATGTGGTCGCCCGCGACAAATACATCGCCAACACCCACGTCGCCACCGCCCTGGGCTTTGTGCTCTCGGCGCTGCTGGCGATCCTGGTGCACGGTTTCGGCCTGCATAACCGCATCCTCGGCTACGCCTTGCTGTTGGCTTCGGTGCTGATGTTTGTCGGCGCCACCTTCGTCTACCTGCGCCGTCGCAACCCGCCTGCACGCCTGTCGAAAGGCCCGTGGATGCGCCTGCCGAAAAGCCTGATGGCGTTCTCGGTGAGCTTCTTCCTGGTGACCTTGCCGGTGGCCGGGATTCTGCCGTCGGACTTCGGCGGCTGGCTGCTCGCCGCGCTGCTGAGCCTGGGCGTGTTGTGGGGCGTGTCGGAAATGTTCTTCGGCATGACCTGGGGCGGCCCGATGAAACACGCCTTCGCCGGTGTCCTGCACCTGGCCTGGCACCGCCGCGCCGAACGCTTCGGCGGCGGCCGTTCCACCGGTTTGAAACCCCTGGACCTCGCCGATAAAAGCGCGCCCCTGGGCGTGGAAAAACCGGTGGATTTCACCTGGAACCAACTGCTCGGCTTCGACGCCTGCGTGCAGTGCGGCAAGTGCGAAGCCGCGTGCCCGGCGTTCGCCGCCGGCCAGCCACTGAACCCGAAAAAACTTATCCAGGACATGGTCGTCGGCCTGGCCGGTGGCACCGACGCCAAGTTCGCCGGCAGCCCGTATCCGGGCAAAGCCATCGGCGAACACAGCGGCAACCCGCACCAGCCAATCGTCAATGGCCTGGTGGACGCCGAGACCCTGTGGTCGTGCACCACTTGCCGCGCCTGCGTGGAAGAGTGCCCGATGATGATCGAGCACGTGGACGCCATCGTCGACATGCGCCGCCACCTCACCCTGGAAAAGGGCGCGACCCCGAACAAGGGCGCCGAAGTCCTGGAAAACCTGATCGCCACCGACAACCCGGGCGGCTTCGCACCGGGCGGGCGGATGAACTGGGCGGCGGATTTGAACCTGCCATTGCTCAGCGACAGGAAAACCGTCGAGGTGCTGTTCTGGGTCGGCGACGGTGCCTTCGACATGCGCAACCAGCGCACCCTGCGCTCGTTCGTCAAAGTGCTGAAAGCCGCCAAGGTCGACTTCGCCGTACTGGGCCTTGAGGAGCGCGACAGCGGCGACGTGGCCCGGCGCCTGGGCGATGAAGCCACTTTCCAGCTGCTGGCCGCACGCAATATCCAGACCCTGGCCAAGTACAGCTTCAAGCGCATCGTCACCTGCGACCCCCACAGTTTCCACGTGCTGAAAAACGAATACGGCGCCTTCGATGGCAACTACCTCGTGCAGCACCACAGCACCTACATGGCCGAACTGATCGACGCCGGCGCCCTGAACCTGGGCCAGCACAAAGGCAACAGCGTGACCTATCACGACCCGTGCTACCTGGGCCGCTACAACGGCGAGTACGAGGCACCACGCCAAGTGCTGCGGGCGCTGGGGATCGAGGTCAAGGAAATGCAGCGCTCCGGTTTCCGCTCGCGCTGCTGCGGTGGCGGTGGCGGGGCGCCGATCACCGATATTCCCGGCAAGCAGCGGATTCCCGACATGCGCATGGAAGACATCCGCGAGACCGGTGCCGAACTGGTGGCCGTGGGTTGTCCACAGTGCACGGCGATGCTGGAAGGCGTGGTCGAACCGCGTCCCTTGATCAAGGACATTGCCGAACTGGTAGCTGACGCGTTGCTTGAAGACGCGGCACCGGCCAAGGCGCCGAAACGCGAACCTGCGGAGGTGCATTGATGAGCGACATTATCCGCCGCGACCCACGGGCCGAATGGATCGCCCGTAACCGCCTGCACCCGCTGCACGCGGCGATGCAGCCGGTGCAACACAGCTGGATGGGGCCCAATGGGGTCATCCGCAAGAACGTGCACGGTGTCGGTTTTATCGGCCCCAACGGCATCAAGCGTATTGACCGCAGCGGCGCCCAGCAGGGCGGCGCGGCCAAGCGTACGGCAGCGGTGGAAGTGCAGTTGCCGCTGCATCAGGTACCGGCGCCCGCTTTCTACATCAACGTGGTGCCGGACATGGTCGGCGGCCGCCTGAGCAGCCACGACCGCGACTTGCTGGGCCTGGCCCGGCAACTGGCCGGCGACGACGGTGCGGTATTGGCCGTGGTGTTCGGCGAACACAAGGAAAACGCCTTCGCCACTGCCGGTGTGGATCGGCTGCTGGTGTTGGACGGGCATGAATTCGACGGTTATTCACCGGAGCAACGGGTTCACGGCCTGCGGGCTGTGGATAACCAGTTCAACCCGCGCCACTGGTTGCTGCCGGACAGCCGCAGCGGCGGTGGTGAATTGGGCCGGCGCTTTGCCGCGAGCCTCAAGGAGCGCCCGGCCACGCGGGTCTGGCAGATCAAGGGCCAGGAATGTATTGGCCGTGCAGGCGCGGGTCAGGAGGATCTTGCCCGCCCACTGCCACGGATGATCCTGGCTGCGGCGGAGTGCGCCGATCCCGTCAGCGAAACCCGTCACGAAGTGCTGCCGGTGGAGTTATCCACAAGCCTGGCCCGCAGCCTTGCGCGTATCGAAGATTTGGGTGCGGTGGCCGTGGACCCGGCGGCGATTCCCATGGCCGAAGCCGAATTTATTTTCTCCGGTGGCAACGGGGTCAAGGACTGGGCACTGTTCCACCAGACCGCTGCCGCGTTGGGCGCCACCGAAGGTGCTTCGCGGGTGGCGGTGGATGACGGCTTCATGGCGCGCGATCGCCAGGTCGGCGCCAGCGGTACCTGGGTTACCGCGCGGGTTTACGTGGCGGTGGGGATTTCCGGGGCGATCCAGCACCTTCAAGGCATTGGTGCCTGCGACAAGGTGGTGGCGATCAACCTCGACCCGGGCTGCGACATGATCAAGCGTGCCGACCTGTCGGTGATCGGCGAAAGCGCCGCGATACTGCAAGCCTTGATCGTTGCGGTCGAGGCCTACCGCCACGGCGCCAAGCGCGATGCGGCTTAAGGAAATGGCCATGACGACGAATGTAATCAGCCTGGTGTCCATCGGTGCCCACCCGACTTCCGGCCGTCCACGCCGGGCCGAGCAAGACGCGCGCGCAGTGGAACTGGGCCTGCAACTGGCAGGGGATAACCTGCAAGTGCTGCACGCCGGCGACATCGGCGAACCCACCCTGCGCGCTTACCTGGGCATGGGCTTGCCGCAGTTGCACGTGCTTGAACAACCGGCCGGGGCAGACGCCTTGCCGGTGCTCGGCGACTATCTGCGGGACGCGGGCGCCCAAGTGGTGCTCACCGGCAGCCAGGCGGAAACCGGCGAAGGCTCGGGGATGTTGCCGTTCCTGCTGGCGGAACAACTGGGTTGGCCGCTGATTGTCGGCCTGGCCCAGGTGGAATCCATCGAAGGCGGCGTGGCCCATGTGCTGCAGGCCTTGCCTCGCGGCCAACGGCGGCGGCTGAAGGTGCGCCTGCCGTTTATGGCCACGGTGGATAACGCGGCACCCAAGCCACGGCAAAGCGCCTACGGCCCGGCGCAACGCGGTGAGCTGACGGCCCATGACGTCGAGGTGTTGGAGGATGAGTTATTCACAGGCGCTGTATTGCAGCCGGCCAAGCCTCGGCCCAAGCGCCTCAAGGTGATCAAGGCCAAAAGCGGTGCCGACCGGATGAAGGCTGCAACGGCCAAGGCCAGCGGCGGCGGTGGGCAGGTGCTCAAAGGCGTGAGCCCGGAAGCGGGCGCTGAAGCCATTCTTAAATTGCTTATAGAAGAAGGTGTAGTGCGCTGATCCACTGTGGGAGTGGGCTTGCTCGCGAAGGCGGTGTGTCAGGTAACTCATGTACCGACTGATCCGCCGCTTTCGCGAGCAAGCCCGCTCCCACACTGTTTTGCGGCGATTGTGGCTTTACCCACAATCCCTGTTAACCCACCTGTGGATAACCTGTTCGCGGCTGTCCACACCCCATGCAAATCAAGCCCTCCAGCTCTCTGTACGAAAAATAACCAACCTAACTGACGGTTTTTCCTTGGGTTTTTCTGTGGATAAGGAAAATGCCCGGGACAGACTTGCCCCCAAAGTCTGTTGGTGCTTCTGTGGATAAGATGTTCGCTATCCGCTGTAGGCCATATAACGCGTGGCTTACAGTGTGCTGGTTAAAATATAGCCAATATCGCCGTTCCAGCTGAGTTTTGCTCTCAAAGCCGCGATTTTCCTCGGTTTAAGCCGGTTTTCCACAGATGGCCCAAAGTTGCCCCCAAAGTCTGTTGGCGCTTCTGTGGATAAGGTGTTTGCGTTCCTCTGTAGCCCATGCAGGACGTGGCTTTCAGGCTTTAGGTCAAAAAATGATCAATGTGGGATAAAACTGGTACCTTTGAATAAGTCACGGATTTTCTTGGTTTTATTTCGACGGGAAAGCGCAGTTGCCCACAATTGCTGTGGGTGGCTTTGTGGATAAGTTGTTGGGCAATGGCTGGAAGGCAGGAAAGCAGGGGTCTGTCAGAGACCTGGCTGTTTTTTGTACAGTTCAGGTCCCTGTCACTGTATGGCTTACTCGTGGACCGCGACGCCTTTCAGATACGGCGCTGGCGCCGCCCCCAGGTTGCTCAGCATCCGCTCGCTGTACCAGTCCACAAAGTTGACCACACCAAACTCATAGGTCTTGGAGTACGGACCTGGCTGATACGCGGTGGAGTTGATGCCGCGCTGGTTCTCTTCGGCCAGGCGACGGTCCTGGTCATTGGTGGCGTCCCACACTTTGCGCATGCGCTCGACGTCGTAGTCCACACCCTCCACGGCGTCCTTGTGCACGATCCACTTGGTGGTGACCATGGTTTCCTGGGCACTGATCGGCCACACGGTGAACACAATGATGTGGTCGCCCATGCAGTGGTTCCACGAGTGAGGCAGGTGCAGGATGCGCATCGAGCCCAGGTCCGGGTTCTTGATGCGGCCCATCAGCTTGTTGCAGCCTTGCTTGCCGTCGAGGGTCATCGACACGGTGCCCTTGAGCAGCGGCATGCGCACGATGCGGTTACGCAGGCCGAAGCTGGCGTGGGCGTAAGGGATCTTTTCGGCATCCCAGGCGGCGGCGGAGGCGGCCACGTGGTCCTTGAAGGCCTGGTCGGCCCGCGGGTCGGTAACGTCGTCCCATTCCAGCAGGGTTTTCAACAGTTCCGGGTGCGACGCGTTGCAGTGGTAGCACTCGCGGTTGTTTTCCAGCACCAGCTTCCAGTTGGCTTTTTCAAACAAGGTGGTCTGGATCGCCACCTTGGTGTTCTCCATGTCGTAGGGTTCCATGTAGTGGCTCAAGGTCGACAGGAAGTCGTCGATGGCCGGCGGGGTCGAAGACAGGCTGATAAAGATGTAGCCACCGGCGGTCTTCACATTCACCGGCTTGAGGCCGTATTGCTTCATGTCGAAGTCGGCGCCCATTTCGGTACCGGCGAACAGCAGGCGGCCGTCCAGTTCATAGGTCCACTGGTGGTAATGGCACACCAGCTTGGCGACCTTGCCCTTGTCGCTGGTGCACAGGCGCGAACCGCGGTGGCGACACACGTTATGGAACGCGTGCACCACGCCGTCGGCGCCACGGATCACGATGATCGGGTTCTTGCCCACTTGCAGGGTGATGTAGTTGCCCTTGGCGGGGATCTCGCAGGTCATGCCGGCGATCAACCACTCTTTCTGGAAAATTTCCTGCATGTCGATATCGAACAGCCGTTCATCAGAGTAAAACGGCTGCGGCAGCGAAAAGGTCCGCTCGCGTTCTTGCAGCATTTGCGCAGTGGCCTTGCGTGCGGGTTCCAGCGGATCGCCCAAGCTTAAGGTTGCGGTGACGTCCATCGTGTGTGTCCTCATGGCCATTCTGTGTGGCCGGCGAATAGTGGCTAGGTTTTGCAGCAAGGCGTAAAGAAAGCGTCTTTGTTGGGAGCGAGTGTGGGCCCGACAACGGCCAGAACCTTATCCATGAACGACATGGCCCACTCTGTTCCCGACGCGCAACCCCCGTGGTATGGGGGCTGGTCGCGATAAGTATGTGAATGTCGCAGATAGGTAAATGGGTGGTTCTCGCGTTACGCAGAATCGCCACCATAAGGCCGATCACACGGCTATGGAGAACAGCATGTCCAACAGCTTCCTGAACCCGGTAACAACCCAGACCTGGGCCAATGGTCGGCACATCGTCCGTTGCGTCAAAGTCATCCAGGAAACCTGGGACGTGCGCACCTTCTGCTTTATGGCCGACCAGCCGATCCTGTTCTTTTTCAAGCCCGGGCAGTTCGTCACCCTGGAGCTGGAAATCGACGGCCAGCCGATCATGCGTTCGTACACTATTTCCAGTTCACCGTCGGTGCCTTACAGCTTTTCGGTGACCATCAAGCGCGTGCCGGGCGGCAAGGTGTCCAACTGGTTGCATGACACGCTGCACGAAGGCCAGGAGCTGGCGGTGCACGGGCCGGTGGGGCTGTTCAATGCCATCGACTTCCCGAGCCCGAAAGTGCTGTACCTCAGTGGTGGTGTCGGTATTACCCCGGTGATGTCCATGGCGCGCTGGTTCTACGACACCAACGCCAACGTCGACATGACGTTTATCCACAGCGCCCGCTCGCCAAAGGACATCATTTACCACCGCGAGCTGGAGCATATGGCGTCGCGGATTGATAACTTCAGCCTGCACCTGATTTGCGAGAAACACGGCCTGGGTGAGCCCTGGGCCGGTTATCGCGGTTACTTGAACCACAAGATGCTCGAACTGATGGTGCCGGACTTCCTGGAGCGGGAGGTCTTCTGCTGTGGCCCGACGCCTTACATGAACGCGGTAAAGCGCCTGCTGGAAGCCGCCGGCTTCGACATGGCGCGTTATCACGAAGAATCCTTCGGCGCGACGCCACCGGAAGCCCGGGCCGACGCGGTGGAGCAAGCCGAACAAGCGGCGGATGCACCGGAAATCGACCTGGCGGACCTGCACCAGGTGGAATTCATTGCCTCTGGCAAGAGCATCCGCGTGGCACCGGGCGAGACCGTTCACGCAGCGGCAGCCAAGCTTGGCCTGCTGATTCCGAAAGCCTGCGGCATGGGGATCTGCGGGACGTGCAAGGTGCTGAAGCTGGGCGGGGAGGTCGAGATGGACCACAACGGCGGGATCACCGAGGAAGACGAAGCCGAGGGTTACATCCTGTCGTGCTGCAGCGTGCCGAAGGGTGATGTGCGCATCGAGTTCTAATGATCGTTCCCACGCTCCGCGTGGGAATGCCTCTTTGGACGCTCCGCGTCCCGTCCCGCTGTGTGACGCGGAGCGTCACGGGCTGCATTCCCACGCAGAGCGTGGGAACGATCAGTTAGAGGTTATTGGGCATAGATATGCACGACGAAGTGCTGGCCGGATGCTGTCAGTTCATAGACCTTGTCAGTGATCCGCAATGTCCTCGTCGGTTCGCTGATGGTGTCACCGATTTTCGCGGATTTTCTGAATTCGTCCCAGTCGATGACGGTGGTGCTGATAGTGCCTTCGCCTAGCAAGTTGTTTCCGTAGCGTTGCGCTTCCATGGTATTGCCCTCTGCTGGATTTCCGTTTCCGGCCGATTATTCGGCTGGCGGTTAGTCCCGAAAGGCGGCCTTTTCCTTTCGGGTTCCAAGAGGCTAGTCAATGAAAGCTGAGTTGGTTGCTGTCAGAAATATCAAAAAACAGTCTCGGCCTTTCGCCATTATCTGAGGGGCTGATGCCTACTTCAGGCGCTCATTACTTCCCGAATATCTGCGGCTAATTCTCTTACGCGCTCTTCCTCGGTATCCCACGCGCACATGAACCGCGCGCCGCCTTTACCGATGAAGGTGTAGAAGCGCCAGCCCTTGGCCGTCAGCGCGGCAATTGCCGGTTCCGAGAGTTGCAGGAACACGCCGTTGGCCTGTACCGGGAACATCAACTCCACACCCGGAATATCCGCCACCAGGTTGCTGAGCAATTGTGCACAGTGGTTGGCGTGGCGGGCGTGTTTGAGCCAGGCGTCGTTTTCCAGCAGGCCCACCCACGGGGCGGAGAGGAAGCGCATCTTTGAGGCAAGCTGCCCGGCCTGTTTGCAGCGGTAGTCGAAGTCTTCGGCCAGCTTGTGGTTGAAGAACAGGATCGCTTCACCCACGGCCATGCCGTTCTTGGTGCCACCAAAGCACAGCACGTCGACCCCGGCTTTCCAGGTCAGGTCGGCCGGCGAGCAGCCGAGGAATGCGCAGGCGTTGGAGAACCGTGCGCCGTCCATGTGCAGGTTCAGCCCCAGTTCCTTGCAGGTGACGCTGATGGCGCGGATTTCTTCCGGGGTGTAGACGCTGCCGACTTCGGTGGCCTGGGTCAGGGTCACGACGCGGGGTTTCGGGTAGTGAATGTCCTGGCGCTTGAGGGCGATCTCGCGGATCGACTCCGGGGTCAGCTTGCCGTTTTCGGTGCGGGCAGTGAGCAGCTTGGAGCCGTTGGAGAAAAACTCCGGCGCGCCGCATTCGTCGGTTTCGACGTGGGCGGTTTCCGAGCAGATCACGCTATGGTAGCTCTGGCACAGGGAGGACAGCGCCAGGGAGTTGGCTGCGGTACCGTTGAAGGCGAAGAACACTTCGCAGTCGGTTTCGAACAGTTTGCGGAAACCGTCGGCGGCGCGGTGGGTCCATTCATCATCGCCATAGGCGCGTTGATGGCCCTGGTTGGCGAGTTCCATGGCGGCCCAGGCTTCCGGGCAGATGCCGGAATAGTTGTCGCTGGCGAATTGTTGGCTCTTGTCGGTCATGGCCCAGTCCTGTGGTCGATGTTGGTGCGCACTTTACCCAAGATTGTCGGGCGGGCGCACGCACTGTTAATGCAAAGTCATTGGGGAATTATGCACGGTTCTGAAAGCGTTCCTGTAAGCCGCGTCCGCGATGGCGCCCTGGACCTGCTCAAGTGGCTGGCGCTGCTGAGTATGGTGCTGGACCACCTGCGGTATGTCGGTTTGAGCCTGGACGGGCTGTATGTGCCGGGGCGCCTGGCGTTCCCGTGGTTTTGCCTGGCGATCGCGGCGAATTTGCATCGGGTCAAGGACGCGCCGGTGACGGGGCAGTGGCGCTACCTGGGCTGGTTGCTGCTGTTCAGTGTGATCAGTGAGGTGCCGTACCGGATGTTCATCGACGACGCCGACACGCTGAACGTACTGCCGACCCTGGCGCTGGGTTTGCTGGTTGCCCGGGGATGGCAGCAGAAGACGGTTATTGATCGAGGATTGGCGTTGATCGCGCTGGTTTTGGCGGGGTTGTTTTCGGCGCAGTTAATGTTCGGTTTTTTTGGTGTGCTGCTGCCGTTGGCGATGTTGCTGGTGTTTCGCCGGCCGTGGTATTTCAGCGTGCTGCCGGGTGTGGTGTGCCTGGCTGCCAACCAATGGCAGGTCCTGCTCGACAGCGGTACGCTGGTGGCGATGCTGGGATTGGCGACATGCCTGATTGCGCCGCTGGCCGGATTGGTCTTGTTGCGACATGCCGGGCAGGTATCGCCACCGGCCATGCGGCGCTGGGCGTATGCGCTTTATCCGGCGCATTTCCTGCTGCTGCTACTCTTTCGAAAGATCATCGCCTAACCCCTTGTAGGAGCGAGCTTGCTCGCGAAAAACGTCAACGATTACGAGGGCTGTCTGGATGCGCGCGGCGCCCTCAGGTTTTTCGCGAGCAAGCTCGCTCCTACAAATGCCGGGGGCCATGTCGTAAACGCACCTTTGCGTGGCGTCCATAGGCATTTGACCTCTCTGCGCCAGCCCTACCATCGCATCAAAGGGCCCCTCCGTCGTGCGGCGGCCCCAACAATACGATTGGCGCACCGCCGCCGCTGGGAGAGACGCGATGTTCAGCAAGCAAGACCAGATCCAGGGTTATGACGATGCACTGCTGGCGGCCATGAATGCCGAGGAGCAGCGCCAGGAAGATCATATCGAGCTGATCGCGTCAGAGAACTACACCAGCAAGCGTGTCATGGAAGCCCAGGGCAGCGGCCTCACCAACAAGTACGCCGAAGGTTACCCGGGCAAGCGTTACTACGGCGGCTGCGAGCACGTGGACAAGGTCGAAGTGCTCGCCATCGAGCGTGCCAAGCAGCTGTTCGGCGCCGACTATGCCAACGTGCAGCCGCACTCCGGTTCGTCCGCCAACAGTGCGGTGTACCTGGCGCTGTTGAACGCCGGCGACACCATCCTCGGCATGAGCCTGGCCCACGGCGGCCACCTGACCCACGGCGCCAAAGTGTCGTCCTCGGGCAAGCTGTACAACGCGGTGCAATACGGCATCGACACCAACACCGGGCTGATCGACTACGACGAGGTCGAGCGCCTGGCCGTGGAGCACAAGCCGAAGATGATCGTGGCGGGTTTTTCCGCCTACTCCAAGACCCTGGATTTCCCGCGCTTTCGCCAGATCGCCGACAAGGTCGGTGCGCTGCTGTTCGTCGACATGGCCCACGTCGCCGGCCTGGTGGCCGCCGGTCTGTACCCGAACCCGCTGCCCTACGCCGATGTGGTCACCACCACCACCCACAAGACCCTGCGCGGTCCACGTGGCGGGTTGATCCTGGCCAAATCCAACGAAGAAATTGAAAAGAAACTCAACTCTGCGGTATTCCCGGGCGCCCAGGGCGGCCCGCTGATGCACGTGATCGCCGGCAAGGCGGTGTGCTTCAAGGAAGCCCAGGAACCAGGTTTCAAGGCCTATCAACAGCAAGTGATCGACAACGCCCAGGCCATGGCCGGCGTGTTTATCAAACGCGGCTACGATGTAGTGTCCGGCGGCACCGATAACCACCTGTTCCTGGTCAGCCTGATCCGTCAGGGCCTCACCGGCAAAGACGCGGACGCCGCCCTCGGTCGCGCTCACATCACCGTCAACAAGAACGCCGTGCCCAACGACCCGCAGTCGCCCTTCGTGACCTCGGGCCTGCGTATCGGCACGCCGGCGGTGACCACACGCGGCTTCAAAGTGACCCAATGCCTGGAGTTGGCCGGCTGGATCTGCGACATCCTCGACAACCTCGGCGACGCCGATGTGGAGGCCAACGTCGCCAAGCATGTGGCCGCCCTGTGCGCTGATTTCCCGGTTTATCGCTGAGCGCGGTTTTGGAGTAATGACTATGCAACGCTACTCGGGCTTCGGCCTCTTCAAGCACTCACTCAGCCACCACGAAAACTGGCAGAAGATGTGGCGCACGCCCACCCCGAAAAAGGTCTACGACGTGGTCATCGTCGGCGGCGGCGGGCATGGTCTGGCGACGGCTTACTACCTGGCCAAGGAGCACGGCATCACCAACGTGGCGGTGGTCGAGAAAGGCTGGCTGGGCGGCGGTAACACCGCGCGCAACACCACCATCGTGCGGTCCAACTACCTGTGGGACGAGTCGGCGCACCTGTACGAACACGCGATGAAACTCTGGGAAGGTTTGTCCCAGGATTTGAACTACAACGTGATGTTCTCCCAGCGTGGCGTCTACAACCTGTGCCACACCCTGCAGGATATCCGTGACTCCGAGCGTCGCGTCAGCGCCAACCGCCTAAACGGTGTGGACGGCGAACTGCTCAACGCCAAGCAAGTGGCCGACGAGATCCCTTACCTCGACTGCTCGAAAAACACCCGCTACCCGGTCATGGGCGCCACCGTGCAACGGCGCGGCGGCGTTGCCCGTCACGATGCCGTGGCCTGGGGCTTTGCCCGCGCCGCTGACGCACTGGGCGTGGACCTGATCCAGCAGACCGAAGTCATCGGTTTCCGCAAGGAAAACGGTGTGTGCATCGGCGTGGAAACCAACAAAGGCTTCATCGGTGCCAAGCGCGTCGGCGTGGTGACCGCCGGTAACTCCGGCCACATGGCATCCCTGGCGGGCTTCCGCCTGCCGATCGAATCCCACCCGCTGCAAGCACTGGTGTCGGAGCCGATCAAACCGATTATCGACAGCGTGATCATGTCCAACGCCGTGCACGGTTACATCAGCCAGTCCGACAAGGGCGACCTGGTGATCGGCGCCGGTATCGACGGTTACAACGGCTATGGCCAGCGTGGTTCGTACCCGGTGATCGAGCACACCATCCAGGCCATCGTCGAGATGTTCCCGGTGCTGTCCCGCGTGCGCATGAACCGCCAGTGGGGCGGCATCGTCGACACCACGCCGGATGCCTGCCCGATCATCTCCAAGACCCCGGTCCCGAACATGTTCTTCAACTGCGGTTGGGGCACCGGTGGTTTTAAAGCGACTCCAGGCTCAGGCAACGTATTTGCCGCCAGCCTCGCCAAGGGTGAAATGCACCCGTTGGCCGCTCCTTTCTCCATCGACCGTTTCCACAACGGTGCGCTGATCGACGAACACGGCGCCGCGGCCGTCGCCCACTAACAGGAGAAATTCCCTATGTTGCATATCTTCTGTCCTCACTGTGGCGAACTGCGCTCCGAAGAGGAATTCCACGCCTCCGGCCAAGCGCACATCCCGCGCCCACTGGACCCGAACACCTGCACCGACGAGGAGTGGGGCGACTACATGTTCTTTCGCGACAACCCGCGCGGCCTGCACCACGAACTGTGGATTCACGCTGCCGGTTGCCGCCAGTATTTCAACGCGACCCGCGACACCGTGACCTACGAAATTCTTGAAACCTACAAGATAGGCACCAAGCCGCAATTCACCGCCAAGGCTTCTGGAGAGAAGGTATGAGCCAGATCAATCGCCTGTCCAACGGTGGCCGGATCGACCGCAACAAAGCCCTGAGCTTCACCTTCAACGGCCAGAGCTACAAAGGCTTTGAAGGCGACACATTGGCCGCTGCGCTGCTGGCCAACGGCGTCGACATCATCGGTCGCAGCTTCAAGTATTCCCGCCCGCGCGGCATCTTCGCCGCCGGTGCCGAAGAGCCGAACGCGGTGCTGCAGATCGGCGCCACCGAAGCCACGCAAATCCCCAACGTGCGCGCCACGCAACAGGCGCTGTACCAGGGTTTGGTCGCCACCAGCACCAACGGCTGGCCGAGCGTGAACAACGACATGATGGGCATTCTCGGCAAGGTCGGCGGCAAGCTGATGCCGCCGGGTTTCTACTACAAAACCTTCATGTACCCGCAATCGTTCTGGATGACTTACGAGAAGTACATCCGTAAGGCAGCCGGTCTTGGCCGCTCGCCGACCGAGAACGATCCGGACACCTACGACTACATGAACCGTCATTGCGACGTGCTGATTGTGGGCGCGGGCCCTGCCGGCCTGGCGGCTGCGTTGGCCGCCGCCCGCAGTGGCGCCCGGGTGATCATCGCGGACGAGCAGGAAGAATTCGGCGGCTCCCTGCTGGACTCCCGCGAAAGCCTCGATGGCAAGCCTGCGGCCGAGTGGGTTGCCAGTGTGATTGCTGAACTCAAGGCCCTGCCGGACGTGGTGCTGCTGCCTCGCGCCACCGTCAACGGTTACCACGACCATAACTTCCTGACCATTCACGAACGCCTCACCGACCACCTCGGTGACCGTGCACCGATTGGCCAGGTGCGTCAGCGTATCCACCGGGTTCGCGCCAAGCGCGTGGTGTTGGCCACTGGTGCGTGCGAGCGTCCGCTGGTGTACGGCAACAACGACGTACCGGGCAACATGCTGGCGGGAGCGGTCTCCACTTACGTGCGTCGCTACGGCGTGGCACCGGGCAAGAAGCTGGTGCTGTCCACCAACAACGATCACGCCTACCGCGTGGCGCTGGACTGGTTCGACGCCGGCCTCAGCGTTGTCGCCGTAGCCGATGCCCGCCACAATCCACGGGGCGCGCTGGTTGAAGAGGCGCGTGCCAAAGGCATTCGCATCCTCACCGGCAGCGCCGTGATCGAGGCCCGTGGCAGCAAGCACGTCACTGGCGCCCGTGTTGCGGCCATCGATGTCAAAGCTCATAAAGTCACCAGCCCCGGCGAGTGGCTGGAGTGCGACCTGGTCGCCAGCTCCGGCGGCTACAGCCCGGTGGTCCACCTGGCCTCGCACCTGGGCGGCAAGCCGACCTGGCGTGAAGACATCCTCGGTTTTGTACCGGGCGAAGCACCGCAGAAACGCGTGTGCGTCGGTGGCATCAATGGCGTCTACGGCCTCGGCGATTCCCTGGCCGACGGTTTTGAAGGTGGCGTGCGCGCTGCCAGCGAAGCCGGGTTTGCGCCGGTGGAAGGTACGCTGCCCAAAGCCTTGAGCCGTCTGGAAGAACCGACCCTGGCGCTGTTCCAGGTACCTCACGAGAAAGCTACCGCACGGGCGCCGAAGCAATTTGTCGACCTGCAGAACGACGTCACCGCGGCCGCCATCGAACTCGCCACCCGCGAGGGTTTCGAGTCGGTGGAGCACGTCAAGCGCTACACCGCACTGGGCTTCGGCACTGACCAGGGCAAGCTCGGCAACGTCAACGGCCTGGCCATCGCGGCCCGTTCGCTGAACGTGACCATCCCGCAGATGGGCACCACCATGTTCCGTCCCAACTACACGCCGGTGACCTTCGGCGCGGTAGCAGGCCGGCACTGTGGGCACATCTTCGAGCCGGTGCGCTACACCGCGCTGCAAGCCTGGCACGTGAAAAACGGCGCCGAGTTTGAGGACGTCGGCCAGTGGAAACGCCCATGGTATTTCCCGCGCAACGGTGAAGACCTGCACGCCGCAGTGAAGCGCGAATGCCTGGCCGTGCGTGACAGCGTCGGCCTGCTGGACGCGTCCACCCTCGGCAAGATCGACATCCAGGGCCCGGATGCCCGCGAGTTCCTCAACCGCATCTACAGCAACGCCTGGACCAAGCTCGACGTGGGCAAGGCCCGCTACGGCCTGATGTGCAAGGAAGACGGCATGGTCTTCGACGACGGCGTGACTGCCTGCCTCGCCGACAACCACTTCCTGATGACCACCACCACCGGCGGCGCAGCACGCGTACTCCAGTGGCTGGAAATCTACCAGCAGACCGAATGGCCGGACCTCAAGGTGTACTTCACCTCGGTCACCGACCATTGGGCAACCATGACTTTGTCCGGCCCCAACAGCCGCAAGCTGCTGAGCGAAGTCACCGACATCGACCTGGACAAGGACGGCTTCCCGTTCATGACCTGGAAAGAAGGCCTGGTAGGCGGCGTGCCGGCACGGGTGTTCCGGATTTCGTTTACCGGTGAGCTGTCGTACGAAGTCAACGTGCAGGCCGACTACGCCATGGGCGTGCTCGAGAAAATCGTCGAGGCCGGCAAGCAGTACAACCTGACGCCTTACGGCACCGAGACCATGCACGTGCTGCGGGCCGAGAAGGGTTTCATCATCGTTGGCCAGGATACCGACGGCTCGATGACCCCGGACGACCTGAACATGGGCTGGTGTGTAGGCCGCACCAAACCGTTCTCGTGGCTCGGCTGGCGCGGGATGAATCGCGAGGATTGCGTGCGTGAAGACCGCAAGCAGCTTGTCGGACTCAAGCCGATCGACCCGAACGTGTGGCTGCCGGAAGGCGCGCAGTTGGTGTTCGACGCCAAGCAGACGATCCCGATGAAGATGGTCGGCCACGTCACCTCCAGTTATGCCCATAACTCCCTCGGTTATTCGTTTGCCATGGGCGTGGTGAAGGGCGGCTTGAAGCGCATCGGCGAGCGGGTGTTTGCACCGCTGGCGGATGGCAGCGTGATCGAGGCGGAGATTGTTTCTTCGGTGTTCTTTGATCCTAAAGGCGATCGTCAGAACATCTGACAGACCGAGTCGCCTGCATCGCAGGCAAGCCAGCTCCCACAGTTGGAATGCATTCCCCTGTGGGAGCCGGGCTTGCCCGCGATGAGGCCAGAACAGTCACCGCAAGACCTACAGAATTCAAACAGGTGCTTTATGACAGCAGCCAATGTTTACCAACAACGCCCCACCTCCGGAGCCAAGGCCGAGTCGTCGCTGCACCATGCCGACCTCGCCAGCCTGGTAGGCAAGGGCCGCAAGAATGCCGGCGTGACCGTGCGTGAAAAGAAACTGCTGGGCCACCTGACCATTCGTGGCGATGGCCATGACGCAGCCTTCGCCGCCGGTGTGCACAAAGCCTTGGGTATCGAATTGCCCGGTGCCCTGCAAGTCATCGTCAAGGGCGAGACCAGCCTGCAATGGCTCGGTCCGGATGAGTGGTTGCTGGTAGTGCCAGGCGGTGAGGAATTCGCCGCCGAGCAAAGTTTGCGTGAGGCGCTGGGTGATTTGCATATCCAGGTCGTCAACGTCAGCGGCGGCCAGCAGATTCTCGAACTCAGCGGCCCCAACGTGCGCGATGTGCTGATGAAATCCACCAGCTACGACGTGCACCCCAACAGCTTCCCGGTGGGCAAGGCGGTGGGCACGGTGTTTGCCAAGTCGCAATTGGTGATTCGCCATACTGCTGAAGACACCTGGGAGCTGGTGATTCGTCGCAGCTTCTCGGATTACTGGTGGCTGTGGTTGCAGGATGCGGCGGCTGAGTATGGTTTAAGCGTCCAGGCCTGATCGTTCCCACGCTCTGCGTGGGAATGCATCCCGGGACGCTCCGCGTCCCAAGAGCGGACGCAGAGCGTCCATTGCGGCGTTCCCACGCAGAGCGTGGGAACGATCAAGGAGTCACGAATAATGAGCCGCGTACCCGATACATGGATTTTGACCGCCGACTGCCCCAGCGTGCTCGGCACGGTGGACGCGGTCACTCGCTACCTGTTCGAGCAAGGCTGCTACGTCACTGAGCACCACTCCTTCGATGACCGGCTCTCGGGCCGGTTCTTCATCCGCGTGGAGTTCCGCCAGCCCGATGGTTTCGACGAACAAGCCTTCCGCGATGGCCTGGCCACCCGTGGCGAAGCCTTCGGCATGATCTTCGAACTGACCGCGCCGAACTACCGGCCGAAAGTGGTGATCATGGTCTCCAAGGCCGATCACTGCCTCAACGATTTGCTCTACCGCCAGCGCATCGGCCAACTGTCGATGGACGTGGTCGCCGTAGTCTCCAATCACCCGGACCTCAAGCCCCTGGCCGACTGGCACCAGATTCCCTATTACCACTTTCCCCTGGACCCCAACGACAAGCCGTCGCAGGAGCGCCAGGTGTGGCAGGTGATCGAAGAGTCCGGCGCCGAGCTGGTGATTCTTGCGCGCTATATGCAAGTGCTGTCGCCGGAGCTGTGCCGCAAGCTTGACGGTAAAGCCATCAACATCCACCACTCCCTGCTGCCCGGTTTCAAGGGCGCCAAGCCGTATCACCAGGCTTACAACAAGGGGGTGAAACTGGTGGGCGCCACTGCGCATTACATCAATAACGATTTGGACGAAGGCCCGATCATCGCCCAGGGCGTGGAGGTGGTGGACCACAGTCACTATCCGGAAGATTTGATTGCCAAGGGACGGGATATCGAAGGCCTGACCCTGGCCCGGGCCGTGGGGTATCACATTGAGCGGCGGGTGTTCTTGAACGCCAATCGGACAGTGGTGCTCTGATGGACGCCTTCGCGAGCAAGCCCGCTCCCACATTCGACCGCATTTCAAAGGTAGGACTCGGTCAACTGTGGGAGCGGGCTTGCTCGCGAAGAGGCCCTTACTAACAACGCAAAAACAGCATCTGTACCCGAGCACTTAAACGCGCTGCCTGCCTGGGCAACGCGGTTCCATAAAAACAACAGCGAGGTGAAAGCATGTCTGGTAATCGTGGTGTCGTGTATCTCGGCAACGGCAAGGTCGAAGTACAGAAAATCGACTATCCCAAAATGCAGGACCCCCGTGGCAGGAAGATTGAGCACGGCGTCATCCTGCGCGTGGTCTCCACCAACATCTGCGGCTCCGACCAACACATGGTGCGCGGCCGCACCACTGCCCAGACCGGCCTGGTCCTGGGCCACGAAATCACCGGCGAAGTGATCGAGAAGGGCAGCGACGTCGAGAACCTGAAGATCGGCGACCTGGTGTCGGTGCCGTTCAACGTCGCATGCGGCCGTTGCCGTTCCTGCAAAGAGCAGCACACCGGCGTGTGCCTGACCGTCAACCCGGCCCGTGCCGGTGGCGCCTACGGCTATGTCGACATGGGCGACTGGACTGGCGGCCAGGCCGAATACGTGCTGGTGCCTTACGCCGACTTCAACCTGTTGAAACTGCCGGACCGCGACAAGGCCATGGAGAAAATCCGCGACCTGACTTGCCTCTCCGACATCCTGCCCACCGGCTACCACGGCGCAGTCACTGCGGGCGTTGGCCCGGGCAGCACGGTCTACATCGCCGGTGCCGGTCCGGTAGGCCTGGCGGCTGCCGCTTCCGCTCGCCTGCTGGGCGCTGCGGTGGTGATCATCGGTGACGTCAACCCGATCCGCCTGGCCCACGCCAAGGCCCAGGGTTTTGAAATTGCCGACCTGTCGAAAGACACCCCGCTGCACGAACAGATCGCTGCGTTGCTGGGCGAGCCGGAAGTGGATTGCGCCGTCGATGCCGTGGGTTTCGAAGCGCGTGGCCATGGTCATGAAGGGGCCAAGGCAGAGGCTCCGGCCACCGTGCTCAACTCGTTGATGGGCGTGGTGCGGGTGGCTGGCAAAATCGGTATTCCGGGCCTGTACGTCACCGAAGACCCGGGTGCCGTGGATGCCGCTGCAAAAATGGGCAGCCTGAGCATTCGTTTCGGCCTGGGCTGGGCCAAGTCCCACAGCTTCCACACCGGGCAAACCCCTGTGATGAAGTACAACCGCCAACTGATGCAGGCGATCATGTGGGACCGTATCAACATTGCCGACATCGTCGGTGTGGAAGTCATCAGCCTGGATGACGCGCCACGCGGGTACGGTGAGTTCGATGCGGGCGTGCCGAAGAAGTTTGTGATTGATCCGCACAAGTTGTTCAGCGCGGCTTAAATCGCGGGCAATTAAAAAGGCGACCTCAGGGTCGCCTTTTTTGCATCTGCGGTTGGGTGGGAAAATCAGCGGATCGCCAAAGCCCCCTGATACACCGTTGGCCCCGTCGGCTGCTTGCTCACCGAGCCACCCTTGGTTTCCGAACTGACCATCAGTGTCACCGGCTTGCTGATCGACTCCTGCTGGCGAGGGTTGATGCCGATAATGCCTTTGCCGTCTTCCGGCAGCAGGCCCAGCGACACTGGCGTGCCGTCAGCCGGGACGGCCCACAGTTCCAGGCTTTGATCCGGAGCCGGTGCGGTGGCGGCAATCGGCTGCACTTCGAGGTAATCCTTGTGGGCCACGATTTGCGTGGCCGGTTGCTGGGTGGTGTTCACCAGCAATGCGGCAGCCTTGACGCTGTCCTGGGTGTAGAGGGCGCCGCCGACGCCTGCCACTATCACCAAACAGGCGCCGACGAACAGGCGTGGGCGGTTCCAGAATGAAGGCTTGTGCTCAATCACTTGGGGGTTGATCGCAGTCATTAGGCTCTTCCTGACATGTTTTGTAGTCTTTCATGGACCCAGTTAACGGCGATCGGTTCCTCATCCGTCGTATTGAGCCTCGGATCAGAGTGATGCCAATTGGCCCTGATACAGCACCGGCCCGGTGGGTTGTCCGGTCGGCGAGCCCCCCTGAGGCTCAAGGCTCACTGCCAGGGTCAGCGGCGCCGTCAGCAGCGCCTGGTGTTCTTTGCTCAACTGGATTCGGCCGTTACCCGACACCGGCAACAACCCCAGGGAGATGGGTTTGCCGCCCGCCGGGATTGCCCACAGTTCCAACGCGCGGGCCGGCTCCACAGCCGCCAGGGTCAGCGGTTCCACTTGCAGATGATCCGCATAGGCCTGGATCTTCAGCGCGGGCTGTTGATTGGCCGCCACCAGCGTGGCGTTGTACTCCACCCCAAGGTCGCGCTGGTACAACACGCCCACCAACACCGCGATCGCCACCCCGCACGCCGCTACCAGCAAGCGCAGGTTCATCCAGAACGGTTTCTTCGCCGGCATATGCAGCACTTGCGGCTCAATGCGCGCCTTGATCCCTTCCCATACGTGGTCCGGCACCGGCCGTTCAGGCAGCGGCCCGGTGAGGCTGGCGAGGGCATCCTGCCAGTGCCCGAGTTCGACGCGCAGCGCCGCGTCATCCCGCAGCAGCGCTTCAAAGCGCCGGCGGGCGGTGGCAGGCATCAGCCCGATGGCGTAGTCAGCCGCCAGGGCGCGGCGCAGGGCGGTGGTCTGGTAGTTCATGATTCAAGGCACCTGCGCAAGCGCTCCATGCCGCGGCGAATCCAGGATTTGACCGAGCCCAGCGGCGCGGCCAGCTGTTCGGCCAATTCCGAGCACGACAAGCCCTGGAAGTAAGCCACGGTGATCGATTGACGCTGCATGCCTTCGAGGCTGTCGAGGCAGCGGTTCAGGGCGAGGGCTTCACGCTCGCTGTCGAGCTGTTCATGGGCGCTGGGGCTTTCGTCGGCCGTGGCGTCCTCCTGGCCTTCGCTCAAGGGTTGTTCGCGGTGTTTGCGCAACTGGTCGATCGCCAGGTTGCGGGTGATATTGACCATCCAGGTCATGGGCGCCGACAGATGGGCCTCATAGCGTGAGGCGTTGTACCAGATGCGCACGAAGCTTTCCTGCAACACCTCCTCGGCCAGCTCCTTGCGACCCATGAAACGCAAGGCAACACCGTGCAAACGCGGGGAAACGCTGCGATAGAGCGTTTCGAACGCCTGGCGATTACCCAGGGAACACTGGGCCAGCAATTGCCGTAGCTGATCTGCATCGTGGGTCGAAATAGGACTTCTCCAGGCGCTTGCAACAGAGCGATGGGACGGCGCACGGTAAAGAGGGCAGGCTGAGGTTAGTCCAGCTTGGGCATTCATTCCATCTACCTCCGTGCGGCTCGTGGTGGATATACGCAGCGCAAGGCGCATCGGATGCAGTGGTTTTCTGAACTAATCTGCAGGGAGGGAACAATCCTTCGGCGTACCCAGTCAAACTCCTGCTTTTTGCGCTTACTTTCAGAGGTTGTCTTGATGAAGATTTCACGCGGTTTTGCCCTGTCCTGCCTGTTGACCGTGGCGGCCAGCCCGGTATTTGCGGCAGGTTTCAGCCTCGGCGACGTGGCCAACGCCGTGTCCGGTGCACAAGGTGGCGACAAGGCAGCAGCGGCTGCACCCACTTCACAGACCGCTGGTCTGCTGCAGGCACTGACCTCGCAATTGAACGTGACCCCTGAGCAGGCCGTTGGTGGTACCGGCGCAATGCTGGGCCTGGCCAAGAATAAATTGGGCGGCGGTGATTACTCGCAACTGACCAAAAGCGTACCGGGCCTGGACAAGCTCTCCGGCAGCAACTCCCTGGGCAGCCTCGGCGCCCTGAGCGGCATGCTCGGCCAGAGCGGCGGCAGCAAGACCTCGGGCCTGGACGGCGTGTTGGGTAACGTGAAGAACACCAACGACCTGAACACCGCGTTCAGCGCGCTGGGCATGGACAGTGGGATGGTTGGCCAGTTTGCGCCGGTTATCCTGAAATACCTGGGCGGCCAGGGCGCCAGCGAATCGGTGCTGGGCAAACTGGCTTCGGCCTGGGGCACTGGCGGCTAAGGCCGCTCCGCGCGCAGTTGGGCGATGCGCGCATCCTTCTCCATCCAGAGCTGGTTGACCCAGTTCTGGACGGTCTGGCGAAACGCCGGATCGTTCTCGTAATCCCCCTGCCACAACGCCGGATCCAGCTCTCGGGTACGGATATCCACGATCACCTTCGGCACTGCGCCACTGATCAAGTCCCAGAAGCCGGGAATGTTTTCCTGTGGATAAACCACGGTGACGTCGAGCACCGCATCCAGCTGTTCACCCAACGCCGCGAGCACGAACGCCACGCCACCCGCCTTGGGCTTGAGCAGGCGCTCGAAGGGTGAAGCCTGCTGTTTGCGCTTGGCCGGGGTGAACCGCGTGCCTTCCAGGTAGTTCACCACGGTGACCGGCTGGCGCTTGAACAACTCGCAGGCCTCTTTGGTGATTTTCAGGTCCTGGCCTGCCAGTTCCGGGTGTTTGGCCAGGAATGCCTTGCTGTAGCGCTTCATGAACGGGTAATCGAGTGCCCACCAGGCCAGGCCCAGGAAGGGTACCCAGATCAGTTCCTTTTTCAGGAAGAACTTGAAGAACGGCGTGCGCCGGTTGAGGGCCTGGATCAGTGCGGGGATGTCGACCCAGGATTGATGGTTGCTGATCACCAGGTAAGAAGTGTCACCCCGCAGGTCGCCGCCGCCGCGAATGTCCCATTGGGTAGGGATGCACAGGGCGAAGATCAGCTTGTCGATCTCGGCCCAGGTTTCGGCGATCCACATGACGGCCCAGGACGCATAGTCACGAAAGCGACCGGGGGCCACCAGCTTGAGCAGGGCAAACACCATCAGCGGCCCGAACAGCACCAGGGTGTTGAGCAACAGCAGCAATGTGACGAAACAGCCGGTGAGCAGGCGGCGCATAAGTAACTCTTGGAATCATTTTTGGCCCGCCATGATAAGCAGCTTGGGCCTGGAGACCAAATCGCAAATAAGCTTACGAATGTTTCACAGCGGGCTGGGTATGCTCTGTGATCTAACTAAGCAGCGAATTTGCAGTCTAGAATTGGCCCACTTATTTCAAGGAAACCTCCTACGTGAAATCCATCCTTGCCCTGCTAACGCTGGTGGCCTTGCCTGTCATGGCCGCCGAGCCGACCCTTTACGGTCGCTACGAATACATCCAACTGCCGGAAATCGGTGAGACCTTCAAGGCCAAGATGGACACCGGCGCGCTGACCGCCTCGCTGTCGGCCCGGGACATCGAGACCTTCACCCGTGATGGCGACGACTGGGTACGCTTCCGCCTCGGCGGCAAGGACGCCACCAACAAGGTGTACGAGCACAAGGTTTCGCGCATCAGCAAAATCAAGAGCCGCGCCGACGAAGATGACGACAAGGACGAAGCCACCGTGGCCAAGCGCCCGGTGATCGACCTGGAAATGTGCCTGGGCAACGTCAAGCGCACCGTCGAGGTCAACCTCACCGACCGCAGCAGCTTCAACTACCCGCTGCTGATCGGCGCCAAGGCCCTGCGTGAATTCGGCGCTGCGGTAAACCCGGCCCGCCGTTACACTGCGGACAAACCGGACTGCTGACGGAACACCATGGCGCATATCCTGATTGTCGAAGACGAAGCGGCTATCGCTGACACACTGATTTTCGCCCTGCAAGGCGAGGGCTTCACCACCACCTGGTTGAGCCTCGGCCAGGCGGCGCTGGCCCATCAGCGGCAAACCCCGGCGGACCTGGTCATCCTCGACATCGGCCTGCCGGACATCACCGGCTTTGAAACCTGCAAGCAACTGCGGCGTTTCAGCGAAGTACCGGTGATGTTCCTCAGCGCCCGGGACGGTGAGATCGACCGCGTGGTGGGTCTTGAGATCGGCGCTGACGACTATGTAGTCAAGCCGTTCAGCCCGCGGGAAGTGGCAGCGCGGGTACGGGCCATTCTCAAGCGCGTGGGCCCCGGTGCTGCTCCGGCGGTGTTCCAGGTGGACCTGGAGCGCATGCAGATCAGTTATCGCGGCCAGCCCCTGAGCCTCACTCGCCATGAATTCCGTCTGCTGCACAGCCTGCTGGAGCAACCCGAGCGGGTGTTCAGCCGCGAGCAACTGCTGGATGCGGTGGGCGTGGCGGCGGACGCAGGCTACGAGCGCAATATCGACAGCCATATCAAAAGCGTGCGCTGCAAATTGCGCGCGGTGGCGCCCGAGGCGGAGCCCATCCAGACCCACCGTGGCCTGGGCTACAGCTACAGCCCGGGCAACAGCTGATGCGCCTGGGGATTCGGTTCTTCCTGGTGTACGCATTGTTTATCGGCCTGACCGGCTACTTCGTACTCAGCACCGTGATGAAGGAAATCCGCCCCGGCGTGCGCCAGTCCACCGAGGAAACCCTGGTGGACACCGCCAACCTGCTGGCGGAAATCCTGCGCGACGATGTGAAGAACGGCACCCTCGGCCAGAGCCACTGGCCCGAACTGCTCAAGGCCTACGGTGAGCGTCAGCCCGGCGCGAATATCTGGGGCCTGCCGAAAAACCAGGTCAACCACCGCATCTACGTCACCGACGCCAAGGGCATCGTGTTGCTGGACTCCACCGGCGAGGCGGTGGGCGAGGACTATTCGAAGTGGAACGACGTGTACCTGACCCTGCGCGGCGAATACGGTGCGCGCTCGACCCGCAGCGAACTGGACGACCCTGCCTCATCGGTGATGCACGTCGGCGCGCCGATCCGCGATAGCGGGCAGATCATCGGCGTGGTCACTGTGGCCAAGCCCAACAGTTCACTGCAACCCTATGTGGACCGCACCGAAGACCGGCTGCTGTGGTACGGCGCCGGGCTGGTCGCCCTGGGCTTGCTGTTTGGTGCGCTGTTGTCGTGGTGGTTGAGTGTCGCACTGCGCCGGCTGACGGCGTATGCCCAGGCGGTGAGTGAAGGCCGGCGTGCCGAGTTGCCGCACTATCGCGGTGGTGAACTGGAGCAGTTGTCCACCGCCGTGGAACACATGCGCACCCAGCTGGAAGGCAAGGCGTACGTGGAACGTTATGTGCACACCCTGACCCACGAATTGAAAAGCCCGCTGGCGGCGATTCGTGGTGCGGCGGAGCTGTTGCAGGGCGACATGTCCCGTGACCAGCAGCAGCGTTTCGTGAGCAATATCGACAGTGAAAGCGCGCGCTTGCAGCAGTTGATCGAACGCCTGCTGAACCTGGCGCAGGTGGAGCAGCGCCAGGGCCTTGAGGACCAGGCCAGCCTGTTGTTGGCGGCGCTGGTGGACGACGTGCTCAGGGCTCAATGTGCGCGCATTGAAGGCGCCGGGTTGCAGGTCGAGCAGGCGATTGACGCGGATCTGCAGGTGTACGGCGAGCCGTTCCTGCTGCGCCAGGCACTGGGTAACCTGCTGGAAAACGCACTGGATTTCACACCGCCCGGTGGCACATTGCGGTTCAGCGCCAAGGCCTTGGATGACGGGATCGAATTCACCCTGTTCAACCAGGCCGACGCCATTCCCGAGTACGCGTTGCCGCGCCTGAGCGAGCGCTTCTATTCCCTGCCGCGCCCGGCCAGCGGGCGCAAGAGCACCGGCCTTGGGCTGAATTTTGTCGAAGAGGTGATGAAGCTGCACGGCGGCTCACTGCAGATCGGCAACGTGCCCGGCGGCGTGCAGGTAAAACTGCATCTCCACACAGTCTCCACATTCCCTTCATAAATCCCCCTTAAGCGCCCGCCAGACTCTCCCTCATCAAAACAGGGAGAGCTTCATGAACCGCAATCTGCTTTTCAAATTGGGCGCCATCGCGCTGCTGATCGTGCTGTTGTTGATTCCGTTGCTGATGATCCACGGGGTGATTACCGACCGTCAGCAACTGCGCGACGACGTCTTGCAGGATATCGCCCGCAGTTCCAGCTACAGCCAGCGCCTCAATGGCCCGGTGCTGGTGGTGCCTTATCGCAAGACCGTCCGGGAGTGGAAGCTCAATGAAAAGCTCAACGAACGCTACGAAGAAACCCGCGAGGTGCGTGGTCATCTGTATTTCCTGCCGGAGCAATTTGCCCTCGACGGGCAGGTGCAAACCGAAGTGCGCGCCCGGGGCATCTACCAGGCGCGGTTGTTCCACGCCGACAGCCGTATCAGTGGGCGGTTTGTGTTGCCGGAGCAGTGGGGCATCACGGAAAACTTTGCCGATTACCGCTTTGACCCGGCGTATCTGGCAGTGGGTATCAGCGACATTCGCGGCATCGAAAATGCGTTGAAGCTGGAGCTGGGCAGCCAGCAACTGGCGTTTTCCCCGGGCACTCAAGTGGCTTGGCTGGGGGAGGGTGTGCACGTGATGCTGCCCGAGCAGGACAGCCACAATCCGTCACCTTTTGACTTCGCCTTTGACCTGCGCCTGCAAGGCACCGAGCAACTGCAAGTGGTGCCGGTGGGCAAGACCAGCCAGGTCAAACTCGCGTCCAACTGGCCGCACCCAAGCTTTATCGGCAACTTCCTGCCGGCCCAGCGTGAGGTCACCGCGCAAGGCTTCAGCGCCCATTGGCAGACCACATTTTTCTCCACCAATTTGGAAGAAGCACTCAGCAGTTGCCTGGCCGAGCGTGGCTGTGACGACTTCAACAGCCGCAGCTTCGGCGTGAGCTTTATCGACCCGGTGGACCAGTACCTCAAGAGCGATCGGGCGATCAAATATGCGCTGCTGTTCATTGCCCTGACGTTTGCCGGTTTCTTCCTGTTCGAGGTGCTCAAGAGCCTGGCGGTGCACCCGATCCAGTACGCGCTGGTGGGGGTTGCCCTGGCGTTTTTCTACCTGCTGCTGTTGTCGTTGTCCGAGCACATCGGGTTTGGCCCGGCTTACCTGATATCGGCGGCGGCCTGTGTGTTGCTGATCGGGTTTTACGTCTGCCATGTGCTGCGCAGTGTCGCCCATGGCCTGGGGTTTTCAGCAGGGTTGGCGGCGTTGTATAGCTTGCTGTACGGGTTGCTGAGTGCCGAGGATTACGCGTTGTTGATGGGCTCGTTGCTGCTGTTCGGGTTGCTGGGCACGGTGATGGTGCTGACCCGCAAGCTGGATTGGTATGGGGTGGGCAAGCGCAAGGAGATGGGTGATGAGTAGGTTGTTGGGGTTGCGGGAAGATCAGCAAGAGGGCGCGCAGTTAGTGGTGAGGATCAACGCGCTGTTCCCTTTGGCCCGGGAGCTTTTTGTGGCGAGGGAGCTTGCTCCCGCTGGAGTGCGAAGCGCTCCCAGGATTTTTGGGGCCGCTGCGCAGCCCAGCGGGAGCAAGCTCCCTCACCACAAAAGAACCCTTGCAGCAGGTTAGGCCGGTGGCTGGGTCTGGAGCATCGACGGCCGCTGACTCACCTCGGCATACCACGCCGCCAGCTTCGGATGGCTCGACCGCCACTGCATGTCCGGGTGGCGGAAGTCCAGATAAGCCAGTGCACACGCCACGCTGATCGCGGCCACGTCAAACGGCCCGGCCAGTTCGGCGATGGCGTCCTGTTCGAGCATGTCGAGGGCGCGGCGGATCTTGTCGCGCTGGCCTTCCAGCCACAGGTCCCAATGTTTTTCCTCGGGGCGCATGGCGGTTTCATAACGCACCAGTACGGCGGCATCCATGATGCCGTCGGCGGTCGAGGTCAGGGTCAGGCGCCGCCAGCGGGCCGGGCCGTTCCGGGGGATCAGTGGAGTCCCGGTGTGTTGGTAGTCGAGGTAATCGAGGATCACCCGGCTGTCGTGCAGCGCATTGCCGTCGGCCAGGCGCAGGGCGGGGATCTTGCCCAGCGCGTTGTCCAGGATTACATCGGCGTCGGGCTTGACCGGCGTCGGCACGCAGGCGTGCAAGGTCACGCGGTCCAGTTGACCGGTCTCGTGCAACAACACCCGTACTTTGCGCACAAACGGCGAGGCAGGGTTGTGGAACAACGTCATGCTGGGGGTGGACATGGGCATTCCTCGGAAAAGGGCAGCGCTAATCTATCTCAACGCTTGAGCAACGCCCAGCTACCTATGGCGGCCGGAATGCCCAGCCCCACCCAGCTCAGCGAATCCCACAAGCCGTCCCCCAGCAATGCCGCAAACAATCCGGCAGCACTCAACAACCCGATGGCCAGCGGAATGCCGAATACCTTCCAGAAACTCGATTGCCTCGGCTTCATGACTTGGCCGCCTTGCGCCGCACCAGCCACAGGTACACGCCACTGCCCAGGACGATGATGGTCAGCACATCCAGCACCGCCCACAGGATCTTCATTGGCATGCCGCCGTAGTCACCGAAGTGCAGCGGCTGGGACATGCCCATGGCGTCCATGTACCACGGCCGTTCGGCGATGGCGGTGACGTGCAGGTTGCTGGCGTCGATCAATACCGGCGTCAGCAGGTGTGAAGTCAGGTGGGTGCTGCCTTTCATGAACACCGCGTAGTGATGCTCGCTGGAGAAACGCGTGCCGGGGAACGCGATAAAGTCCGGCTCCATCCCGGGCGCGGCCTTGGCGGCAATCGTCAGCAGGTCGGTGGCGGGGGCGCGCAGGGTCAGCGGCGGGGCGTTTTTGTAGGGCTCGATCATTGCGCTGAGGCTGTCGGTGCGCCACGCGGCGATGATCAGGTCGGCGCAGGCGCTGATCACGCCGGTCACGCCCACTACCAGCGCCCAGGTCAGGGTGACCACGCCGATCAGGTTGTGCAGGTCGAGCCAGCGCAGACGGGTGGATTTGTCCTGGCGCACCGTGGCGAATTTCAGCCGGCGCATGAACGGCAGGTACAACACCGTGCCGGAGATGATCGCCAGCACAAACAGAATGCCCATGAACGCCAGCAGCAACTTGCCCGGCAGCCCGGCGAACATATCGACGTGCAGGCGCAGCAGGAACAACGTCAGCCCGCCGTTGGCCGAAGGCGTTTCCACGGCCTCGCCGGTGCGGGCGTCGAGCATGAAGGTGTGGGAGGAATTGGGTTCGGTGCCGGCGGTGGCGGCCATGATCGCGATCACGCCGTTCTTGTCGTCTTCGTCCCAGGCCAGGTATTGCATGGCTTCGCCGGGGCGATGGGCCTGGGCTTTGGCAACAAGCTGTTCGAGGTTCAGCTGTGGGGTATCGGCGGGCATCTGTGCCAGCTCGGGTTCGTTGCCCAGCAGGTGGTCGATCTCGTGGTGGAAGATCAACGGCAGGCCGGTGAGGGCGAGCAGCAGCAGGAATACGGTGCAGACGAGGCTGGTCCAGGTGTGGATGAAGGACCAGCGGCGGATGGTTTTGCTTTTCATTTTCTAGCCTTCAGACACACCGAAGCCGCCCACGGGGGCGGCCCGGTTGTTAACTCAGCCGATTACCACTGGTAGGTGGCACTGGCGACGACGCTGCGTTGGTCGCCGTAGTAGCAGTAGGAAGCATCGCAGGTGGAAATGTAATCCTTGTCGAACAGGTTGGTGGCATTCAGTTTCACCGAAGCCCCCTTGAGGCTGTTGTCCAGGCGGCCGAGGTCGTAATGCACGGAGGCATCGAACACGGTGTAGGCATTGGCCTTGCCCAGCCAGGTGTTGCCCTGGTCGCCATAGGTATTGCCGGTGTAGCGGGCACCCGCGCCAATGCCGAAACCGTCGAGCACACCGGCGTGCCAGGTGTAGTCGGTCCACAGTGAGGCTTGCTGGTTTGGCATCAGTTGCAGGCGGTTGCCTTTGTATTGGCCTTTTTGCACTTCGGATTTGGCCAGGGTGTATGCAGCGATGACCTTAAGGTTCTCGGTCACGTCAGAGACGGCTTCCAATTCCAGGCCCTTGACCTTCACTTCGCCGGTCTGGTCGGTGATCGACTGGCCACCGGCACCGAAGCTGGTAACCAGCACGTTCTTTTGGGTCAGGTCGTACACCGCCGCGCTCAGCAGGGTATTTGAGCCGGGTGGTTGGTACTTGACCCCCAATTCCCATTGCTTGCCTTCGGTGGGTTTGTACGACTCGGTTGGCGAGACGCTGGCGTTACTCGCTGGCTGGAACGATTCGGCGTAGGAGAGGTACGGAACGAAGCCCGAATCGAACACATAGCTCAGCGCGGCGTTGCCACTGAAGTTCTTGCTGCGGTCGGTATTGGTTGCATCGTTTTTGTTGAAGTAGGTGGTGCCTTGGTGCACCCAGTCTTCACGCCCGCCGAGGGTCAGGCGCCACTGGTCCAGGGCCATCTGGTCCTGGGCGTAAAGGCCAGTCTGGATGGTTTTCTGGTTGTAGTCGTAATAAGCGGTGGAGCGCGCCGGACGCACCACCGGCTTGGTGTTGACGGGGTTGTAGAGGTTGACTGTGCCGCCGTCACCGAAGATCGACAGGTACGAGGTGTCGGTGCGCTGGTGATCCAGGCCGAGCAACAGCGTGTGGGTGATATCACCGGTGGCGAAGTCAGCCTGGAAATTGTTGTCGACGGCGAACTGGCCGATGTTTTCGTCGACGTTGGTCGACCCGCGGCTGGTATTGCCCTCGGCATCAATGGTCGAGTAACCGTAGGAACCCACGGTCAGTTGCTGGAAAGCCAGCTCCGACTTGGTGTAACGCAGGTTCTGCTTGAACTGCCAGGTATCGTTGAAGCGATGCTCGAAGGCGTAGCCCAGCGCGTAGTAGGTGCGGTCGTAGTACTCGTAGTCCGGGTCGCCGAGGTTCTTGTGATGAGAGATGTCCCCCAGCGGCGATTTGATCTTGGTGCCGACAATGGGCAGGAACTGACTGGTGGCGCCGGTATCGTCGCGGGTGAACTGCGACAGGAACGTCAGCTTGGTGTCGGTATCAATATTCCAGGTCAGGCTGGGGGCGATGTTGTAGCGCTTGTTGTCGATGTGATCGACCTGGGTGCCGGCGTCGCGCACCACACCGCTGAGTCCGTAGAGAAACTGGCCTTCATCATCGATCTTGCCGGTGCTGGCGAAGTTGATCTGGCGGTAGTTGTCGCTGCCGTACTGCACCTGGATGGCATTGCTCGACTCGGCACTTGGACGTCGGCTGACCATATCCAGCAGGCCACCCGGTGGCGTCTGGCCGTAGACCGACGAGGCCGGCCCACGCAGCAGCGCAAGGCGGTCGAGGTTCCAGGTTTCGGCTTTCGGGTTGGCATACACGCCGCGTGGCAGCGGCAGGCCGTCGAGGAACTGGGTGGGTTCGAAGCCGCGTACACGCATCCAGTCGTAGCGGGTGTCACTGCCGTAGCTGGCGGACACGATACCGGGCATGTATTTGACGGCGTCATCCAGGTTCTGGACGTTGCGGTCCTGCATTTGCTGGCGAGTGGCGACGGAGATCGAACGCGGGGCTTCGACCAGTGCGGTATCGGTCTTGGTGCCGGCAGCGGTGCGGGTCGCCAGGTAACCGTCAACCGGCCCCCATGCGCTTTCCGCGTCGGCCTGGCCGGTAATGCTGGTCTCCGGCAATGCCACGACCCCATCCGGGATCGCTACCAGGCTGAACGTGCCTGCACTGCTTTGCTCCAGTTGCAGCCCGGTCCCGCGCAACGCTTCACGCAATGCGCCTTGTGCATCGAATTGCCCTTTTACCGGCGCGGAAGTCTTGCCCGCTGCCAACCCCGGGTTCAGCGTCAGCGCCAAACCGGCCTGGCTGGCGATCTGGTTCAGGGTGGTGGCCAGCGACGCTGCCGGCAGATTGTAGGCGCGCACACTGGACGCTTGTTCGGCGGCGAGCAACTGGGTGCTGGCCAGCGGAGCGCTGAGGGCAATGGCCACGGCCAACAGGCTGGGGCGCAACAAGGTGTCTAGCGTGCGGGACATAGGGCGGCTCCTGAATGGAAATATTTCTCAATTGCCTATGTGCCGAGCGAGATGCAAAAAGTGATAGGGCTCGATGAAAATAATTTCTATTAGTAGGTGAGTGCTGTTTTTGAGGGCCTCATCGCAGGCAAGCCAGCTCCCACAGGGGAACGCATTCCACCTGTGGGAGCTGGCTTGCCTGCGATGACAATGGCCTATGCACCACAGGAGCCTACGGCTTGGGCGCCACCGTCACCCACCACGGCGTGTGTTGTTGAATTTGCACCGGCAAGGTCGGCAGCAGCGCGTTCAGTGCCAGGTTGGTGTCGTGCAACGGAAAGCTGCCGGTAATCCGCAGGTCGGCCACCTGTTTATCCACACCCAGGTAACCGGTGCGGTAGCGGCTCAGTTCGGCAACCACATCGCCGAGCCGCGCGTTGTCCACCACCAGCATGCCGCGCGTCCAGGCGTCGGTGCCGGGGCTGACGGCAAGCATCGGGCCGAGGCTGTCGCGGCGCATCAGCACTTGCTGGCCTTCCTTGAAGATCTGCTCTTGATGCAGCGCTTCAGGCTGTGCGCCGACGGCAGACTGCAACACGCTGAGGCGGGTGCCATCTTCCTCGCGCTTGACGATAAACCGTGTGCCCAGGGCGCGCAGGCTGCCTTCGCGGGTTTCGACAAAAAACGGGCGGGCGTCGTTGTGGCCGGTTTCGACAAGGATCTCGCCTTCCTGCAATACGATCAGCCGACGTTTCTCGTCAAAGCGCACGTCAATGGCGCTGTGGGTGTTGAGGTTGATCACGGTGCCATCCGCCAGCTTCAGGGTGCGCTGTTCACCGGTGGCGGTGCGCTGGTCGGCCAGCCAATAGTTGAGCGGCACGTAGCGCTGGCCGACGAACAATGCCAGGCCGCACACCAGCACCACACTGGCCAGGCCGCTGCCGAGCTTGCGCACGCGGCGGCGAATGCCTTCGCGCGACTGCAGCAATGCCGCACGGGCCGGGCCCGAGGCCACACTGAAACGCTGATCGAGCATGCCCAACTGGCGCCAGGCGCGGGCGTGTTCTTCGTTGCTGGCCAGCCATTTGGCGAATTCTTCCTGCTCCACGGCGCTGCCGTCGCCCGAACCGAGGGACAGTTGCCAGGCAATGGCCGCGTCGAGCACCCGCGCCGACACCGGCTTGGAACTGACCGGGCTCACAGCGGCTCGCCATACAGGGCGATGTAGCACTGGCGGATACCCTGGGCCAGGTATTGCCGCACCCGCGGCACGGAAACCCCCAGGCGCTGGGCGATTTCGGCGTGGCCCATGCCGTCGAGGCGGTTGTAGAGGAAGGCCGCGCGGGCCTTGCTCGAGAGTTTGCCCAGCAGGCGGTCGATGGCCTTGAGGTCTTCGAGGATCAGTTGCTGTTCTTCCGGGGACGGGTGCTCACTTTCCGGGATCAGCATCAGTTCGGTGAGGTAAGCCTGTTCCAGCGCGGCGCGGCGGAAATAATCGAACAGCAGGCCCTTGGCGATGGCCACCAGGAACGCCCGCGGCTCGCGGGGTTCACGCAGTTCTTCACGGCCCAGCAGGCGCATGAAGGTGTCCTGGCTGAGGTCTTCGGCGCGGCTGGGGCAGGCCACGTTGCGTCGCAGCCACGCCAACAGCCAGCTGCGATGGTCGCGGTACAACGCGCCAACAAGCTCACTGTGGGGACTTTGGATTGACGACAAGGCGACACCGATCGGAAAGTTTAAACTAACGAGAATTATTCGCGATTGTGGCAGAGGTGTAAGGCGGGTGCAATTGGCGTTGGTCGGGCGGCGTCGTAATGCTATCTATCATGGTGATGCCGCTTACTGTGGCGAGGGACCTTGCTCCCGCTCGGCTGCGCAGCAGTCGTAATCCAGGCAGTGCATTTATTCAGTTGGAAATGGGTTGGCTGATTTGGGGGCGCTTCGCACCCCAGCGGGAGCAAGCTCCCTCGCCACCATTAGAATGAGGGGGCTTGCTTGCGGCGTTTCCATTGGCCCAGGCGCTGTTGTAACGCGTGCGGGCTGTCGATCTGCTGCTGCCGTGCACGGCTGAACAAAATCAGCATCAGTTCCGCCGTTGCCAGCGCATCCGCACTGGCATGGTGACGCTCGCCCACTTGCAGCTTGAAATGCGTGATCCAGTCATCCAGCCCGGCTTCGCGGATGTTGGCGTCGGGGCACAGCAGCGGGGCGATGTCGGCCACGTCCAGGAACGGGTGGTTCAAGCGATAGCCCAGGCTGTCCTTGAGTGCCCGGCACAGCATGTGTTGATCGAAGGGCGCATGAAACGCCAGCAGCGGGCTGTCGCCGACAAACTCCATGAAGTCCATCAGCGCTTCTGCCGGGTCACTGCCCGCTGCAATGGCGCTGGGCCCCAGGCCATGGATCAGCACGCTGGGGCTGAGCTTGGTCTCGGCCCGGTGCAGGGTGCGCTCGAACAATTGCGAGAAGTCCACTGCGCCGTCCTCGATCACCACGGCGCCAATGGAAAGCACCTGGTCGCGATTGAGGTTCAGGCCGCTGGTTTCCAGGTCCACCACCACCCAGCGTTGGGCCCGCAGCGATCCGTCCCCCAGCTCCCCAGGTGTGGGCAATTGTTCGACGCGCCGTTGTTGTGCCGCATCCAGGCCAGGTTTGGGTTTGCGCAACCAGCCAAACCAGTTCACAGCTGATACCGCAACGTCAGGCTGCCTTGCAGGCGTTGGGCCTGGCGCAGGGATTCGCGCAGGATGCGCCGGTCGAGGTGGTTGAGGCTGTCGGGATCGACGCGGTTGGAGTAGGGCAGGTTCTCGCGGGTTTGCAGTTGGTGTTGTTGCATGCGGGTTTGCTGGATGAAGTGATAGGCCTCTTCATAGGCGGCGCCATCAAGGCGTTCGATGACTTCCCTGGCCACCAGTTGGCGCAAGCGCTCCAGGGTGTTGATGGCGCTGATGCCGTTGGCCAATGCCAGCAGACGGGCACCGTCGACAAATGGCGTGAGGCCTTGCACCTTGAGGTCGAGGGTTGCCTTGTCGGCGCCTTTGCGCGTCAACACAAAATCCCGGAAGCGCCCTACCGGCGGGCGCTGGCGCAACGCGTTCTCGGCCAGCATGCGTTGGAACAAGCGGTTGTCTGCCACCTGGTCGAGAATGCCCTGGCGCAGTTGCTCGCACCCTTGCTCATCGCCCCACACCACCCGCAAATCAAAATAGATGCTCGAACCCAGCAGATTCTCCGGCGTCGCCTCACGGATAAACCCGGCAAAGCGCCGCGCCCATTCCGCCCGGGACAGGCACAGCTCCGGGTTGCCGGCCATGATATTGCCCTTGCACAGGCTGAAGCCGCACAGCGCCAGGCTCTGGTTGATCTGTTGTGCCAGCGGCAGCAGGCGCCCGCGAATCTCGGCGGCTTCGGCGGCGTCCCGGGCTTCGAACAGGATGCCGTTGTCCTGGTCGGTATACAGCGTCTGCTCGCGGCGGCCCTCGCTGCCGAAACACAGCCAGCTGAATGGCACGCCCGGGTCGCCCTTGTCGGCCAGGGTCAACTCGATGACACGGCACACCGTGTGATCGTTGAGCAAGGTGATGATGTGGGTGATCTGCGTAGACGACGCGCCGTGGGCGAGCATGCGCTCCACCAACTGGCCGATTTCGCCACGAATCGCCACCAGGTTTTCGACCCTGGGCGCATTGCGGATGGTGCGCGCCAGGTGCACCAGGTCAACCCGCTGCAGGGAAAACAGGTCACGCTCGGACACCACGCCACACAGGCGCTGATCCTTGACCAGGCACACGTGGGCGATATGCCGCTCGGTCATCGCAATCGCCGCGTCGAAGGCGCTGTGGTCCGGCGTGAGGAAAAACGGCGCCTGGGTCATATGGCGCTCGATGCCCTGGTTGAAATCACTGGTGCCGTCGGCCACCACCTGGCGCAGGTCCCGCAGGGTGAAAATCCCCAGGGGCGCCTTGTGCTCATCCACGATCACAATGCTGCCCACTTGTTGCTCGTGCATTTGCGTGACCGCTTCACGCAGCGGCGTCAGCGGGCTGCAGGTGACCGGGTGACGCATGGCCAATTCGCCCAGGCGGGTGTTCAGCGAATATTGGGTGCCGAGGGTTTCCACGGCCTTTTGCTGGACTTGCTGGTTGACCTGGTCCAGCAAGCTGCTCACGCCGCGCAAGGCAAAGTCGCGAAACGCGCTGGAAAGGGCGAACAGCTTGATAAAGGCCGGCTTGTTCAGTTGCAGGCAGAAGGTGTCTTCGGCGGCTTTGTGCTCGGTACGGGTGGCCCGCTCCCCCAGCAGCGCCGCCAGCGGAAAACATTCACCGGTGGTGATTTCAAAGGTGGTTTCTGTCGAGTCCGGCCGCTCGCCGACTACGCGCCCCTGCTTGACGATATAGAAGTGTTCCACCGGCCCGCCCGAGGGCTTGAGGATGCTCTCGCCGGGGCCGTAGAAGCGCAATTGACACTGCTCTACCAGAAATCCCAGGTGGGCGTTTTCCATTTGGTTGAACGGCGGGAAGCGTTGCAGGAATTGCAGGGTGCCGTGGATGTTCTGCAACACAGCGGTTTTCCCCGCTTGTGTGAAAGCATCAGCTTTACTCATACCTATGACCGCAGTTTTTTTGTCGTTATCGTGCCCCATGGTCGACTCCTGCGCTGCGGGTGCCCATTGGACGTAAGTCTAGGTAGCGTTATGCCTTCCACGACTAGGGAAAAACCTTACATGAATATCGTCCAAACCCCGTAGAACGCCCACTAGGCAAACTTTCCGACGAAGTGCACATTGTTCGCCCTTCCGGCGATGTCTGACTTCTGTGCTGGGAGATTGAATAGAACTGCCGAGAAACGTATGTCCGACCACGATATTTTGAGTGATGCCGAGCGCGAGGCCCTGAGTGCTGTTATGCAGGAGCCGGATTTGCCGCCACAACGGGTTTTGATCGTGGATGACGACAAGGACGCGCGCGAACTGTTGGCAGAAATTCTTGGCCTGGACGGCATTCGTTGCATGACCGCCGACAGCGGCGAGGCTGCATGGGACTTGTTGAGTTCCAGCAGCTCCATCGGCTTGCTGATCACCGACCTGCGCATGACGCCGAGCAACGGGCTGCAATTGATTCGCCAGGTGCGCGAATCCACCCGGGCGGCGCTGCCGATCATCATCATGTCGGGTGACGCCGAAGCGCCGGATGTGATTGATGCGATGCACTTGAGCGTGGTGGACTTTTTGCTCAAGCCGATTGATAGCGTGAAGCTGGCGAAGATGGTGAAGCGGGAGTTGGGGATGGCGTCCTAGACGGTGCCATTGGTCTGATTTCGCGAAGAACTGTCAATTCTGACAGTAGGAAAGTATCGAACTTCGCATGTTTACTGATTAGGAGGGGGTGGGTCGCAGGCCTGCACCTAATCAATTTGTGGACAGGAGTTCATCATGAGTACTGAAAAATTCAATATCGATGAGAAAGAACTGCACAAGGCCAAGACTTTAAGCAGTGGTGATGCTCGTATTGAAGTTTCGCGAGATGGCACCTTGAGTCATGTATTTGTGCCTACAGACGTCTTTGGCTATCTCTCCTGGAGCGCTTTGGACGGTGCAGTTGAGAGTGTTCGTATCTACTACGGAAGCGACTTGAAAGCCGGGCCGCATCATCGGAAAGCTCCACTTCTTAATGTCACCTACCGCGATGCCGACGGCCATTCATACCATCAGCCTGTGCTGGGTGACCTCACTGTGCTGGTCGATCGTCCGGAGTCCGGTACTACCTTCAAGCACATCGGGAAACTTACAAACGTAACGTTTGAATCGGACGGAGGAACGGTCACGCTTAATGGGAACTACACCGTTGAGTCCGATTGACATCCCAAACAAAAAAGCCCTGATCGATAGGTCAGGGCTTTTTCGTTTCTAGCGCTTACTCACAGACCATTCTTGGCCTTGAACTCCCGACGCCGACGGTGCAACACCGGCTCGGTATAGCCGTTCGGTTGCTTGGTCCCTTCAATCACCAACTCCACCGCTGCCTGGAACGCGATGTTGCTGTCGAAATCCGGAGCCAGCGGACGGTACAGCGCATCCCCGGCGTTCTGACGGTCCACCACCGGCGCCATGCGCTTGAGGCTTTCCATCACCTGGGCTTCATTGACGATGCCGTGGCGCAACCAGTTGGCAATGTGCTGGCTGGAGATACGCAGGGTGGCGCGGTCTTCCATCAGGCCGACGTCGTTGATGTCCGGGACTTTCGAGCAACCCACGCCCTGGTCGATCCAGCGCACCACGTAACCGAGGATGCCCTGGGCGTTGTTGTCCAGCTCGTTGCGGATTTCTTCGTCGGACCAATCGGTATTCTGGGCCAGGGGAATGGTCAGGATATCGTCTACCGAAGCACGTTCGCGCTTGGCCAGTTCGGCCTGGCGGGCGAACACGTCAACCTTGTGGTAGTGCAGCGCATGCAGCGCAGCCGCCGTCGGCGAAGGAACCCACGCCGTGTTGGCGCCGGCCAGCGGGTGAGCAATCTTCTGCTCCAGCATGGCGGCCATCAGGTCGGGCATCGCCCACATGCCTTTACCGATTTGTGCGCGGCCTTGCAGGCCGGTGCTCAAGCCGATGTCCACGTTCCAGTTTTCGTAGGCGCCGATCCACTTCTCAGCCTTCATGGCGGCCTTGCGCACCATCGCGCCGGCTTCCATGGAGGTGTGGATCTCGTCGCCGGTACGGTCGAGGAAGCCGGTGTTGATAAACACCACGCGCTCGCTGGCGGCCTTGATGCAGGCCTTGAGGTTGACCGTGGTACGGCGCTCCTCGTCCATGATCCCGACTTTGAGGGTGTTGCGCGGCAGCTTCAGCACGTCTTCGATGCGACCGAACAGCTCGTTGGTGAACGCAGCTTCTTCGGGGCCGTGCATTTTCGGTTTAACGATGTACACCGAACCGGTGCGGCTGTTCTTGCGGCGGGTGTTGCCGTTAAGGCTGTGGATCGCCGACAGGCTGGTGAGCAGGCCGTCGAGAATGCCTTCCGGCACTTCGTTGCCATCCTTGTCGAGGATCGCGTCGATGGTCATCAAGTGGCCAACGTTACGCACGAACAGCAGCGAACGACCGTGCAGGGTCACTTCCTTGCCGTCGGCACCGGTGTAGACGCGGTCGGCGTTCATGGTGCGGGTAAAGGTCTTGCCACCCTTGGCGACTTCTTCCGACAGGTCGCCCTTCATCAGGCCGAGCCAGTTGCGGTAGATCACCACCTTGTCATCGGCATCGACGGCGGCGACGGAGTCTTCGCAGTCCATGATGGTGGTCAGGGCGGCTTCCATCAGCACGTCTTTCACGCCGGCGGCGTCGGTCTGGCCGACCGGGGTGCTGGCGTCGACCTGGATTTCGAAGTGCAGGCCGTTGTGCTTCAGCAGGATGGCAGTCGGCTTGGCTGCGTCGCCCTGGTAGCCGATCAACTGGGCATCGCTGCGCAGGCCGCTGTTGCTGCCGCCCTTGAGGCTGACCACGAGCTTGCCGTCGACGATCTTGTAGCCGGTGGAATCCACGTGGCTGCCGGCAGCCAGTGGTGCGGCTTCGTCGAGGAAGGCGCGGGCGAAGGCGATGACCTTGTCGCCACGCACCTTGTTGTAGCCTTTGCCTTTCTCGGCGCCGTCGGCTTCGCTGATGGCATCGGTGCCATAGAGCGCGTCATACAGCGAACCCCAGCGCGCATTCGAGGCGTTGAGGGCGAAACGGGCGTTCATCACCGGCACCACCAGTTGCGGGCCGGCCATGTGGGCAATTTCTTCATCGACGTTTTGGGTCGAGGCCTGGAAATCCGCGGCTTCTGGCAGCAGGTATCCGATATCTTGAAGGAAGGCTTTGTAGGCCACCGCGTCGTGGGCCTGGCCGGCGTGTGCCTGGTGCCAGGTGTCGATCCGCACTTGAAAATCGTCGCGTTTGGCGAGTAGGGCTTTGTTCTTCGGCGCCAGGTCGTGGATGACCTTGTCGGCACCGGCCCAGAACTGGTCGGCGGTAATGCCGGTACCAGGAATGGCTTCGTTGTTCACGAAGTCGAACAGGACTTTGGCGACCTGCAGGCCACCGACTTGAACGTGTTCAGTCATTGCTTGCCTCACTCTGCGGAGCTTATGCGCTTTTCAGCTTTTCAATTTACCAATGAAGCCTCTGGCCATGTAAACCGTGAACACGCTGCACCAGTACATGCCGTAGAAGGCGGCTGGGCGGGCTGCGTCGCGGTGCGTAGTTGCCTTGGCAGACATCGACCTAACGTTATGTAGTGCGCGATTGGGCATACTACATGATGAGTTGCGGTTGTGAAAATTAGACTAAATACGTCGTTTAGCGACCCACTTTGGTCGTACGGTCACAGTGGGGTACGGGATGTTCTCAAAAAACTATTGGATTGTTCCATATAAATATAAAAATGGTACACGATTTGTTTTCGTGGCTACCTGAGTCCACCTTGGTAGGTACGAGGGGAACGCCTGGTTCCTACCTGATTTTCATAAGAAGAGGACGACACCATGGACCATCTCGTACTGACTGTCATCGCCCCGGACAAACCCGGTGTGGTCGAACGCATCGCCCAATGCATCGCCGCCCATGGCGGCAACTGGCTGGAAAGCCGCATGGCGCACATGGCCGGGCAGTTTGCCGGGATTTTGCGGGTGAGCGTGCCGGCGGAAAATCGGCTGGACTTGATTGGCGCGCTGGAAGACTTGTCCACCCACGGCATTCGCGTGCTGCTGGGCGAAAGCAGTTCGCTCGCCCCCAGCGAGTCGCAACCCATCGCGATGGAACTGGTCGGTAACGACCGGCCGGGGATTGTTCGCGACATCACCGCGCTGCTCAGCAAGCAGGGCGTCAACCTGGAGCGCTTGATCACCGACGTGCGCCCGGCGCCCATGAGCAGCGACCTGCTGTTCCACGCCGAAGCCCTGCTGGCGGTGCCGTTGACGCTGCCGCTGGAAACCTTGCAGGCGGCGCTGGAAACCCTGGCCGACGACTTGATGGTGGAACTGGAACTACGCAGCGAGGAATAGTTGCCCACAAGGTTATGCATGGAAATCTTGCATGGGCCTGTGGATAACCTGTATAGACCCGCGTCCGGCCCAGGCGGGCCGTGGCTCTTCGCCGGCTGGCTAAAAAACGAACAGTTTCAAGGGCTTGTGCACAAACGCCGGGGACCAGGCTGTGGATAACCTTGGGGTGAATGCCTGCAAGCCACACCGGCTGTGGCTTGCAGAGGTTTGTACGTTATTTGATCAGTTTTTCCGCACAGTCATCCAGGCGTCGATGCTGTAAACCACCAGGCCGGCCCAGATAAAGCAGAAGGCGATCAGCGTGGCGGGTGCCAGGTGTTCGTTGAACAACAGCACGGCTTCCAGCAGCACCAGGGTGGGCGCCACGTATTGCAGGAAGCCCAGGGCGGTGTAGGGCAAATGCCGTGCGGCGGCGTTGAAACACACCAGCGGGATCAGCGTCACCGGGCCTGCGGCCACCAGCCACCACGCTTCGGAGGTGCTCCAGAATTCCATCTGTGCGCTGTGGGCCGAGGGGTTGAACAGCAACCATGCGATGGCAATCGGCACCAGCATCCAGGTTTCCACCACCAGCCCGGGCAATGCCTTGACCGGCGCCTGCTTGCGGATCAACCCGTAGAAACCAAAGGTCGCCGCCAGGACCAGGGATACCCACGGCAGGCTGCCGACTTGCCATACCTGTTGCGCCACACCTACCGCTGCCAGGCCCACGGCCACCCATTGCAGGCGGCGCAGGCGCTCGCCGAGGATCACCATGCCCAGCAGCACGTTCACCAGCGGGTTGATGTAGTAACCCAGGCTGGCCTCCAGCATGCGGCCACTGTTCACCGACCACACATAGGTCAGCCAGTTGGCCGCGATCAAGGTGCCGCTCAGGGCCAGGATCGCCAGGCGCCTGGGGTTGTCCCGCAGTTCTCGGAGCCAGCCCGGGTGTTTCCAGACTATCAGCAGCAGACTGCCGAACAGCGCCGACCACAGCACGCGGTTGACGATGATTTCTGCGGCGGGAACGCTGGCGATGGCCTTGAAGTAGATCGGGAACAGGCCCCAGATGACGTAGGCGCTCAGGCCCAATATGTACCCGCGACGGGGGTTGGCGGCTTGCATGCAGAATCCTTGCTTAGGCAGCTAACAAAGCCGCGATTGTAAGGATATTTGTCAGTCAGTGGGATGTGCTTTTCTGTAGGCGCTGGCTTGCCGGCGATGGCTTCACCTCGGTTCCACTGATACACCGAGGCGCTTGCATCGCCGGCAAGCCAGCTCCTACAGGGGATTGTGGTGTGCGTTAGAACAGTTTCAAGGGTTCTTCATTGAGCGCCGACAACTGCTCGCGCAACGCCAGCACCTGGTCGCCCCAGTAACGTTCGCTGCCAAACCAGGGAAAGCTGTGGGGGAACGCCGGGTCGTCCCAGCGCCGTGCAAGCCAGGCGCTGTAGTGCATCAGGCGCAGGGCACGCAGGGGTTCGATCAGGGCCAGTTCGCGCGGGTCGAAGTCGTGGAATTCCTGGTAGCCGTCCATCAATTCCGACAGTTGCCCCAGGCATTCCTGACGATCACCGGCGAGCATCATCCACAGGTCCTGAACGGCGGGGCCCATGCGGCAGTCATCGAGGTCGACGATATGGAACATCTCGTCGCGGCACATCATGTTGCCGGGGTGGCAATCGCCGTGCATGCGGATGTTCTTGTGGGGCGTGGCCTTGTAGACCTCCTCCACACGCTTGAGCAGGTCGCGGGCCACGGACTCGTAGGCTGGCAGCAGGCTGCGAGGAATGAAGTTGCCTTCCAGCAGGGTGTTCAAAGAGTCGTGACCGAAGTTCTTCACGCCCAGGGCTTCGCGGTGTTCGAAGGGGCGGGTGGAACCGACCGCATGCAGGCGGCCGAGCAATTGGCCGAGGCGATACAACTGGTCGAGGTTGCCCGGCTCCGGTGCGCGTCCGCCACGGCGCGGGAACAGGGTGAAGCGAAAACCCGCGTGCTCGAACAGGCTTTCACCGTTGTGAATCATCGGCGCCACCACCGGCACTTCGCACTCGGCCAGTTCGAAGGTGAAGCTGTGTTCTTCGAGGATCGCTTCGTTGGTCCAGCGTTGCGGCCGATAGAACTTGGCGATCAAGGGCTCGGAGTCTTCGATGCCGACCTGGTAGACACGGTTTTCGTAGCTGTTGAGCGCGAGGATGCGGGCGTCGCTGAGGAAACCGATGCTTTCGACTGCGTCGAGCACCAGGTCAGGGGTCAGTGTTTCAAACGGGTGTGCCATGCGAACTCCTGCGCGCAGCAGGGCGCCGCGTCCGGCCGGGTATGGTAACGCACCGGGGTCGAGATAGGTGGTGACTGTTCTGACGCCTTCGCGAGCAAGTCGAATCGTCGCACCGCCGCTCCCACATTAAACCGAGTCCTGGCTTTGGAATGCGGTCAAGTGTGGGAGCGGGCTTGCTCGCGAAGAGGCCTTATCAGGTGCCGACGATCCCGCCATCATCCCGACGAATCGCCATCACCGAGGACCGTGGCTTGCCATTTGACAGATGCTCCGGCCAGGTGGAGCCACCGGTTTCCCCCGGATGCTGAATCCCCACAAACAGGGTTTTCTGGTCCGGCGAGAAGCTGATCCCGGTCACTTCACAGGCCACCGGCCCCACCATGAACCGCCGAATTTCACCGGTCGACGGGTCGGCACACAGCATCTGGTTATTGCCCATCCCGGCAAAGTCGCCGCCGTTGCTGTAGTCGCCATCGGTGAGGATCCACAACCGCCCGGCCTTGTCGAAGCCCAGGCCGTCCGGGCTGTTGAACATGTTCTGCGGGTTGATGTTGGATGAGCCGCCCTTTGGCGTGCCGGCATGCACCGCCGGGTTGCCGGCCACCACAAACAGGTCCCAGCTGAAGTCCGGCGCGCCATGGTCATTGGCGTTGGCCTTCCAGCGCAGGATCTGCCCGTAGACGTTTTTCTCCCGCGGGTTCGGGCCGCCGACGGGCTGACCGTCTTCGCCGCGCTTGGCGTTGTTGGTCAGGGTGCAATACACCTGGCCGTCGGTGGGGCTGACCACGATCCATTCCGGGCGGTCCATGCGGGTGGCTTTCACCACGCTGGCGGCCAGGCGCGCGTGGATCAGCACTTCGGCCTGGCTGGCAAAACCGCTGTTGGCGTCGATGCCGTTCTTGCCGTAGGTCAGCTCGACCCATTGGCCCTGGCCCTTGGGATGGTCGGCATTGCCGTCGCCCGCGTCGAAGATCGCCACGTACAAGGTGCCGTGGTCCAGCAGGTCCTTGTTGGCCTTGGGATTCTTGTGATTGATCTTGTCGCGGCTGATGAACTTGTAGATGAACTCGCCGCGCTCGTCGTCGCCCATGTACACCACGGCGCGGCCGTCGCGGGTTTCCGCCAGCGCAGCATTTTCATGCTTGAAGCGGCCGAGGGCGGTGCGCTTGACCGGTGTGGATTGCGGGTCGAACGGGTCAATTTCCACCACCCAGCCATGGCGGTTGAGTTCGTTGGGATTCTTGGCCATATCGAAGCGCGGGTCGTGGGGGTGCCAGTTGATGTCTTTGCTGGCGGCCACCACGCCATAGCGTTTCTGCCCGGCGTCGAAGGTCTGTTGCGGGTTGCTGCTGCCGAAGCAGTCGGTGAAGTTCTCTTCGCAGGTGAGATACGTGCCCCACGGGGTCTTGCCGTTGGCGCAGTTCTGGAAGGTGCCGAGGACTTTTTTGCCGGTTTTGTCGGCGCTGGTTTTCAGCCAGGCATGGCCCGCCGCAGGGCCACCGAAGCGGATTGGCGAGTTGCCGTGGATGCGCCGGTTGTAGCGCGAGTCCTGGACGAACTGCCAGGTGTCGCCCTTGCGCCGCACTTCGATCACCGACACCCCTTCGCTGGCCAACGCCTTGCGCACGTCTTCGGCCGACTGCGGCGCGCCGCCGTGGGCGTAGAGGTAGCGGTAGTTGGTGTATTCGTTGTTGATCGCCATCAGCGCGCGGTTGTCGTCACCGGGGAAGGCGAACAGGCTCATGCCGTCGTTGTTGTCGCCGAACTGCTGTTCCTGGGCCTTGGCCGTGCCGTTGCCGCTGGGGTCGAAGGCCGGCGCGTTCTTGTGCAGCGGCTGGCCCCAGCTGATCAGTACCGAGGCGCTGTAGCCGGGCGGCAGGGTGATGGTGTCGCTGGTGGCCGAGGCGATGCTGGCGAAGCCCAGAAGCGGGCTGTTCGACGCGGCGTTGACCGCCAGGGCGCTGCGGGTCAGCAGGTTGCCGCCGAGGAACATCGCGGCACCGCACAGGGCGCCGGCGCCGATAAAACGCCGGCGGCTGAGGCCGACCATCTGTTCCAGGTCGGTGGCTTGGTTTTCTTCTAATAGGCTCATTTCAGGCTCCCTGCGGGTTTTTGCAGCCACCTTAGGGAGCAGTCGTGACGAAATTGTTGCAGTTTGAAGCGCTACACCGGAGTGCCCAGCAGCACGTTGCTGGGGGAGAACTGCACCTTCACCTGCAGGCCTTCGGCGGCATGGATCTGCGCAAGCGCGTCGGGCCGGGCCAGGGCGCAGAGAACCTGGCCGTTGGGCAAGGTGATCCGCACCTCGCTGGGGCCGTCTTCGGCATCGAGAATGGCGTCGATTTTTCCTTCCAGGCAATTGTGTCCAGGTGTTGCTGCCTGCGTGACGGCCAGTACTTCAAGCCAGCCGGCCTTGATCAGGGCGACGACTTCGGTGCCGATCTCCAGCTCCAGGCGCAAGGTACTGTCGTGGGTGATCTGCGCATCCAGGCGCAGCCCGGCTGCCAGCTCCAGGCGAATCAGGTCATTGCGGCCGTGGCTGTCGATGGCGATCACCCGGCCGTGCAACTGGTTACGTGCGCTGGTGCGCAGCATCAGGCGGCCCAGCAGGTTGAAGTCGCTGGCGTCTTCGGCACAATCCAGCACCTGGGCTTGCAGCACCTGCAGGCGTTGGTAAAGGCGTAATACCCGCTCACCCTCGGCCGTCAACCTGGCGCCGCCACCGCCCTTGCCGCCAACGCTGCGTTCCACCAGCGGCTTTTGCGCCAGGTTGTTCAGTTCGTCGATGGCGTCCCAGGCCGCCTTGTAGCTCAGCCCCGCACTCTTTGCGGCGCGGGTGATGGAGCCTTGTTCGGCAATATGTTGCAGCAGTGCAATGCGCTGCGGGCGACGGACGATGTGTTGGCTCAAGAGGGTTGGCAGGGACATGGTTACACGCTTCGATGGAATGGGCTGACGTTGCGGGCAGGGCGCCCGCGAGTCAAGTCATGTGCCGGGCTTGGGCGTACGGGCCAGGCAATACACATCCACCTGTCGGGCGCCGGCATCCATCAACAGGCGGGCGAGACTGCTGGCGGTGGCGCCGGTGGTCAGTACGTCGTCGATCAGCGCCAAGTGCCGGCCTTTGACTTGCGCGCCGTCGGCCAGGGCGAAGGCCTGGTGCAGGTTACGCTTGCGGGTCCTGGCGTCCAGGTCTTGCTGCGCCACGGTTTCACGCGGCCGTGACAGCAGGTGCTCATCCCAGGGGATGTTCAAGTCCTCACTCAGCCAGCGGGCGAGCATCGCCGCCTGGTTGAACCCCCGTTCCCGCAGGCGTTTGCGGGCCAGGGGCACGGGCAGCAGGCAGTCGGGGCGAGCCAGCGCGGCATCTTCATAGCGGTGTTGCAGGAATTGTCCCAACAGGTGCGCAAGCAGATGCCCCAGCGGCCAGCGGGCCTGATGCTTGAAACGGCTGATCAGGCTGTCGATGGGGAAGCTGTAGGTCCACGGCGCGACAACCTGCTTGAACGCCGCAGGTTGCTTCAAGCACTGGCCGCACACCAGGCCAGTCGCCGGCAACGGCAGTGCGCACACCTCACAATGTTCCATCAGCCAGGGCAGCTCGGTTTCGCAGGCGCTGCAGACGGGATCGGCCGTTCCGCTGCTTTCATCGCAGACTAAACAGGTTTGGTTGCTTTTTAACCAGATGTAAACCTCGTGTTTGTTATCAAGTTGACAGTGCATGAATCTTCCTTAAATATGCCGAGCATCCGTGTCGTACCTGTGGGTATTACTCCCACAGGGCTTGCCAAAGCATAATCAAGGAATCGCCCATGAGCGCCAGCATCACTGCCAACCTGCGTCACGATTGGTCTTTAGCCGAAGTCAAAGCGCTGTTCGTGCAGCCCTTCAACGACCTGTTGTTCCAGGCGCAGACCGTGCACCGCGCGCATTTCGACGCCAACCGCGTCCAGGTTTCCACGCTGCTGTCGATCAAGACCGGCGCCTGCCCGGAAGATTGCAAATATTGTCCGCAGTCGGGCCACTACAACACCGGCCTGGAAAAAGAGAAGCTGATGGAAGTGCAGAAGGTCCTCGAAGAGGCCGCTCGCGCCAAGGCCATCGGTTCGACCCGTTTCTGCATGGGCGCCGCCTGGAAGCATCCGTCAGCCAAAGACATGCCCTACGTGCTGGAGATGGTCAAAGGCGTGAAAGCTATGGGCCTGGAAACCTGCATGACCCTCGGCCGTCTCGACCAGGACCAGACCGAAGCCCTGGCCCAGGCCGGCCTCGATTACTACAACCACAACCTCGACACGTCGCCGGAGTTCTACGGTTCGATCATCACCACCCGCACCTACGGCGAGCGCCTGCAAACCCTGGCGTACGTGCGTGATTCGGGGATGAAGATCTGCTCCGGCGGCATCCTCGGCATGGGCGAGTCCCTGGACGATCGCGCCAACCTGCTGATCCAGTTGGCCAACCTGCCGGAGCATCCGGAATCGGTGCCGATCAACATGCTGGTGAAAGTTGCCGGCACGCCGCTGGAGAACGCCGACGACATCGACCCGTTCGACTTCATCCGCATGCTGGCGGTGGCGCGCATCCTGATGCCGCAGTCCCATGTGCGGCTGTCGGCCGGGCGTGAGGCGATGAACGAGCAGATGCAGGCCCTGGCATTCTTTGCTGGCGCCAACTCGATTTTCTACGGCGACAAGCTGCTGACCACTGCCAACCCGCAGGCGGACAAGGACATGCAACTGTTCTCGCGCCTGGGCATCTTGCCGGAAGCTCGTGAAGAGCACGCCGATGAAGTGCACCAGGCGGCGATCGAGCAGGCGCTGGTGGAGCAGAAGAGCAGCGAGCAGTTTTACAACGCGGCTGTTTGATAAGTCCACTTTGGGATGCCACCCAAATGTGGGAGCGGGCTTGCTCGCGAAGGCGGTGTGTCAGCCAATACATAAGCTGACTGATCCACTGCTTTCGCGAGCAAGCCCGCTCCCACATTTTTGACCGCGTTCACCCTGATCTACCGAGGTCTCATGTCTTTCGATCTCGCCGCGCGTCTTGCGGCTCGTCGTGCCGAACACCTGTATCGCCAACGTCCACTGCTGCAGAGCCCGCAAGGCCCTGACGTGGTGGTCGACGGCCAGCCGTTGCTGGCGTTCTGCAACAACGATTACCTGGGCCTGGCCAATCACCCGCAAGTGATTGAAGCCTGGCGCGCGGGCGCGGCTCGCTGGGGCGTGGGTGGCGGCGCTTCGCATCTGGTGATCGGCCACAGCACGCCGCACCATGAACTGGAAGAGGCCCTGGCCGACCTCACCGGTCGCCCGCGGGCGCTGCTGTTCACCACCGGTTACATGGCCAACCTTGGCGCCGTCACCGCGCTGGTGGGGCAGGGCGATACGGTGCTGGAAGACCGCCTTAACCACGCCTCGTTGCTGGATGCCGGTTTGCTCTCGGGTGCGCGCTTCAATCGTTACCTGCACAACGATGCTGAAAGCCTGGCCAAGCGCCTGGAGAAAGCCACCGGCAATACGCTGGTGGTGACCGACGGCGTGTTCAGCATGGACGGTGACCTGGCCGACTTGCCGGCGCTGGCCCGTGAAACCCGGGCCAGGGGCGCATGGTTGATGGTGGATGACGCCCATGGCTTCGGGCCTTTGGGTGCCAACGGTGGCGGGATCGTCGAGCATTTTGGCTTGAGCCAGGAAGATGTGCCGGTGCTGGTCGGCACGCTCGGCAAGGCCTTCGGTAGCGCTGGCGCCTTTGTGGCGGGCAGCGAAGAGCTGATCGAAAGCCTGATCCAGTTCGCCCGCCCGTATATCTACACCACCAGCCAACCGCCGGCATTGGCCTGCGCCACGCTGAAAAGCCTGGAATTGCTGCGCACCGAGCATTGGCGCCGTGAGCATCTCAATGGGCTGATCCGCCAGTTCCGCCAGGGCGCCGAGCAGATTGGCCTGGAACTGATGGACAGTTTCACGCCGATCCAGCCGATCATGATTGGCGACAGTGCCCGCGCGGTGCGTTTGTCGCAGATGCTGCGCGAGCGCGGGCTGATGGTGACGGCGATTCGGCCACCGACCGTGCCTGCCGGTAGCGCTCGCCTGCGGGTGACCCTGACGGCGGCCCACAGCAACGCCCAGGTGCAGCTATTGTTAAGCGCATTGGAAGAGTGTTTCCGCTTGTTAGGCCAGGAGCCCGACCATGCGTGATCGACTGATATTGCTGCCTGGCTGGGGCCTCGGCGTTTCGCCGCTGGAACCGCTGGCGGCGGCGTTGCAGGGGCTGGATGAACACTTGCAGGTGCAGATCGAACCGTTGCCGGACGTGGAGTCGGACGACCTTCAAGAGTGGCTCGATGAGCTGGATTCGACCTTGCCCCAAGACGTCTGGCTGGGTGGTTGGTCCCTCGGCGGCATGCTTGCTGCCGAGTTGGCCGCCCGGCGCGGTGATCATTGTTGCGGTTTGCTCACCTTTGCCAGCAACGCAAGCTTCGTGGCCTGGCCCCGCTGGGACCATGGCATGCACGAAGAGGATTTTATTGCGTTTCTTAACGGTTGCCGCCTTGATCCGGTTGCGACGTTAAAACGCTTCAGTCTGCTTTGCGCCCGGGGCTCCAGCGATCCCCGATCACTTGCTCGGCTATTGCTGGCGGGTGCCCCTAAAACCTCCGCGCAGACCTTGCTCAGTGGTCTGGAGCTGTTGGGCCGATTGGACACCCGCCAGGCGCTGGTCGACTTTCAAGGGCCGCAGTTGCATCTGTTTGCCGGGCTGGACGGGCTGGTTCCGGCTGAAGTGGCCAGTGAGTTGTTCGCCTTGTTGCCTGACGTTGAAATCGGCCTGATTGAACAGGCCGGTCACGCTTTTCTACTGGAGGACCCCCACGGTGTGGCGGGGGCCATCCAGGCTTTTTTGCATGAGTGCGGTGATGACTGATTTGTCCCATGTGTTGCCCGGCGGCTTGCCAGACAAGCGCCAGGTAGCGGCCTCCTTTTCCCGCGCAGCCGCCAGTTACGACAGCGTTGCCGATTTGCAGCGTGCGGTGGGCAGCGAGCTGTTGCGGCGTTTGCCCGAAGGTCTTTCTCCACAACTCTGGCTGGACCTGGGCTGCGGCACGGGTTATTTCAGTCGTGTGCTGGGCCAGTCATTTGCGGGTAGCCAGGGTTTGGCCCTGGATATCGCCGAGGGCATGCTCAAACACGCCCGGCCGCTGGGCGGTGCACAACATTTCATCGCTGGCGATGCCGAGCGCTTGCCCTTGCAGGACGCCAGTTGCGGGCTGATCTACTCCAGTTTGGCGGTGCAGTGGTGCTCGGATTTTGCCGCAGTGCTCAGCGAAGCGCGGCGCGTATTGCAGCCCGGCGGCGTGCTGGCGTTTGCCAGCCTCTGCGTGGGTACGCTGGATGAGTTGCGCGAAAGCTGGCGCGCAGCGGATGGCATGGTTCATGTGAACCGCTTCCGGCCGTTCAGTGCTTATGAGCAACTGTGCGCAGCCAGTGGTTTGCGGGTGCGCAGCCTGGAGCAGTGTCCCCACGTGTTGCATTACCCCGACGTGCGCAGCCTGACCCACGAACTGAAAGCGTTGGGTGCGCACAATCTGAACCCGGGGCGCCCAGGAGGGTTGACGGGCCGGGCGCGGATTGTTGCACTGGTGCAAGCCTACGAGCAGTTCCGCCAGGCCCAGGGCCTGCCGGCAACTTATCAAGTGGTGTACGCCGTCCTGGAGAAACCTCTATGAATGCCGCTTACTTCATCACGGGGACCGACACCGACGTCGGCAAGACCACCGTCGCTGCCGGCCTGCTGCATGCCGCGCGGCAAGCCGGCAAAAGTACGGCGGCGGGCAAGCCGGTAGCCTCTGGGTGCCAGCTGACGCCCAAGGGCCTGCGCAATTCGGACGCCCTGGCGTTGCTGGCCGAGTGTTCGTTGCCGTTGAGTTATGCCGAGGTCAACCCGGTGGCCTTCGAGCCGGCCATCGCGCCGCATCTGGCGGCCCGTGAAGCCGGCGTGGCGCTGACGGTGCAGTCGTTGTTGAAACCCATGCAGCACGTTCTCGCCAAGCAGGCGGACTTCACCTTGATCGAAGGTGCGGGCGGCTGGCGTGTGCCATTGGCGGACCAGGACAATTTGTCGGACCTGGCCCAGGCGCTGAAGCTGCCGGTGATCTTGGTGGTGGGTGTGCGGCTGGGGTGTATCAGCCACGCGTTGTTGACCGCAGAAGCCATCGCCCGGGACGGGTTGCCGCTGGCGGGCTGGGTGGCCAATATCATCGACCCCAAGACCTCTCGTCTGGAAGAAAACCTCGCGACCCTGGCTGAACGACTCCCCGCGCCATGCCTGGGAAGGGTGCCCAAGCTCAAGCATCCCAGCGCCGAAGCGGTCGCCGCGTACTTGCAACTGGACCTGCTTGACTAGTTTTGCCTATCGCGAAGGCATTATGCCATTAGTGTTTTTGACGGGCGTTTTGCCGGTAGGTCTGCTTCAATAACAGTTCACGATTCTCTTATAGGCAGGTTCACGCCATGGAAATCTCTGGTAGCAGTGCGTTTTACTCGGGACTGAGCGCGATTCAGACCGGGCAGAACCGTGTCGACCAGGCCGCCGGCAAGATTGCCAGCGCCGCCACTTCCCAGCCTTCGGACGCGCAAAATGATCGTTTGCGTTCGGTAGACGCCAATCAGGCCAGCAACTCGGCGAGCAACATGGTCGAGATGGCCCAAGGCAAGTTCCAGGTTGAACTGGGCGCCAAAGTCGCCAAGGCTTCCGACGAAATGCTCGGCACCTTGATCGATACTTACGCATAACCCCCCCCTCTTATCGTGCGAGCTGGCTTCTCTGTGGGAGCTGGCTTGCCTGCGATAGCGTCACCTCGATCCTCCTGATACACCGCGGCGCCCGCATCGCAGGCAAGCCAGCTCCCACACTGATCTTCACCGCTCAATAATCTTTTTCCCCCTGAATCGTCATGCGGCATTTCGCTGCAGGCCTTGCCGTGCCTGACGTTGACCTGCGTCATGACAAACGGCGTTTGCGCGACGCTTGACAAGGATTGGTCGTAAACGTATGTTTCAAACAACTGTTTGACCGCCACAACACATCCATGCGGTTGTTCATCCCAGATACATCAGCAGAGGTTTATCGCTATGCCTGACTACAAGGCCCCCTTGCGTGATATTCGCTTCGTTCGTGACGAACTGCTTGGCTATGAAGCGCACTATCAGAGCCTGCCGGCTTGCCAGGACGCTACCCCGGACATGGTTGACGCCATTCTCGAAGAAGGCGCCAAGTTCTGTGAGCAGGTACTGGCACCGCTGAACCGCGTGGGTGATATCGAAGGTTGCACCTGGAGCGAGTCAGGCGTTAAGACCCCTACCGGTTTCAAAGAAGCCTACAAACAGTTCGTTGAAGGCGGCTGGCCAAGCCTGGCCCACGACGTGGCGCACGGTGGCCAGGGCCTGCCGGAATCCCTGGGCCTGGCGGTCAGCGAAATGGTCGGCGAGGCCAACTGGTCGTGGGGCATGTACCCGGGCCTGTCCCATGGCGCGATGAACACCATTTCCGAGCACGGCACTCCCGAGCAGCAAGAGGCTTACCTGACCAAACTGGTGTCGGGCGAGTGGACCGGCACCATGTGCCTGACCGAACCGCACTGCGGCACCGACCTGGGCATGCTGCGCACCAAGGCCGAGCCTCAGGCTGATGGTTCCTACAAGGTTTCCGGTACCAAGATCTTCATCTCGGCCGGCGAACACGACATGGCCGACAACATCGTCCACATCGTGCTGGCTCGCCTGCCGGACGCACCGGCTGGCACCAAAGGCATTTCGCTGTTCATCGTTCCCAAGTTCGTACCGAACGCCGACGGTTCGATTGGCGAACGCAACGCGGTGTCCTGTGGTTCCCTGGAACACAAGATGGGTATCCACGGCAACGCCACCTGCGTGATGAACTTCGACGCGGCCACCGGTTTCCTGATCGGCCCGGCGAACAAAGGCCTGAACTGCATGTTCACCTTTATGAACACCGCTCGCCTGGGCACCGCGCTGCAAGGCCTGTCCCACGCTGAAATCGGCTTCCAGGGCGGCCTCAAATACGCTCGCGACCGCCTGCAAATGCGCTCCCTGACTGGCCCGAAAGCGCCGGACAAGGCCGCTGACCCGATCATCGTGCACCCTGACGTGCGCCGCATGCTGCTGACCATGAAAGCCTTCGCCGAAGGCAACCGCGCGATGGTGTACTTCACCGCCAAGCAGGTTGACGTGGTCAAGTACGGCACCGACGACGAAGCCAAGAAACAGGCTGACGCACTGCTGGCCTTCATGACCCCGATCGCCAAGGCGTTCATGACCGAAGTCGGTTTTGAATCCGCCAACCACGGCGTGCAAATCTACGGCGGCCACGGCTTCATCGCCGAGTGGGGCATGGAGCAGAACGTTCGCGACAGCCGCATTTCGATGCTGTACGAAGGCACCACCGGCATCCAGGCCCTCGACCTGCTGGGCCGTAAAGTGCTGATGACCCAGGGCGAAGCGCTGAAGGGCTTCACCAAGATCGTCCACAAGTTCTGCCAGGCCAACGAAGGCAACGAAGCGGTACAAGAATTCATTGCACCGCTGGCGGCACTGAACAAAGAGTGGGGCGAGTTGACCATGAAGGTCGGCATGGCGGCCATGAAAGACCGCGAAGAAGTCGGTGCCGCTTCGGTGGATTACCTGATGTACTCCGGTTATGCCTGCCTGGCTTACTTCTGGGCCGACATGGCCCGCCTGGCCGCCGAGAAACTGGCTGCCGGCACCAGCGAAGAAGGCTTCTACACCGCCAAGCTGCAGACTGCGCGTTTCTACTTCCAGCGCATCCTGCCGCGTACCCGCACCCACGTTGCAACCATGCTGTCGGGCGCCAACAACCTGATGGACATGAAAGAAGAGAACTTCGACCTGGGCTACTAAGCCTCGGCCAGTTCGCTTCAAAAGCCGCCGCTCCTTCGGGAGCGGCGGTTTTTTTTGCGCGATAAAAAACCACAGTACCGCACTCAGGGATTGCTCCGAGCGGCCGTTACAGTGATGGCAATGTGATACGCATCACATTGAATGTGCTTAACTGTGATCAGTGAAGGCACTGTGCCATCTTTTTTGTGGGTCGGAGCTTTACCCTTGTCGCGCGCGTCTGCTGTACGTTTCAGTCATTTTTTACCTTCACTGCTTTTACTGCTGGCGGGGCTCTCGGCTGCGTATGTGAAGGATCTCAATGTGTTCTTCACTTCACTGTTCAATGTGCTGCCGACCCTCGTGCTGCTGCTGGGCGGCTCGTACTGCGCGGTCTACCGGCGCCAGCGAGAGCTGTTCCTGATGATCACGGTGTACGTGGTCTATTTCCTGCTGGATACCCAGACCGATTACTACCGCGATAACGGTCGCGTGCGGGACGACGCGGCCGTGGTCTTCCATCTGTGTTGCCTGTTGTTACCGTTGCTGTTCGGCATCTACGCGGTCTGGCAAGAAAAAACCCACCTGTTTCGCGACTTCATCGCACGCTGCGCGGTGCTGTTTGCGGTAGGCAGCGTGGCACTTGCCCTTGAACAAAGTTTTCCCCATGCCTTGTTGAGCTGGTTGGCTGAAATTCGCTGGCCCGCCTTGCATGGCCGCTGGATGAGCCTGATCCAGCTGTCCTATCCGATGTTCCTGATTGGTTTTGTGACCCTGGCCGCGCAGTACTGGTATCAACCAAGACCGCTGCACGCCGCGCAGCTGGTAGGGTTGCTGGGGTTGTTCTGGATGTTGCCGCAGACGTTCATCCTGCCGTTCACCCTGAACATCATGTGCAGCCAGGTGATGCTGATGATCGCTGCCGGGGTGGCCCACGAGGCTTATCAAATGGCCTTCCGTGACGAGCTGACCGGGTTGCCGGGCCGCCGCGCGCTCAATGAGCGCATGCAGCGCCTGGGGCGCAATTATGTGCTGGCCATGGGCGACGTCGATCACTTCAAGCGTTTCAACGATACCCATGGCCACGACGTGGGCGACCAGGTACTGCGCCTGGTGGCCAGCAAGTTGTCCAAGGTCAACGGCGGCGGCCGGGCCTACCGCTATGGCGGTGAGGAATTTGCCGTGGTATTCGCCGGCAAGACCCTGGATGAATGCCTGCCGCACCTGGAAGAGATCCGCGAAATCATCGCCAACTACGACATCAAACTGCGTAACCCGGACCGTCCCCACGACGACCAGCAGGGGCGCCAGCGTCGTGTGGGCAATGGCGCTTCCAGCGTGTCGGTGACCGTCAGCATCGGCGTGGCCGAACGCCAGGCCGAGCAGCGCAGCCCTGAAGAAGTGCTCAAATCCGCCGACCAGGCGCTGTACAACGCCAAGGGCGCGGGGCGTAACTGCGTGGTCGCTGCGGGGCAGACCCGCCGCGGCGCGGTCCGCATGGACAGCGCTGCCGGTTGAGTGATGGTGGTGTATTCAGCGGCCCTACAGTGATTGTCCGGTGGGCCGTGCGGCAGTAGGTTGAAGGCATCTGCTGCCGGAGACATTGCCATGCCTGACTATAAAGCTCCCCTGCGCGACATGCGCTTTCTGATCGATCACGTCTTTGACTTCCACGGCCACTACGCCGCGCTGGGTGCAAGCGATGCCAGTCCGGACATGGTCGGCGCGATCCTCGAGGAAGGTGCGAAGTTCTGCGAAAACGTCCTGGCGCCGTTGAACCGCTCCGGCGATGAAGAAGGCTGCCATTTCGACAACGGTGTGGTGACCACGCCCAAGGGCTTCAAGGAAGCCTTCGCGCAGTACGTGGAAGGCGGCTGGCACGGTTTGGCGGCTGACCCGGCCTACGGCGGGCAGGGCTTGCCAATGTCCCTGGGCCTGGTGCTCGCGGAGATGATCTCCTCCAGCAACACGTCCTGGGGCATGTACCCTGGCCTGACCCACGGTGCGATGTCGGCGATCCGTGCCCACGGCACTGAAGAGCAGAAAAACACCTACCTGAGCAAACTCACCGCGGGCCAGTGGACCGGCACCATGTGCCTGACCGAAGCCCATTGCGGCACCGACCTGGGCCTGATCAAGACCCGCGCCGTCCCGCAGGCCGACGGCAGTTATGCAGTCACCGGCAGCAAGATTTTCATCTCGGCCGGCGAGCATGACATGAGTGACAACATCATCCACCTGGTGCTGGCCAAGCTGCCGGATGCGCCGGCCGGCACCAAGGGAATCTCGCTGTTTATCGTGCCCAAGTTCCATGCCGACTCGGGCGAGCGCAACACGATGAGTTGCGGCTCCATCGAGCACAAGATGGGCATCAAGGCGTCGGCCACCTGTGTGCTGAACTTCGATGGCGCCCGGGGTTTCCTGATCGGTGAGGCGAACAAGGGCCTCAACTGCATGTTCACCATGATGAACCATGCGCGCCTGGGCACCGGCATGCAGGGCCTTTGCCTGGGGGAAGCGAGCTTCCAGGGTGCGATCAAGTACGCCAACGACCGCTTGCAGATGCGCTCGCTGACCGGCGCCAAGGCACCCGAAAAAGCCGCTGATCCGATCATCGTCCACCCGGATGTGCGGCGCATGTTGCTGACCATGAAAGCCTTCAATGAAGGCAACCGCGCATTGACCTACTTCTCGGCACAGTTGCTCGATACCGCACACCTGAGTGGCGACGAGGGGCAACGCCAGGAAGCCGAAGACCTGTTGGCCTTCCTTACGCCGATCTGCAAGGCGTTCATGACCGAAACCGGGCTGGAGGTGACCAACCACGGCATGCAGGTGTTCGGTGGCCATGGCTTCATTCGTGAATGGGGCATGGAGCAACTGGTTCGCGATTGCCGGATTGCGCCGATCTATGAAGGGACCAACGGCATCCAGGCCCTGGATTTGCTCGGGCGCAAGGTGCTCGGCAGCCAGGGCAAGCTGCTGCGCGGCTTTACCAAAATCGTCCACAAGTTCTGCGCGGCCAACGCCGAACATCCGCAACTCAAGGCCCATGTGGCTCAGCTCAACCAGTTGAATCAGCAGTGGGGTGAGCTGACGGTCAAGGTAGGCATGGCAGCCATGAAAAACCCGGATGAAGTCGGCGCTGCAGCCCTGGATTACCTGATGTACAGCGGCTACATCATCCTTGCCTACTTATGGCTGCGCATGGCGCTGGTGGCACAAGAGCAGTTGGACAGCGGTAGCGGTGATGCCGATTACGCCCAAGGCAAGCTGGCGACCTGCGAGTTCTACTTCAAGCGCCTGCTACCGCGCACGGCCGCGCACCGGGCGGCGGTGGAGGCGGGCAGTGAGTGCCTGATGAGTCTGCCGGCGGAGCTGTTTGCGCTTTAGTGACCGTAAAATACTTGTTGGTCACAAGCAGACCCTATGTGTCACAAAAGTTGTTCGGTTACACTCGGGGTCTGTAAAACCGACCCCACCCGAATAACGTTAAAGTTCTCACGAGGTTTGCCATGGCTGACTACAAAGCGCCGCTGCGCGATATGCGCTTCGTCCTCAACGAAGTTTTCGAGGTCGCCAAACTCTGGGCCCAACTGCCCGCGCTGGCGGAAACCGTCGACGCCGAGACCGTTGAGGCAATCCTCGAAGAAGCCGGCAAAGTCACCTCCAAGACCGTCGCCCCGCTCAGCCGCGGCGGCGACGAAGAAGGCTGCCGCTGGGAGAATGGCGCGGTCTTCACCCCGGCTGGCTTCAAGGACGCCTACAAAACCTACGCTGAAGGCGGTTGGGTAGGTGTTGGCGGCGACCCGGCGTACGGCGGCATGGGCATGCCCAAGGCAGTGTCGGCCCAGGTAGAAGAGATGATCAACTCCTCGGGCCTGGCCTTCGGCCTCTACCCGATGCTGACCTCCGGCGCCTGCGTGTCGATCAACACCCACGCCAGTGAAGAGCTCAAGGCCACTTATCTGCCGAATATGTACTCCGGCGTGTGGGCCGGTTCCATGTGCCTGACCGAACCTCATGCCGGCACTGACCTGGGGATAATTCGGACCAAGGCCGAGCCTCAGGCAGACGGTTCCTACAAGGTCAGCGGCACCAAGATCTTCATCACCGGTGGCGAGCACGACCTCACCGAGAACATCATCCACCTGGTGCTGGCCAAGCTGCCGGACGCACCGGCGGGTCCCAAGGGTATTTCGCTGTTCCTGGTGCCCAAGTTCATGGTCAATGCCGACGGCAGCCTGGGGGCGCGCAATCCGGTGACCTGCGGCTCCATCGAACACAAGATGGGCATCCAGGCGTCTGCGACCTGCGTGATGAACTTCGACGAAGCCGTGGGCTACCTCGTGGGCGAGCCTAACCGTGGCCTGGCCGCGATGTTCACCATGATGAACTACGAGCGCCTGGGTGTGGGCATCCAGGGCCTGGCCTCCGGTGAGCGCTCTTATCAGAACGCTATCGAATATGCGCGCGACCGCCTGCAAAGCCGTTCGCCAACCGGTCCGAAAGCCAAGGACAAGGTCGCTGACCCAATCATCGTCCACCCGGACGTGCGGCGCATGCTGCTGACCATGAAAGCCTCGAACGAAGGTGGCCGTGCGTTCTCCACCTATGTGGCGATGCAGCTCGACACCGCCAAGTTCAGCGAAGACGCCACCGTCCGCAAACGCGCGGACGATCTGGTTGCTCTGCTGACCCCGGTTGCCAAGGCGTTCCTGACCGACCTGGGCCTGGAAACCACCGTGCACGGCCAGCAGATTTTCGGCGGCCACGGCTACATTCGCGAATGGGGCCAGGAGCAACTGGTGCGTGATGTGCGCATCACCCAGATCTACGAAGGCACCAACGGCATTCAGGCCCTGGACCTGGTGGGACGCAAGATCGTCGGTAGCGGTGGAGCGTTCTACAAGCTGTTCGCTGATGAGATCCGCCATTTCACCGCCACTGCCGGCGCCGAACTGGCCGAATTCACCAAGCCGCTGAACGCGGCCGTGGATGACCTGGACGAACTGACCGCCTGGCTGCTGGACCGCGCCAAATCCAACCCGAATGAAATCGGCGCGGCATCCGTGGAATACCTGCACGCGTTCGGCTACATGGCTTATGCCTACATGTGGGCCCTGATGGCCAAGGCGGCTCTGGGTAAAGAGGCTCAGGAAGACTTCTACGCGAGCAAGCTGGGCACCGCGCGTTTCTACTTTGCGCGCTTGCTGCCGCGGATCGCGTCCCTCAGCGCCTCGGTAAAAGCCGGTAGCGAATCGCTGTTCTTGCTGGATGAAGCACTGTTCTAAGGACTTGGAGGGCGTGTAAGCATTCTCTTACATGACGTGCTGCTATTCGTCCTCTATCGCCAAATTGGATCCACGGATAATCTACTTCACATGGACGTCGCGCAGGAAGCGCAAAGCAACAACACGGACACGTAGGATTCTGCCAGGAAGGCGGAGTGAAATGGATGTCAGGGAAACAGTCTGCAAAGCCCCGCTTCGGCGGGGTTTTCTTTTGCCTGCGAAAAAGTCAGGCGGGCGCGTTCATCACGTCTTCCAGCAGCGTGCGCAACAATTCCAGCGTCGCCTGCTGGCGCTGCACATCCCGGCACACCAACCCCACTTTCAACGGCACCCGTGGTTCGCTCAAGGGTTTCCACAGCAACGCCTTGCTGTTGTGTTCATCCTGGGAGCGTCCGGGAAGCACCGTCGCCAGCTTGGTGTGGGGCAGGCTGTCGAGAATCCCCGCCATCGTATTCAACTCGGCCTGCACTTGCGGGCGTCGGCCCAGGTTGGCCAATTGACCTTGCCATATCTGGCGCACCTGAAACTCTTCCCCCAGCAGCAACATGGGTAACTCGGCGGCTTGCTTCAGGGAGACTTTCTTGAATTCCCGCAGCGGGTGATCAGCCGGGATGACCACCTTCAGTTCATCTTCATACAGCAGCACGCCGTGCAGCCCCGGCTGGCGTGGCGGCAGGTAGCTGATGCCGATATCCAGCGAGCCGTTGAGCAGCCGGCGTTCGATTTCCATCCCGGTCAGCTCGTAGATCTGTACGACCAGGTGCGGCTGGGCCTTGCGTACTCGTTCGAGCATCTGCGGCACCAGGCTGGTGTGCACGGTTTGCAGCACGCCGATCGCCAAGGTGCGCAGTGCCTGGCCCTTGAAGTTGCGCAGTGCTTCCACCGCGTGCTGCATACCGTCGAGCAAGGGCAGGGCGTGGTTATACAAAGTGTGGGCGGCGAGGGTCGGCAGCAGGCGCTTGCTGCTGCGTTCGAACAGGCTCACATCAAGGTTTTGCTCGAGCTGGCGAATCTGCTGCGACAAAGCTGGCTGGGAGATCGACAGGCGCTCCGCTGCCCGCCCCACATGGCCTTCTTCGTACACCGCGACGAAATAACGCAGTTGTTTGAAATCCATAAGTAATGCTTATCGAAAATGCTGGAAAATCGAAATGGCCGAGTGCCCCCAAGGCGCCTAGTCTAGCGCCTATTCACAGGGCTTACAGGGCCGGAAAGCACGATGAGTAGTGTTTATGTTGACGGTGTTTGCATAGGCAAGGCAAAAAACCTCCGCCATGGGTTTATCGGTAATACCGACCAAGGTGCGATTGCCAAAGAGGTTCATCCATGAACCTGTTCAACCTGCGTCGCCCCGCCCCCAGCCTGGATGATCTGATCCTCGAGGCGAAGACCCCGGCTCTGCGAGACGATCTTTCCAGCGATTGCCTGATGCCCAGTGTGGCCCGCCCGCCCCAGGTGTTTGTACGCGGCCAGGGCTCCTGGCTGTGGGACAGCGAAGACCGCGCCTATCTCGACTTCAGCCAGGGTGGCGGCGCCAACAGCCTGGGCCATAGCCCACAGGCAGTGACCAAGGCGCTGGCCGATCAGGCCCAATCGCTGATCAATCCCGGTAACAGCCTGCACAACCGCGTTCAACTGAACCTCGCCGACCGCCTGTGCCATCGCACCGGCAGCGACCAGGCCTACCTGCTCAACAGCGGCGCCGAAGCCTGCGAAGCGGCCATCAAGCTGGCGCGCAAATGGGGCCAACTGCACCGTGGTGGCGCCTATCGCATCATCACCGCGAGCAACGGTTGCCATGGCCGCAGCTTTGCCGCGATGTCAGCCTCGGCAGCCGCCAGTGAAAACCGTTTTGAGCCCCAGTTGCCGGGATTCAGCCACGTGCCGTTCAACGACCTGCCGGCGCTGCACGCGGCGGTGGATGCGCAAACCGTGGCAATCATGCTGGAACCGATCCAGAACGATGCCGGCGTCATTCCCGCGACCGAGCATTACCTCAAGGGTGTCGAACGTCTGTGCCGTGAGCTGGGAATTCTGTTGATCCTTGATGAAGTGCAAACCGGCACCGGCCGTTGTGGCACGTTGCTCGCCGAACAGCACTATGGCGTTCGCGCCGACATCATCACCCTGGGCAAGGGCTTGGGGGGCGGTGTGCCGCTGGCGGCGTTGCTGGCACGGGGCAAAGCGTGTTGTTTTGAGCTGGGTGAGCTGGAAGGCACCCACCACGGCAACGCGCTGATGGCTTCCGCCGGTGTGGCGGTGCTTGATACGGTGCTGAACCACGGATTTCTTGAACACGTCTGCGAGGTCGGCACTTACCTGGGCGAAGGGCTTGCCCGCCTGGCGCATCGCTATGACCAGGGTGAACTGCGCGGCCAGGGCCTGATGTGGGGACTGACTCTGTCGGAGGATTCGGCAGATGCCGTGGTAAAGGCCGCGCTCAGTGAAGGCCTGATCCTGAGCGCGCCGCAACCCGATTGCCTGCGCTTCACCCCGGCGCTCACATTGAGCAAAAGCAACGTCGACGAAATGCTCCTGCGCCTGGCCCGTGCCTTCTCCCGGGTGCGCACTGCACAGCTGCAATGCCGCAAGGGCATTGCCGTTTAAGCCCCATATTTCCTGAACCGTCTCGCGGTATACGCGGCGCCTCCAGCCTGATTCTTTTGGCTGGGGGCGTTTTTTTGTCCGCGAATTAGACGATGGCTGAGTGCCAGATCCCACTGAACCCTTACCAACGGCCAAGGTCGATTAGCTTGTACGGCTCACACGAGCCGATTTTCTGGAGCTGAACCCATGGATATCATTCGCATCATCATCGCCATTCTGCTGCCGCCACTGGGTGTGTTCCTGCAAGTGGGTTTCGCTGGCGCGTTCTGGCTGAACATCCTGCTGACCTTGTGCGGTTACATTCCCGGCATCGTGCACGCGGTGTACATCATCGCCAAACGCTAAAAGACCTCAGCCTTTCGCGATCAGCCGTGAGTTGCGCTCATTGCGAAAGGCCAGTTGCTCGATGGTCTGGGTGGCGTGCTCCGCTTCTTCGCGGGCCTGGAGGATCATGCCGTGATGCTCCGATTTGCTGCACACCGGGTCAGCATTGCTGGCATCCCCGGTCAGCATGAACGCCTGGCAGCGGCACCCACCGAAGTCCTTTTCCTTCTCGTCACATGAACGGCACGGCTCGGGCATCCAGTCGTAGCCGCGAAAGCGGTTGAAGCCAAACGAGTCGTACCAGATGTGTTGCATGCTGTGGTCGCGCACATTGGGAAATTGCACCGGCATCTGTCGGGCTCCGTGGCACGGCAGGGCAGTACCGTCCGGCGTTACTGTCAGAAAGATGCTGCCCCAGCCATTCATGCAGGCTTTCGGGCGTTCCTCGTAGTAATCCGGCGTGACGAATATCAGCTTGCACGGGTGGCCTTCGGCTTCGAGCTTGGCGCGGTATTCGTTGGTGATGCGTTCGGCGCGCACCAGCTGTTCCTGGGTCGGCAACAGGCCGACCCGATTGAGCTGGGCCCAGCCGTAGAACTGGCAGGTGGCAAGCTCGACAAAGTCCGCTTCCAGGGCAATGCACAGCTCAATGATGCGGTCGATCTTGTCGATATTGTGCCGATGGGTGACGAAGTTCAGCACCATCGGGTAGCCATGGGCTTTCACTGCCCGGGCCATTTCGAGTTTTTGCGCGAAGGCTTTTTTCGAGCCGGCCAGCAAGTTGTTCACTTGCTCGTCACTGGCCTGGAAACTGATCTGGATATGGTCCAGGCCGGCCTTCTTGAAGTCGCTGATCTTCTGCTCGGTGAGGCCGATGCCGGATGTGATCAGGTTGGTATAGAAACCCAGCTTGCGCGCCTCGGCGATCAGTTCGGCGAGGTCCTGGCGCACCAGCGGCTCACCGCCGGAAAACCCCAGTTGCGCAGCGCCCATTTCCCGGGCTTCACGAAATACCTTGATCCACTGTTCCGTGCTCAGTTCCTTGCCCTGCTCGGCAAAATCCAGCGGATTGGAGCAGTACGGGCATTGCAGCGGGCAGCGGTAGGTCAGCTCGGCCAGCAACCAGAGCGGCAGGCCGATTTCCGGCTTGGGTGGCAGGTCAGGCAAGTTCGATCCAGTGCTGAGCACGGGCAACCTCCATGAATTGCTCGATGTCTTCACCGAGCTCGGGCACGCCAGGGAACTGCTTGTCCAACTCGGCGATGATTGCGCTGACATCGCGCTCGCCGTCGATCAAGCCACCGATCAAGGCGGCGCTGTCGTTGAGCTTGATCATGCCTTCCGGGTACAGCAGCACATGGCCTTTTTGCGCCGGTTCGTACTGGAAACGATAGCCCTGGCGCCAGGTCGGTTTTTTGCTGCGATCGAAGCTCATAGGGTGATCCCCTTATGCCATACACGCTGATCGGTCACGCTGTGATACGGCGGGCGTTTCAGTTCATAAGCCATGCTCATTGCATCGAGCATGCTCCAAAGAATGTCCAGTTTGAACTGGAGAATTTCCAGCATGCGCTCCTGGCCTTCGCGGGTGGTGTAGTGCTGCAGGGTGATGGCCAGACCGTGCTCCACATCCCGGCGAGCCTGGCCCAGGCGGGTGCGGAAATACTCGTAGCCGGCGGGGTCGATCCATGGGTAATGCTGGGGCCAGCTGTCGAGGCGCGACTGGTGGATCTGCGGGGCGAACAACTCGGTCAGGGAACTGCTGGCGGCTTCCTGCCAGCTGGCCCGGCGGGCGAAGTTGACGTAGGCGTCTACCGCAAATCGTACGCCCGGCAGTACCAACTCCTGGGAGCGCAGTTGATCCGGGTCGAGGCCGACGGCCTGTCCCAGGCGCAACCAGGCTTCAATGCCGCCGTCTTCGCCGGGAGCGCCGTCGTGATCCAGCAGGCGCTGGATCCACTCACGACGAATCTCCCGGTCCGGGCAGTTGGCCAGGATCGCGGCGTCCTTGAGGGGAATGTTCACCTGGTAATAAAAACGGTTGGCGACCCAGCCCTGGATCTGCTCGCGGGTGGCGCGGCCTTCGTACATCGCCACGTGATACGGGTGATGGATATGGTAGAAGGCGCCCTTGGCGCGCAGGGCCTGTTCGAACTCGGCGGTGGTCAGCGGTGTGTCAGTCATTTGGCTCGCTCCTACAATTCAATGCTCATGCCGTCGTACGCCACTTCCACATTGCGTCGCAGCAGCTCGGCTCGCTCGGGCGAGTCTTCATCCAGGATCGGGTTGGTGTTGTTGATGTGGATAAGCACCTTGCGCTGCTTGGGCAACTGCTCCAGCACTTCCAGCATGCCGCCGGGGCCGTTTTGTGCCAGGTGGCCCATCTCGCGACCGGTGCGGGTGCCGACGCCACGGCGCTGCATTTCGTCGTCGTCCCACATCGTGCCGTCCACCAGCAGGCAATCGCTGCCGGCCATTATTTCCAGCAACGGTGCGTCAACCTTGCCCAGGCCCGGCGCATAGAACAGCTTGCCGCCGGTGCGCAGGTCTTCGACGATCAGGCCGATGTTGTCGCCCGGGTGTGGGTCGAATCGGTGAGGCGAGTAGGGCGGTGCCGCGCTGCGCAGCGGCAATGGTGTGAAGCGCAGGTTGGGGCAGGCGGGGATCGTGAAGCTGGCGTCCAGCTCGATGCGGTTCCAGGCCAGGCCGCCGTTCCAGTGGGTCAGCATGGTGAACAGCGGGAAGCCGGTGCTCAGGTCTTCATGGACCATGTCGGTGCACCACACCTGGTGCGGGCAGCCTTCGCGCAGGCTGAGCAGGCCGGTGGTGTGGTCGATCTGGCTGTCCATCAGGATGATCGCGCTGATGCCGGTATCCCGCAGCGCGCGGCCCGGTTGCATCGGGGCGAAGCCTTGAAGCTGGGCGCGGATATCTGGTGAGGCGTTGCACAGCACCCAGTTCACGCCGTCATCGGAAATCGCGATGGACGACTGGGTACGCGCCTCGGCCCGCAGGCTGCCGTCGCGAAAACCTGCACAGTTCACGCAGTTGCAGTTCCATTGCGGGAAACCACCGCCGGCGGCGGAACCTAGAATCTGGACAAACATGGCCGCTCCATTACACACAACTCAAAAATAAAAACGCCCCGGGCGAGCCGAGGCGTTGCATTGCGATACAAAGCCAATCAGCGGCTGGCAAAGTACATGGTGACTTCAAAGCCGATACGCAGATCAGTGTAAGCAGGTTTGGACCAAGTCATGTTCTTACTCCTACGAAGGGAAGGGACGTTTACTACCAAGTAATACATATAGTCCACCTCCAAGCGGAGATGTTCAGATGTGTGCATGTGAATGTTACGTACTTCTTTTGAAGATAGCGCTGTCCTGCGGGAAAAAGCCTTTTACCGAAGCGGCAATGATCAGCCAGATCGTTGCCAGGAGCCGGCGGCACAAGCGCCATTGGCCACACAGCACCATCCGCCTGCAGCAGCATTGAGTTGCTGTGCAGCTACCATTAAATCCTCACGGGTGCGGGTCTGGATGAAATCTTGCAGCTGCTGGATGTAATCCGACGGGTGGCCTGCCAAGTGCGCGTGCCAGAGCAGTTCAGCGGCTTGGGAAGTGGGTAGGGCGTCGAGGGAAAATTGCCGGGCCAGATCGTTCGGCAGTTCGCTGGCGTTGATCAGCGCGGGCAGTTGCTTCAGGAACGCCTGCAGGTGATCAAGTATTTGCGCAAGAGACGCGCTTGGGGATTGCACCCCAAACAGCAGGCCGGTTTGCCCGTTGTACTGTCGGATGCCGCTGAACACCGCGTAGCCCAATTGAAGCTCAACACGCAGTTGCTGGTAGAACGGCGCTTGCACCAGATGTGCGAGGAGGCGCCAGCAAGCCTCGTCCGCCAAGGAACGTGTGGGTGTCGGGCAGAACAGCAGCAACGCGGCGTCGCTGGAATCGGTCCTGACTTCGTGCCAACGATGCTGGCTGCTGATTGACGGCAGTTTGCTGATAGCCGCTTGGGGTTGGCCGGGCAGTTTCCCGGCTGCACTTTTTATCGCCGTCTCGCAGGCGGCGGGCAGCCCCACGGCGAGCCCTTGCCAGCGAGCGGTTGACCATCGGTCTCGCCCAGCAACCTGTTGTGCAGCTGGGGTGTCGGCGCAATACCCGGGCAATGCCTTGAGTAACTGCCGGATCGCCATTGCCGGCGCCGGGGAGGATGACGCTCCGGCATTTTCGCCGAGCCGGGTCAGCTCGCGTGCCACTTCCTCCAATATCGCGGGCATGGGTTCGTGCAGCCCTACCATCTTCAGCTGCCAGTGACCGCCGATTGTCTCGAAAGACAACTGAACGCCAGCCTGGCTGGCGTTCTCACGCAGCCGTGGGAAAAGCTCTGCATCCAGCGGCGAATCCAGATGCCAGCGCAGGTAGAGCGCGCCTTCATCTGTGTCACCTGGCAAGGCCTGGCTGAAGGTCAGCGCCGAAAGATCCTTCCGCCCACGGGAGCGATCCTGGGCGAACGTGCGCAGGCCGCGATGGGCGCTGGTTTGCCCGCGAATCAGCCCCGGGCGCTCTTCCCTGGCTGCCGGCTGCAGGAACGGATTGGTGGGCGGCAGTTGCCAGGCGTGCCGGGACGGCGGCAATTGCAGCGAGTCCAGCAGGGTCTTGAGGGAGCTGGCGCTTTGCTCGGACAGGACGAGTTCGTTGGCCTGCCGGGCCAATGCCAGGGCACCACTGACCTGTTGTTTGCGAGCAAGCAGCAAGGCGTACTCTTCCCGCAGGGGCGCCCAGTCACTGTGTGCGAAAAAGCTCAGCCAGTCGTGCAGCAGTTCTTCGATCAGTGTCGTCTGCTGCGCACCCTGAGTGTCCAGGGTGAACTTGATATCCAGCAACGCCTGTCCGGCAAATTGATACAGCGCCGTTGCGTTAATGGCGCTGACTAACTGCCGCGACTGCAACTCGGCGAGCAACCCGCCGGGCGCCGAAGTGTTCAGCCACAGGCAGAGGAAATCCAGCGCCTCAGGGGAAGCCTCGCTCACAACCACCTGATGCCAGTGGTGTTCATCGGTGTGTTGATAAGTACGTTGATTGCCGGCCAGCAACGCTGGCGCCGGCGTCTGTCGCCGCAGAGGTGCAGTCTTCAGCGCAGCGCCAAACTGATGCGCCAATGCCTCCAGCTCCACCAGCGACTGAGGGCCCGCAAGGCTCAAGGTCATCTGCCCGGAATGATAGAAACCTTCATAAAAATCCCGCAAGGCCTGCTGAAAATCCTCACGCTCTACCGCCAAGCTATCCCGGTTGCCCGCATGAAACGCGCGCAACGGATGACCCGCCGCAACACCTCCCAGCAACGCTTGTTGCTGTTGCGCCGTGGCATCTTGCGACCAGGCAATAAACTCCGCCTGCAATACTTCGCGCTCACGCAACTGGTCTTCCAGGGCCAGGCGCGGATGGGCGAGCATGTCCCCCAGGCGCTCCAGTGCGGCTTCAAATGCCGAAACAGGCACCTCAAAGAAAAAGTCGGTAGTGCGCTCGCGGGTGCTGGCATTCACCTGCCCGCCCTGACGCTGGACGTAGGCCATCAGCCCGTCGCTTGCAGGAAAACGTCCGGTGCCCAGGAACAATAAATGCTCAAGAAAATGCGCCAGTCCCGGCCACGCCAGGGGTACATCGTGGCTGCCCGCTGCAACGCGCAAGGCAGCCGCGGCGCGCTTCAAGCGCGGCGCATGATGCAAGGAAACCCGCAGGCCGCTGGCCAGGGTCAATTGAAGGTGATGAGGGTGGGCCGGCGCAGGCATGAGCACTTCCGAAACGTAGGAAGTGCCTATGCTAGCGCAAAGCAGCCGGGATCAGTGCTTGTGCAACGCCCCATAAAGCTCGGGACGACGGTCCAGCAGGTAGCGATTGGCCGCGCGTGAGTCGACCATCAACTGCCGATCGAGTGTGCCCACGATCAGCGCTTCATCCAGACCGGCCTGGGCAATCCGCTGGCCATCCGGCGCGGCGATGCTGCTTTGCCCGCAATACTGGATCTCGCCTTCCTGCCCGCAGTAATTGGCGTAGGCCACATAACACTGGTTTTCAAAAGCCCGCGCCCGCACGGTCACATCGGCGACGAAATCGAAGGGCACCATATTGGCCGTCGGCACCAGGATCAACTCCGCCCCGGCCAGCGCCAGGCGCCGGGTGTTCTCCGGGAATTCCAGGTCATAGCAAATCAGGAAACCCAGCTTCCAGCCGTTCAATTCCACCAGCGGAAAATCATCGTCCCCAGCGCTGAACATCGAGTTGTCGAGGTCGCCAAACAGGTGGGTCTTGCGGTAGTTGCACAGGCGCTGGCCATTGGCGTCGATCAGTTGCACGGCGTTGTAGATCTGCCCGTCTGCACCGCGCTCCGGATAGCCATACAGAATCGCCACGCCCGAGTTTTTCGCCAGCGCGGCGATGGACTGTGCGGATGGGCCGTCCTGGGTTTCAGCCAGGGCGCCGACCGCTTCCACGCCGATGTTATAGCCGGTGAGAAACATCTCCGGCAGTACCAGCAGGTCGGCGTCGGTGGCCTCTTGCGCCAACTGATGCAGGCGCTTGAGATTACCGGCCACGTCCAGCGGCAAAGGTGGGCATTGATACAGGGCAACACGCATGGGCAACTCCTTACTCGGGCAGTGCGATCGGCCCGATCTCGTCGAACACATCCCCCGGCCCCGGGTTCTGCGGGTGAGTGCTGCCACCGAAGTGAGTCATGATGCCCCACACCGCGTTCAGCGAGGTTTGCACGGCGCCTTCAACCCACGCCGGGGTCCAGGACACGTCGTCACCGGCGATGAAAATACCGCGTTGCTCCGCCGGCATGTCCTTCTGCATGAAGTGCGCGTACATCCGTTGGTTGTAGCGATAGTGACCGGGAAGTGCGCCTTTGAAAGCGCCGAGGAAATGCGGGTCGGCTTCCCATGACACGGTGATCGGGTCGCCGATGATCCGCGCGGCGATGTCGACTTTCGGGTAGATCTTCTTCAGCGCATCCAGAGCCAGTTTCACGCGTTTTTCGATGGGTTGCGGAAGCATTTTCAGCGCATCGCTCATCCAGGAGTAGGACAGGCAGATCACCCCCGGCTTGTCGTCACCGTTGTCGAACAGATAGGTGCCGCGGGTCAGGCGATCCGTCAGCGTCATGCTCATCAGGTCGCGGCCGGTTTCCGGATCCTTGTCCTTCCAGAATGGCCGGTCGACCATCACGAAGGTCTTCGACGACTGCATGTAGCGGGTGCGGTCCAGGGCCATCCACATCTTTTGCGAGAACAGGGTTTCGTCGCACTCGATCTGGGTGGTCAGCAGCCAGCTCTGGCAGGTGGTCAGCACGGCGGCGTATTCGCGGGTGTCACCGTAGTTGTCGGTGACGGCGAAACGGCCGTCCGGCGCGTGGGCAATGCGCTTGACCCCGGCCCGTGGCGCGCCGTTGTGCAAGGAACTGAGGCTGGTGCCTTCGGGCCAGTGGGCGCAACGCTCCGGCACATGGCGCCAGATGCCCATGGGCACTTGGGCGACGCCGCCGACCACCAGATGCTGGTGATCGTCGCAGTTGGTCATCACCACGCGGAAGATTTCCAGCATCGAGTTGGGGAAGTCCGAGTCCCAGCCGCCGGTGCCGAAACCGACCTGGCCGAACACTTCGCGGTGATGAAAGGACAACTTGGCGAACGCTTTGGAGGTCGCCACGAAGTCGTAGAAGGTGCGGTCGTCCCACAACGGAACCAGCGTATTCCACAGCTCTTTCAGGCGCGGTACGTCACGGTCGCGGATGGCTTGCTGGATATCGGCGAACTGCGAGCCGGCTTCCAGGGCGTCGGCCCAGGCGTCAGCCACTTCCTGGAACAGTGCAGGAAGGTCAGCGAGTTTCTGTGCGTAGTGCGTCTGGCCTTCGAGGTCGATGACCGTGCTGCCGGAAGCCGGCGTCAGCGGGTTGGGGAAGGGTTTGGTCTCCAGCCCGAGCTTGTCCACATAGTGGTAGAACGCGGTGGAGGACACCGGGAAGCGCATGCCACCCAGTTCCGCGATGATGCCTTCGGCGCCTTCGAACGCCTGGGAGCGCAGGCGGCCACCCATTTTCGAGGCTTCATACACCACGGGTTTCAGGCCGAGCTTCATCAGCTCATAGGCGGCCACCAGCCCGGCAATCCCGGCGCCGACGATCGCCACTTCGGCGCCGTGGTTGGCCGCCGGAATGCTGCCCAGGCCCGCCGGATGTTCGATCCAGTCATCAAAGGCAAACGGGAAGTCCGGGCCAAAGATGGTGATCGGCTTTTTACCGGTGGCGGGGTGGCGATTGGTCTTGCTGATGGTGCTGGAAGGAATGCTCATGGCTGACCTTGCTGGCGGCTCGGCGGGGCGCGACCCGCTGAGTATAGGAAAAGATGGCAGCCATTCTAGGGAGCGTAGCGTTCGTTAATAAGACGCAATGTGTCGTCGGATTGAATTGTTTTTAGTCAGAATGACGAGATTGCTGGTCAGATTGGTTGTCCGCGATCCAGTTTGTTACTGAGGATGATCGAGGTGGTGGTCTTCTCCACGCCATCGACGCTGCCGATCTGGTCCAGCAGTTGATCCAGCTGTTCCGGCGAATCGGTGCGCAGCCAGGCCACGTAATCGAACTCGCCGCTTACCGCACATAACTGCTGAACCTGCGCCATGGTACTGATCCTGCGCAGCACTTCCTTGCCGGAGCGCGGTTGCACGGTGATCCCCACGTAGGCCTGCAAACCACCATCCACCACCCGCTGGCTGAGGCGCACGCCATAGCCGGTAATCACCTGGGTTTTTTCCAGGCGCGCCAGGCGTGAGGTGACGGTGGTGCGCGCGATGCCCAGTTGCCGGGCAAGCATGGCCACGCTTTCACGCGCGTTGATCTGCAAGGCGGCGATCAACTGGCGATCGATTTCATCGAGGACGGGAGGGTGAGAGGCGGGCAAGGTGTTCTCCGGCGCGGGCATCAATGGGCGAGCATGTTACAGGCTCGGTCCTGGCGATACTGCCCGCACGGCCGGGAATTTATTTTTCGCCGCTGATCGAACACATTATTTTGTGCCAGATTGTGAAAAGTAACTGTTTGGTACATTATTTTGCGTTAGGTATACAGGAAGGACGTTTGCGCGATGAATAACTTTGGGGCTGCCACCGGCAGCAGATGGTTGCTGGTTGGGCTGGGCCTGCTGATCGCCTTGATCGGCCTGGGTTTGGCAGGCGGTGGCGGTTACCTCGTAGTGTTGGGCGGCAGTTGGTATTTCCTGCTGATGGGCCTGGCGATGCTGGTCTCTGGTGTGCTGATCGCCAAGCGCCGGCCTCAGGGCGCATGGCTGTACGCCGTGGCATTGGTGCTGACTGCGATCTGGGCGGTGTGGGATACCGGTCTGGAATACTGGCCGTTGGTTTCGCGAGTCCTGACCTTCGCCGTCATCGGCCTGGTAGTCGCGCTGATTTATCCCCAGCTCGCCCGCGCTTCCGGATCGACACCCGGGCGCGGCGCCTATGGCGTTGCCGGGCTGCTGGGCCTGGGCGTGGTCGCCACCCTGGCGTACATGTTTGTACCGACCCACGTGGTCAAGGCCAGCAGTGAGCCTGCGGTGACTGCGGTAACGCCGGGCACCGAGCAAAAAGACTGGGCCCACTGGGGCAACACCACCGCCGGCAATCGGTTTGCCGCGCTGGACCAGATCAACAAAGGCAACATCGACAAGTTGCAGGTGGCCTGGACCTTCCACACCGGCGACATCCCCGAGAGCAATGGCGCCGGTGCCGAAGACCAGAACACCCCGCTGCAGATCGGTGACAGCGTTTACGTGTGCACCGCCTACGGCAAAGTGTTTTCCCTGGACGCCGATACCGGTGCCCAACGCTGGAAATTCGACCCCCAGGGCAGCGGCCCCAACTGGCAGCGTTGCCGTGGCCTGGGTTATTTCGACAGCAGTGCCAGCGAGCAACCCGCCGGCGCCAAAGCCTGTGTGAAACGTCTGTTTCTGCCGACCGGCGATGCCCGGTTGATTGCGATCAATGCTGAAACCGGCGCGCCTTGCGAAGACTTCGGCGACCACGGCACCGTCGACCTGAAGACCGACATGGGCGAAGTGAAGCCCGGTTATTACCAGCAAACCTCGACGCCACTGGTGGCGGGCAATGTGGTGATCGTGGGCGGGCGTGTGGCAGACAACTTCTCCACCGGCGAACCGCCAGGCGTGGTGCGCGCCTTTGACGTGCGCAGCGGTGAATTGGTGTGGGCCTGGGATCCGGGTAACCCGAACACCACCAAACGCCCGCCAGCGGGGGAGACCTATACCCGTGGCACGCCGAACGTGTGGTCGGCCATGTCCTACGACGCCAAGCTCGGCCTGGTCTACCTGCCCACCGGTAACGCCACCCCGGACTTCTTCGCCGGTGAACGTACCGCCTATGACGACAAGTGGAGCTCCTCCATCGTCGCCATCGACGTGAAGACCGGCCAGGTGCGCTGGCACTTCCAGACCACTCACCACGACCTGTGGGACTTCGACCTGCCGGCACAGCCGCTGCTCTACGACATTCCGGATGGCAACGGCGGCGTGCAACCGGCACTGGCCCAAGTCACCAAGCAAGGTGAAATCTTCCTGCTCAACCGCGCAACCGGCGTGCCCATCGCCCGGGTTGAAGAGCGTCCGGTGCCCCAGGGCAATGTGCCCGGCGAACGCTATTCGCCGACCCAGCCGTTCTCGGTGGACATGCCTTCGATCGGCAATCAGCAACTGACCGAATCCGACATGTGGGGCGCCACGCCGTTTGACCAGTTGATGTGCCGCATCCAGTTCAAGGGCATGCGCCACCAGGGCGTCTATACGCCGCCAGGCCTGGACCGCGCGCTGCAATTCCCGGGTTCGCTGGGGGGGATGAACTGGGGCAGCGTGTCAGTGGACCCGAACACCCACTACATGTTCGTCAACGACATGCGCCTGGGTTTGGCCAACTACATGATCCCGCGCGACAAGATCGCCGCCGGTGCCAGTGGCATCGAAATGGGCGTGGTGCCGCAAGAAGGTACGCCGTTCGGTGCAATGCGCGAGCGCTTCCTCTCGGCGGCGGGCATTCCGTGTCAGAAGCCGCCGTTCGGCACCCTGTCGGCCATCGACCTGAAAACCCACAAGCTGATGTGGCAAGTGCCGGTGGGCACGGTTGAAGACACCGGGCCGCTGGGCATCCGCATGCACATGCCGATTCCAATTGGCATGCCGACCCTCGGCGCGTCCCTGGCCACCCAGTCCGGCTTGCTGTTTTTTGCTGGCACCCAGGACTTCTACCTGCGCGCTTTCGACACCGGCAACGGCAACGAGATCTGGAAATCACGGCTGCCGGTGGGTAGCCAGTCGGGGCCGATGACCTACGTGTCGCCCAAGACCGGCACGCAGTACATCGTGCTCACCGCTGGCGGCGCGCGACAGTCGCCGGACCGTGGGGATTATGTGATTGCCTACGCGTTGCCCAAGAAATAGGGCGTGAAAAAGCCGCATGGATGTGCGGCTTTTTTTTGCGTCTTAGATCGTGTCTGCCAGCAGGCATCGGGCAAAGAGTTGTGGCACCGGAAGGTTGCGCTGGCTGTAGCGGCTCAGCAAGATGATTTCCCGGTTAAAGGTCAGCTCGCCCAGCGGGATGACACGCACCTGCGGGGATCGGTCCAGCCATAGTCCGGCGTGGGGAACCAGTGAAACGCCCAGGCCGCATTCGACCATTTTGACCAGCGCCTCGATCTCGTCCAGTTCCAGCGCCACTTGCACGTCCAGCCGCTGATCCCGCAGAAAGCGACTGACCAGCCGCCCGCCAAACGAAGCCCGGTCGTAGCGCACGTGAGGATGAGCGGCGAGCAGTTGCAGCGGGTCATCCCCCTCGACCGTCAGCGGCGCGATCAACACAAACGGCTCCCTGCGCAGCAGTTGCACGTGCAGTTCCTTGGGCAAGTCAAAGGGTGGGCGAATGATGATCGCCGAATCCAGCTCGCCGGCGTCCACCTGGCTGAGCAACTCCAGGGAAACCCCCGGCACCAACTTGCACTCCACCGTCGGCGCCGCCTGTCGCAGGCGCACCAGGGCCTGGGGCAGCAGGCCGGTCTGGGCGGTGGTGATGGCGCCGACCTTCAACTCGCCCCTGTACTCATTGGCATCCACCGGCACAGCCATGCGGTTGAACGTCTCGAGAATCTCCCTGGCCAGCGGCAGCGCGCGGATCCCCGCCGCGTTCAGCGTGGCCTGGCGCCCGGTTCGGTCGAACAACTGCACGCCGAGCACCTGCTCCAACTGACGGATCTGCGCACTCACCGCCGATTGCGTCAGCCCGATATGCATGCCCGCTGCGGCGAACGTGCCATGGCGGGTAACGGCGATAAAGGTTTTCAGTTCCCGCAGCATGGGCGTCTCGATTGATCAAAATAATTTGAGCTCGCTGCGAAAATTATCGTCTTTCCATCGGTTACGGCAAGGCTAGACTCGCAAGGACTTAATACCCATAGAGGTTAAACCTGATGGCACTGGCTCCTTTTCACCTGGCAATTCCGGTATTCGACCTGGCGGCAGCGCGGCAGTTTTATGGCGAGGTGTTTGGGTTGGAGGAGGGACGAGCCAGTGATCACTGGGTCGACTTCGACTTCTTCGGGCATCAATTGGTGATTCATGAGCATCCGAAAACCGCTTCTCAAGAGGCGGCGCACACCAATGCGGTAGACGGTCACGACGTGCCGGTGCCGCATTTTGGCGTGGTGTTGAGTTGGGATGATTGGCATGCGTTGGCGGAGCGTTTGCAGGCGCGCAATACCCAGTTTGTGTTGGAACCGCATATTCGTTTCAAAGGCCAGGTGGGCGAGCAGGCGACGTTGTTTCTGTTTGACCCGTGCGGCAACGCGCTGGAGTTCAAGGCGTTCAAGGACATTGGGCAGTTGTTTGCCAAATGAGGGCGCTTTGATGAATGGCCTGGATGCAACGGGCATCGCCGTGGCGGTGGGTTCGGGGGCGATTACGCCGGCTTTGGTTGCTGAACACTTTCTTGCGCGCATAGGTGTCGACGAACCAGATATCCAGGCGTTTGTATCCTTCGACGCTGAGGCGGTGCGCGAGCAGGCGTTGCAGCTTGAAGGCTGTTCCGGTCCGCTGGCGGGCTTGCCCGTGGGGGTCAAGGACATCTTTGATACCGCCGACCACCCAACGGAATTCTATTCGCCGATTTACCTGGGTAATCGTCCATCGCGGGATGCCCATGTGGTGACGCTGCTACGACAGGCGGGCGCGATCATCATGGGCAAGACCCACACCACCGAATTTGCCTACATGCACACAGGGCCGACGCGTAATCCGCTCGATCTGTCCCGCACGCCGGGTAGCTCCAGCGCGGGTTCCGCGGCGGGGATGGCGGCCGGGTTTTTCCCGTTGGCGTTGGGTACCCAGACGGCTGGGTCGCTGCTCAAGCCAGCCGCTTATTGCGGGTTGTATGCCTTCAAACCGTCGTTTGGACTGGTCTCGCTAGAAGGCGTGAAACCCCTGGCGCCGAGCTTCGATACCGTGGGTTGGTATGGCCGTTCGGTGCGTGATCTTGAGCGGGTGGCGCGGGTGTTGATCCCTGGGTTTCCGGCTGTTGAGGCGGGGCGTCGGCCCTTGCGGCTTGGTTTCTGCCGTACCTCTCGCTGGTCGGATGTGCAGCCGTTGGTGGCCGAGGCTATTGAACGAGCGGTTGCACGGTTGGGGCCTCTTGTCAGTGAGGTCGTGTTGCCTGAAGCGTTCGACGGAGTATTCGACGATCACCAGTTGATCAACGATTGCGAAGGTGCCCGTTCATTGGCCAAGGAGTTTCAGTCTCATCCCGAACTACTCAGCGACTCGACGTTGGCCATGATCGAGCGCGCCCAGACGACGAGTTGGGAGCAGGAGTCGGCAGCCAAGGCCCGCTTGGTACAACTGGCCCCGCAGCTTGCGCAAATCTGCCAGCCGTTTGATGCGATGTTGAGTGTTTCCTGCGGGATGCTGGCGCCGGTGGGGTTGGCGACCACGGGCCCGTCGGACTTCATCAAGTTCTGGGGCGCGTTTGGCTTGCCGCAGGTGAATGTACCGGTGATGCGTGGGGAAGGGGAGTTGCCGGTGGGGTTGCAGGTAATTGGGGCGTTTAGAGGGGATGCGCCGTTGCTAGGTACGGCGCAAGTCATTGTTAATGCGTTGGTAAGCTGAGAGTCAGTCAAGGCACAAAAACTGACATTAGTTCGCTGGCGAAGCGGCGATAGGCGTCGTCATCATATTCTTCGCATGAGCCCGTTCAGAAATGAGCGGGCTTTTTTCATTGGTGTGTCCTGTGTGTATAAAAGATGCTGCAGGATACCTTCGGTGTGTAAGATACACACTGTGGAGCGGGCGCGATGAGAAGCAGAGAGGTAATTGACTTGCTGATGGCGGATGGATGGTTTGAGGTGGCGGCGAAAGGCAGTCACCATCAATTCAAGCACTCAACCAAGCCCGGCCGGGTGACGGTTCCTCATCCTAAACAGAGATAGCCAAGGGGACCTTGCACAGCATTTTGAAATCAGCAGGCCTGAAGTGATGACCGTAGGTTATGTGGTGAATGATCCCGCTGCGGCTCATTCAAAGGAGGAAAAATGAAATTTCCAGTGGTGATACACAAAGACGCTGATTCAGATTACAGCGTGACCGTCCCGGACGTGCCAGGTTGCTTTTCTGCGGGCACAACCTTTTCCGAAGCTCTGGATAATGTCCGCGAAGCTTTAGCGCTGCACCTCGAGGGATTGGTTGCTGATGAGGAGCGGCTTCCTCAGGCTAGAGAGGTCGACGTCCATTTGGAGAATCCGGACTTTGCGGGTGGCGTGTGGGCGGTGATCGACTTTGATCTCACTCCTTACCTGGGCAAGTCAGTCAGGTTCAACGCCTCACTGCCTGAGCAACTTTTGAATCGTATCGATGAGCGAGTGCAAAAAGACCATCGCTATGCCTCGCGCTCTGGGTTCCTGGCGACGGCGGCTTTGCGCGAACTTTCCGTTTGATAACGGGCCGGTAGAGCACGCAGTACAAAAAAGGCTTACACCGCAAAGCGTAAGTCTTTCTTTTATTCGAGGAGGTGTGATCAGCGAGACTACGACCCCTTGCACACCTTCGCAGCGGCAGCATCGTTCGGGATAAATGAATCCGGCGCGCCCGGCTTCAGCACCACGTACCCTCGCCGCCACGGTTGATCGTCCACCAGATTCCAGCGATGCCCTGTGCCGGTGTTGTCTTCGGCGATCAGTACTTCACCCGGATGCAACGTGAACTTCTCACCGCCGCGTGTCACGAACGCCAGGGTGCCGGACAGCGTCATGACGTACTGTGGCTCCGGGTCGTTATGCCAGCTATACGAGGAATGCGCCGCCGTTTGCTTGAAGTGAATGGCGGTCACGTCATTGCGCATGCTCTGGTCGATGGTGCCTTCCAGTACGTGCGAATTGTTGTCGGCGCCGGTGCAGAGCTTGAATGCCTTGATGGATTCAGTGGCGGCGGGGGCGGCTTGTGCGCCGCTCAAGGTGGCGAGGGTGATTGCGACGGCGGCTGTGGCACGCAGGCCCAGGATGTGGATTGCGTTGCGCGGCGAGCGTTTTTGCTGATGCATGGAACAAGTTTCCCTCGTGCTGAATTGGCGTTGACTGGGAATCATGGTCAGTGCCGTAGCCGTTCGGGACAACTAACTAATGTTTCATTGCTGCACGACTCACGCGCGCCAGAAACGACAAAGCCGCGCAATGCGCGGCTTTCAAGATGGTGGGCCCAGTAGGACTCGAACCTACGACCAAGGGATTATGAGTCCCCTGCTCTAACCAACTGAGCTATAGGCCCTCAGTAGGCCGCGGATTATAGCGATGGTTTCTTCGCTGTGCCATCCGAAAAGTCCGAAACGCTCATACGAAGGAACGTAGCGGCGAAAAGGTCCGGCGGCAGCGGCAGGCTGACGATGTAGCCTTGCATCTGCTCACAACCTTCAGCCGCCAGAAACGCTTGCTGGGCCGGCGTTTCCACACCTTCGGCAATGATGGTGAATTGCATGCTGTGCCCCAGGGCAATAATGGCGCGCACGATCGCCGCATCGTGTGGGTCGTCGGGCAGGCCACGGACGAAGGATTGGTCGATCTTCAGGAAGTCCAGCGGCAGGCGTTTCAGGTAGCTGAGGGACGAATAGCCGGTGCCGAAGTCATCAATGGCCAGTTGCACGCCCAGATGCTTGAGCTGGTGCAGCACCTCCAGCGCCTCTTCGGCCTGGCTCATGATGAAGTTTTCGGTGATCTCCAGTTGCAGGCAGCCAGGCTCCAGGCGGTTGTCCCGCAGCAGTTGCTCGATGCGCGCCAGCAGGTTGGGGTGACGCAGTTGCGCGCCCGCCAGGTTGACGGACAGCGGGCCGAAGTCATCAAAAATTTCTCGCCAGTCGTGCATCTGTCGGCAGGCCTGCTCCAGTACCCAGTCGCCAATCTGCAGGATCATGCCGTTCTCTTCGGCCAGGGCAATGAAGTGCTCGGGCGGCACTTCGCCGAAGGTGGGGTGGCGCCAGCGAATCAGGGCTTCGGCGCCGATCAGTTGTTGGGTGTCGAGGCTGAGTTTCGGCTGGTAATAGAGAGACAATTCGTCGCGCTCGATCGCTCGGCGCAGTTCGTGTTCCAGGGCCACGCGCTCGTTGGCTTGCGCAGTGAGGTCCTGGGTGTAGCTTTCGACGCGGTTGCGGCCTTTGGCCTTGGAGCGGTACATGGCGGCGTCAGCGTTTTTGACCAGGGTGGCGACGTCGTTGCCGTCCCGTGGGTACAGGCTGGTGCCGATGCTGGCGCTGATGAAGAACTCATGCTCGCCCGCCTGGAACGGTGGAGTGAAGCAGGCCAGCAGCTTATTGGCCAGGTGTTCGGCGTCGCTGGCTTGTTGCAGGCCGGGCAGCAGGATGATGAATTCGTCACCGCCCAGGCGCGCGACGGTGTCGACGTCTCGCAGTTGGTCCTTGAGGCGAACGGCGATGTCCTTGAGCAGCAAGTCGCCAATCGGGTGGCCGAGGCTGTCGTTGATGTGTTTGAAGCGGTCGAGGTCGAGGAACAGCACGGCGCCCTGGCTGCCGGTTTCCTGTTGGTTGTTGAGGGCGGCTTGCAGGCGGCTTTCAAACAGGGTGCGGTTGGGCAGGCCGGTCAGCGGGTCGTGGTGGGCCTGGTAATCGAGGCGCGCCTGGGCGTGCTTGAGGCTGGAGATGTCGGCAAACACGGCGACGAAGTGGGTGATCGACTCCTCGCGGTTGCGCACGGCGCTGATGGTCAGCCAGCTGGGGTACAGCTCGCCGCTCTTGCGCCGGTTGGAGATCTCGCCTTGCCAGTGGCCGTTGGCCGTCAGTTGGTGCCACATGGCCGCGTAGAAGGCGCTGTCGTGCAGGCCCGAGGCAAGCAGGCGCGGGGTTTGGCCGAGGGCCTCGGCTTCGCTGTAGCCGGTGATCTCGCTGAAGGCGCGGTTCACGGCGCTGATATTTTGCCGGGTGTCGGTGATCAGTACGCCTTCGGCCGTGCTCTCGAACACGGTGGCGGCCTGTTGCAGTTTTTCCTGCATCAGTTGGCGTTCGGTGATGTCCCGGGCGATGGTCAGCATGCAGTCGTCGTCGCCGATGGGCAGCGGGCGGCTGGAGACTTCACACAGGCGAATTTCGCCGTCGCTGCGGCGGATGTGGCAGACAAAGTCGCGGACAAATCCATCCCGTTGCAGTCGCTCCAACATATCTTTGCGTTCGTTCAGGTCGACCCAGATCCCGAGGTCCAGGGTTGACTGGTCCAGCGACATCACGCTGTTGAAGCCGGTAATTCGACTGAATCCTTCGTTGACCTCAATCAGCAAACCGTCGCTTTGGCGGGACAACAGCAGGCCGTCGGGAGAGGCATGAAAGGCCTTGGCGAATTTCTCTTCGGAGGTCTGCAGTCGCTGCTGGGTTTCTTTCAGCTGGGTGATGTCACGCACCACCACGACCAGGGCTTCGGTGGTATCCAGTTGAAAGGGTTCGGCGGAGATCAGTCCGGTGAAGGCCTGGCCGTTGCTGCGCAGGAAGGGCATTTCCAGGTTGCGGATGCTGGTGGTCTGTACCCGTTGCAGCAGGCCGGGGCCTACGCCCTGGATGCCCCAGATATTCAGTTCAGTGGCGGTTTTTCCTACGACTGCTTCGGCGCTCAGGCCGATCTGGTCTTCGAATGCCTTATTGACCTCCATCAGGCAGCCGTCCGACAGCCGGGCGATGACCAGGATGTCCGGGCATTGCTGGAACACAGAGGCGAATTTCTGTTCCGAAAGCTGCAACGCTTCCTCGGTGCGCTTGGCTTCGCTGATGTCGATCATCAGGCCGCGCAGCACGGGCTCGTGGCCGTGTTCGATCAGGCTGACGATGTCCCGCACCCACAGGCAGCGTCCATCGGCGGTGATCACCCGGTAGTCGACACTGTGGTCGCGGTTGGCCCGGGTTTCGGCGTAGCAATAGGATTCGGTGCGGGTCAGGTCCGCGGGGTGGATGATGTTGCGCCAGAAGCCCGGGATCAGCCAGTGGGCACGGGGGTAACCCAGCAGTTCCTCGGCGTGGGGCGACACGTAGCTGTAGGTGAAATCGCTGATGCTGGCTTCCCAGGCGATCGCGGAAAGGCTCTCCACCAGGCCGCGATAGTGGTATTCGCTGCTGCGCAGTTCCTGTTCGAGGGCGACCCGGCGGGAAATTTCCGAGCTGAGCCGACGATTGATCCGGATAACCACGGCCAGCACGATGCTCAGCAACAGCACGGCAGGCAACCCGTAGAGCAGCACATCCGTCCAGAGCGTGCGGTGGTCGATGACGTTGCCGACCCAGCGCTGCTGGATGGCCTCGGTCTCAGACGGGCTGATGTCGGCCAGGACTTTATCGAGGATGCCCACCAGCATCTTGTCGTCCTTGGGTACGCCCATGGCCAACTGATAGCGGTAAGGCGTTTCGCCGCTGATGTACAGGCCTTCCAGCTTGAGTTGACGCAGGCTCCACACGCTGGACGCCAGATCGCCCACTACGGCGTCGACCTTGTCGGTGGCCAGGGCCTGCAGCGTAGCGCTGACATTGGGCATGGCCACCAGGTTGAGGTCCGGGTGGTGAGTGCGCAGCAGTTCATGGGGCGCGTAGTTTTCCACCACGGCCACCTTCAACCCGTACAGGTCTTTGAGGCTGCGTGGTTGCGGGCCGCCTTCGTGGGCGAGGATGACGATGGGGAAGTCGAGATAAGGCCGGGTAAACGACAGGAAACCCTGGCGTTCCGGTGTGGACATGATGCCCGGCAGCAGGTCGAGCTGGTTGTTGCGGGCCTGTTCCAGCACGGCGCTCCAGTTCACCGGCTCGATCAGTTTTATCCTGACGCCAAGGCGATCCTGCATCAGCCGCACATAATCAGCGGCCAGGCCCTGGTAGCGACCATCTTCATCGCGGTATTCAAAGGGTGGCCAAGAGGCGTCGACGCCCAGGCGCAACTCTTGGTGGTCCGCCAGCCAGCCACGCTCTTCATCGGTGAGAGTCAACGCGCCAGCCGTTGCGGTCCAGGTCAGCAGCGACAGCAGTAACACGGTCGGCAATCTGGGCATAACGGTCTCGTTATGGCACGGGGAATGTTTCGAGTGTAGACGGGCATTGCGGGGGAGGGGAGGCAGCGAGGATTTAATCTGTAGAAGCAAAAAACCCGGCCTGGGCCGGGGTTTTTGTGATCACTCGTCGAGGAAGGAGCGCAAATGCTCGCTTCTCGTCGGGTGGCGCAGCTTGCGCAGCGCCTTGGCTTCGATCTGACGAATCCGCTCACGGGTAACGTCGAACTGCTTACCAACCTCCTCAAGGGTGTGGTCGGTATTCATGTCGATGCCGAAGCGCATGCGCAGTACCTTGGCTTCACGGGCAGTGAGGCCGGACAGTACGTCGCGAGTCGCTTCTTTCAGGCTCTCAACGGTAGCAACATCGATTGGCGACTGCATGGTCGAGTCTTCGATGAAGTCACCCAGATGGGAGTCTTCGTCATCACCGATCGGGGTTTCCATGGAGATCGGCTCTTTAGCGATCTTCAATACCTTGCGGATTTTATCCTCAGGCATTTCCATGCGTTCGCCCAACTCTTCCGGGGTCGGTTCGCGACCCATTTCCTGCAACATCTGCCGGGAAATACGGTTGAGCTTGTTGATCGTCTCGATCATGTGCACCGGAATACGGATGGTGCGGGCCTGGTCGGCGATCGAGCGAGTGATCGCCTGACGGATCCACCAGGTGGCATAAGTCGAGAACTTGTAGCCGCGACGGTATTCGAACTTGTCCACCGCTTTCATCAAGCCGATGTTGCCTTCCTGGATCAGATCGAGGAATTGCAGGCCACGGTTGGTGTACTTCTTGGCGATGGAGATCACCAGACGCAAGTTCGCTTCAACCATCTCTTTCTTCGCGCGGCGGGCCTTGGCCTCACCGATCGACATGCGACGGTTGATGTCCTTGATCTCGGCAATCGTCAGACCGGTTTCGGTCTGCAATGCAGTCAGCTTCTGCTGGCAACGAACGATGTCGGCCTGGAAGCGACCAATGGCTTCAGCGTATTTGCTTTTGCCTTTGGCCAGTGCGTCGGTCCAGCTTTCGTCGACTTCGTTGCCCGGGAACTGGCGCAGGAAGTCGGCACGCGGCATGCGCGCATCACGGACACAGAGCTGCATGATCGCACGCTCTTGTGCACGCAGACGCTCAAGGGCGCTACGAACCCGCTCAACCAGGCCTTCGAATTGCTTCGGTACCAGTTTGATCGGCATGAAGAGTTCAGCCAGGGCCAGCAATTCAGCAGTTGCCTGCTTGCTGCCGCGACCGTGCTTCTTCAGGGCCTTGCGAGCCAGTTCCATCTGATCGGAGACCGCGCCAAAGCGCTGGGCTGCGATGATCGGATCCGGACCGCTTTCGACTTCTTCTTCGTCATCGGTGCTGGCTTCAGCTTCGTCGTCGTCGGTGTCGTCGTCTGCTTTCGCAGCCTTGGCATCGATCGGTGGTGGAATTTCAGCCGCAGGTGGCGCAATGCCGTCGTCCGGGTCGATATAACCGCTCAGGACGTCGGACAGGCGGCCACCTTCGGTGGTGACGCGAGTGTACTCGGAGAGAATGTGGTCAACCGTGCCTGGGAAGTGCGCGATTGCGCCCATCACTTCACGGATGCCCTCTTCGATACGCTTGGCGATTTCGATTTCGCCTTCACGTGTCAGCAGCTCTACCGTACCCATTTCGCGCATATACATGCGCACAGGGTCAGTCGTGCGACCGATGTCGGTCTCGACCGCTGCCAACGCGGCGGCTGCTTCTTCAGCGGCTGCCTCGTCGGTATCGGCGTCGGCCAACATAAGGGCGTCCGCATCCGGAGCACTCTCGTGTACGGGGATCCCCATGTCATTAATCATGCGGATGATGTCTTCCACCTGCTCTGGATCTGAAATATCCTCAGGCAGGTGGTCGTTGACCTCTGCGTAAGTCAGATACTTCTGCTCACGACCAAGGGTGATCAACTCTTTGATACGAGACTGCTGTTGCGCTTTTCCGGACATAACACCCTATCCACTGAAGGTCTTGGCGGGCAAAAAACAAGCCGAGGATTATACCCGAGCTATGACCTCACACGCCAGCTGAGGTCGGGTTTGATGCGGAAACATTGCGACTTAAAAGGTCGCGCAGTTGATTTTTCTCTTCGGCGGTCAATTCACTCTGACGCGCTTTTCGAAGAAGTTGTTCCAGGTTTCGCTCGCGTTGACGAGCTACCAAGCTAGTAATGGTGTCGAAAAACTGTTGTTCAAGGTTATCGCCATCAATCAGCCATTCCTTTTCTGCCAATGCCTTCAGCAAACGGCCCTGTTCGGTGCCGTGCCAGCGTGCAATCAGCTGGAATGAGTTTAGCTTAGGATTCTTCTGTACGGCTTCGAGCAGGGCCACCAACAGTTGCGTATTGGTGTGGTCTTCGGCCGCAAAGTGCCCCGCATCCTCGACTTTTTGTGCCAGTTGCGGGTGGTGCAAAAGTGTACGCAGGGCTGCCATGGTGGGCGGCTCTACTGCTGCTGGGACGCGTGGGCCGCGCGGTTCGTCACGGTCACCGCCACGTTTGCCGTTTTTGTCCCAGGGTTTCTTGTCCCATTTCTTGCCGCCGGCGCCGGGTTTCTTCGGTGTCCACTCCTGCTGGGGCGTGTAGGCCTCCTGCGGTTGGTGGAAGTCGGAATAGTCCGGCATGGCGTCGTAATCCATGCCCGGGTCGTAGGCCGGCGGCGCCTCTTGCGGCGCGCTGCGGGCCAGCTGGCTGACGGCCTCGCCACTCAAGCCGGTGATTTCCAGCAGGCGCTGGCGCATCAGGGTCCGCAGGTTGGCGCCCGGAACCTTGTCGATCAGCGGGGCCGCGAGGGTGACCATGTGGGCCTTGCCTTCGAGGGAGCGCGGGTCGGACTCTTCGGTCAGTTGCTGGAAAAAGTAATCGGCCAGCGGTTGTGCGTGTTGGTTGATGCGCGCGCGGAACGCGTCGGTGCCTTCGGAGCGGACCAGGGTGTCCGGGTCTTCGCCTTCGGGCAGGAACAGGAAGCGTGCGCGCCGCCCGTCCTGCAGGCTCGACAGGGTCGACTCAAGGGCACGCCACGCTGCGTTGCGGCCGGCCTGGTCGCCGTCGAAGCAGAACAGTACGTTGGGCACCACGCGAAACAGGCGCTTCAAGTGCTCTTCGCTGGTCGCGGTGCCCAGGGTCGCCACGGCGTTGCGCAAACCTTGCTGGGCCAGGGCAATCACGTCCATATAGCCTTCAACCACGATGATTTCGTCGAGGTTGCGGTTGTTCTTGCGCGCCTCAAACAGGCCGTAGAGTTCCTGGCCTTTATGAAACACCGGGGTTTCCGGTGAGTTCAGGTATTTGGGCTTGTCGTCCCCCAGCACCCGGCCGCCGAACGCGATGATGCGGCCGCGGCTGTCGCGGATCGGGAACATCACGCGGTCGCGGAAGCGGTCATAACGCTTGCCGGTCTCGGCGTTTTCCACCAACAGGCCGGCGTCGATCATGGCTTTTTGCTGCAGGGTGTCGCTGCTCAGGTGCTTGTACAGGTTGTCCCAGCCCGGCGGGGCGAAGCCGAGGCCGAAGTCGCGGGCGATTTCACCGGTCAGGCCGCGGCCCTTGAGGTAATCGACGGCGGCTTTGCGCTGCGGGTGGCTTTTCAGTGCCTGGCGGTAAAAGTCGGCAGCAGCGGTAAGCAGCGGGTACAGCGGCGAATCGGTGGGTTGCCGCGGTTTGTGCGGGCGGCCACTTTCTTCGCGGGGGATTTCCATGCCGGCGGCTTTCGCCAGTTCCTCGACGGCCTGGGGGAAGTCCAGGTTGTCGTGGTCCATGATGAAGCCGAGGGCGTTGCCGCCAGCGCCGCAGCCGAAGCAGTAGTAGAACTGCTTGTCGGGGCTGACGCTGAACGACGGAGTCTTTTCCTTGTGGAACGGGCAGCAGGCGGTGTAGTTCTTGCCGGCCTTTTTCATCTGCAGGCGCGAGCTGACAACATCGACGATGTCGGTGCGGTTCAGAAGGTCGTCAATAAAGCTCTGGGGAATTAGCCCGGCCATGGCGTTCTCGTCATCACTGCGTGTAAAAGAGGGCCCGCAAAGTGCTCAAGGCGCGCGTGTTGTGCGGCTCGATCTACTGTCGTCTGCTTGGTCTGTCAGGAAGTGTATCTGCCGAACATTCACTGACGTTAGTTCCGATCAGTGCCCGGCGTAGAAATGTTGCCCGGGAGTCCGGTCTTGGCCATGTGGGGGCCTCGGAAGCTCATCGGTGGGCGCAGCCGACCTGTTGATCGCCTGTTAAAAAATAAGTGTGCTCGTCAGTAGCCTTGTTAGGCTCGTCAGAAGAGACGTGCACCGCTGGCAAAAGAGCCAGTCCTGACGTGTGAAGCAGTTCGTTTCAGTCGCGTGTGCGGCGTCAACGGTGAAGCATCAAGCGATATCCGAAAATGCCAACAGCCCGGCTGAGGGCCGGGCTTGGCAGAAGCTTGCTACGAACGTCTGTGTATTAGTACAGACGAACGGCGCGGCGCTGCTCGCGCTGAACTTTCTTGGCGTGACGCTTAACAGCGGCTGCTGCTTTACGCTTACGCTCAGAAGTTGGCTTCTCGTAAAATTCGCGGCTACGAACTTCAGCCAGAACACCGGCTTTTTCGCAGGAGCGCTTGAAACGACGCAGAGCTACGTCGAAGGGTTCGTTCTCTTTTACTTTGACGGCTGGCATCCAGAGCTACCTTCTTTCATTACCGGGAATCAACGTTCTCGTCGCAAAAAATTCGCGGCTGAGGTCGTCGGTTTTTAAGGGTTGCGGATGTTAACCCCTCATTGCCCGGAATGCAAAGCCTCTGATCGAAAACCGCTAGTCGGGAGGGGGAGTGGCGACTATTATGCGCGCCTTCGAATTCAGCCTCTACAAGGCGCAAACCCATGCTAGTTCTGGGATTAGAAACCTCGTGCGACGAAACCGGTGTCGCACTTTACGACAGTGAACGCGGGCTTTTGGCCGACGCACTGTTCAGTCAGATCGACCTGCATCGCGCCTATGGCGGCGTGGTGCCGGAGCTGGCCAGCCGTGATCATGTGAAACGCATGCTGCCATTGATTCGCCAGGTGTTGGACGAGGCCGGCTGCGTGCCGACCGAGATCGACGCCATTGCCTATACCGCCGGCCCCGGATTGGTCGGAGCCCTGCTGGTTGGGGCCTCTTGCGCCCAGGCGCTGGCATTTGCCTGGGGCATTCCGGCCCTTGGTGTGCACCACATGGAAGGCCATTTACTGGCACCGATGCTGGAAGAAAACCCGCCAGCGTTCCCGTTCGTCGCTTTGTTGGTTTCAGGCGGCCATACGCAGCTGGTTCAGGTCGACGGAATCGGTCAATACACGCTGCTGGGCGAAAGCCTGGACGACGCTGCCGGTGAAGCTTTCGACAAGACTGCGAAGATGATGGGCCTTAATTATCCGGGCGGCCCGGAAATCGCCCGCTTGGCAGAAAAAGGCGTTCCGGGGCGCTATACCTTCCCGCGCCCGATGTGCGATCGCCCTGGCCTGATGTTCAGCTTCAGCGGCTTGAAAACCTCTGCCCTGAACACCTGGCAGCAGAGCGTCAGCGCCGGAGACGACAGTGAGCAAGCCCGTTGCGACATCTCGCTGGCGTTCCAGCAGGCCGTGGTGGAGACTTTGACCATCAAGTGCAAGCGGGCCCTGAAGCAGGCGGGCATGAAGCGCCTGGTGATCGCGGGCGGCGTCAGCGCGAACAAGGCGCTGCGCAGCTCCTTGGAGAAAATGCTCGGCGACATGAAGGGCGACGTGTTTTATGCGCGTCCCGAATTCTGCACCGACAACGGTGCGATGATCGCCTATGCCGGTTGCCAGCGTTTGCAGGCCGGGCAGCATGAAAGCCTGGCAATCAGCGTGCAGGCGCGCTGGCCGATGGAGCAGTTGCCGCCGCTGTAACGGGCGAACGTGAGCCGGGTTCACCGGGCGTATTTAAAAATGCCGTTCGCGCCCGGCAAACAGGTCGCGTAAATTGCCCCGGTGGCGCCAGACGATCAGCAGCGTGAGCACGCTCATCGGCACCAGCGCCTCCGGTTCCTGCCACGCCAGCAACGGCAGGGTCAGGGGCGTGGCGATGAGGGCGGCCAGCGAGCTGGTGCGTGTCAGGTAGAACGTCAGCAGCCAGGCCAGGATGGCCAGCAGCGCCGCCGGTGGGTAGATCCCCAGCAGCATGCCGGCCGCCGTCGCAACGCCTTTGCCGCCGCGAAAGCGAAAGTACAGCGGGAACAGGTGGCCGAGCACCGCGCAGACGCCGATCCAGGCTTGCTGTTGCAGCGACAGCCCGGCGAGATCGGCGATCAGCACCGGCAGCAGGCCCTTGCAGACGTCGCCGAACAGCGTGAGTACGGCGAGTTTCTTGCCGGCCAGGCGCAACATATTGGTGGCGCCGGCATTGCCTGAGCCACTCATTCGCGGGTCGGGATTTCCCGTCAGGCGGCTGAGCAAAATGGCGAAGGACAGCGAGCCGAGCAGGTAGGCGAGAGTCGCCAGTAACCAAAACATGCTAACTATTCCGGGCGAGGACGCCCTGATTCTAACGGGGCATCGCGCCCTTGTCGTGCAGCGGAGAAGAGTGCTTGGACAGAGTGTTTATCGAAGGCCTGGAAGTCGACACCGTGATCGGGGCCTACGACTGGGAGCGCGGTATCCGGCAATGCCTGCGTCTGGACCTGAGCTTCGCCTGGGATAACCGCCCGGCCGCTGCCGGTGATGACCTGACCCTGGCGCTGGATTACGCGAGCGTGTCCGCGCGGATCCAGGCCTTTGCCGAGCAGGCGCAATTCCAGCTGGTGGAAACCTTCGCCGAGCGCCTGGCTGAAGTGTTGATGAGTGAGTTCCAGATTCCCTGGCTGCACCTCAAACTGACCAAGCCCGGCGCCGTACCGGCCGCCAAGGGTGTGGGCGTGGAGATCGAGCGCGGATGTCGCTAACTCAGGTTTACCTTGGTCTTGGCAGTAACATCGAGCGTGAGGCCCATTTGCACGCTGGCCTTGATGCGCTGGCGGGTTTCCTGACGCAGATGCGCTGTTCGCCGGTGTTTGAAAGCCAGCCTGTGGGCATAAAGAGCGGGCCATTCTTCAATCTGGTGGTGTCGGCGTATACCGACCTGCCGTTGATGGAACTGGACCGCCGGCTGAAATTCATCGAGGCCGACAATGGCCGCTACGCCCCGGATCGCAAGGGCTTGCCGCTGGACATCGACGTGCTGCTGTATGGCGAGCTGGTGGGTAACTTCGATGGCCTGATCCTGCCCCGGGCCGAAATCCTGAAGAACGCGTTTGTGCTGTGGCCGCTGTCGTTGATGGCGCCGCAGCGTGTGCATCCTGAGGTGGGCAAGTCATTTGCCGCGCTGTGGCAGGATGCACACATTGACCAGGTACTGGGGCCGGTCGCGTTCGAATGGCGGGATCAGCCGTTGACGCCGGACTCGCTCTTGTAGGCTTTTAGCGCCTTGAGCCGTTCGCGTTTCAGCGCTTCGCCCAGTTCGGGACCTTTGTAGCCTTGTTCCAGTAGCGGTGCGACGGCCACACCTCTGGCCGCCAGCGCCGCACCGCGCAAATAATCGGCTTGTGGATAACTTCTCTGCTCAAGGCCCTTGCGCCCGCGGGCGTCCATCTCGCATGCCACCACAAACTCTTCAAAGCGTTGCGGGCGACGGTAAACGTCGAAGCTTTGCAGCAACTCCAGCAATGTCGAGGGCCTCAGCTCCAGTGCGCGGTGGCCGTGGGTGTGATATTCGCCCACCAGCAACGCCAACTCCTGGCAATCCCTTGGCACCTTGAAGCGTTCGTTCATCGCCTTGATCAGCTTCACGCCGCGTTGCTCATGAGCGATGTGCTGCGGCAACTTATCCACAGGCGTGAGCCCCTTGCCCAGATCGTGCAGCAGGCACGCCCAGCGGACGGTCAACGGTTGGGCATGGATGGCTGCCTGTTCCAGCACGCTCAATGTGTGCACGCCGGTATCGATTTCGGGGTGATGGGCCTCGGGTTGCGGCACGCCAAACAGTGTGTCGATTTCCGGCATCAGGGTTTTCAGGGCGCCGCAATCGCGCAGCACCTGGATAAACACCTGTGGCTGGTTTTCCATCAATGCGCGGGAAATCTCCTTCCAACTGCGTTCGGGCGTCAAGGCTTCCAGTTCGCCCGACGCGCTGAGTTCGCGCATCAGTTCCAGGGTTTCGGGCGCTACCGTAAAGCCGAGGCCGGCATAGCGCGCGGCAAAGCGGGCAACGCGCAGGACACGCAGTGGATCTTCGGCAAACGCCGGGGAAACGTGACGCAGAATGCGTGCGTCCAGATCTTGCTGGCCGTGATAAGGGTCGGTCAGGTTGCCCGCGTCATCCTCGGCCATGGCGTTGATGGTCAGGTCGCGGCGGATCAGGTCTTCTTCCAGGGTAACTTCGGGGCTGGCGTGAAACACAAAGCCGCCATAACCCCGGCCGCTCTTGCGCTCCGTGCGGGCGAGGGCGTACTCGTCACCATTTTTCGGGTCAAGAAATACCGGGAAGTCCGAACCCACAGGCTTGTAGCCCAGGGCGAGCATTTCTTCAGTGGTAGCGCCGACTACGACACGGTCGATATCGGTAACGGGGATGCCCAGCAGGCGATCACGTACCGCACCACCGACTTTGTAGATTTGCATGAAAAAGCCTCCATTAGCGGCACAGGATAACGCCTGCGGCCCGCCAATGGAGGCTTTGCCGTTTCACAGATGCACGACTGCCAGGTCCAGGCGGCCGTAATCGTTATCGCCGTGTTCGTTGCGGGGCGGAACGTGGTGGGTTTTCATGACCTGGTCGCCTTGCAGCGTCTCCAGGTGGATATCGAACCCCCACAGCCGGTGCAGGTGCTTGAGAACCTCCTCAGTGGACTCTCCCAGCGGTTTGCGGTCGTGCTGCTGGTGGCGCAGGGTCAGCGAGCGGTCGCCGCGTACGTCGATGCTGTAGATCTGCACATTGGGTTCGCGGTTGCCCAGGTTGTACTGCGCCGCGAGGGTTTCGCGGATGGTGCGGTAACCCGGCTCGTCATGAATGGCGGGCACCAGCAAATCGTCCTTGAGGTCGTCGTCCATGATGCTGAACAGCTTGAGGTCTCGAATCACCTGGGGGGACAGGTACTGCAGGATGAAGCTCTCATCCTTGAAGCTGCTCATGGCGAACTTGATGGTCGACAGCCAATCGCTGCCGGCAATCTCCGGGAACCAGCGGCGGTCTTCTTCGGTAGGGTGCTCGCACATGCGCCGGATATCGCGGTACATCGCAAAGCCCAATGCATACGGGTTGATACCGCTGTAGTAGGGGCTGTCGAAGCCCGGCTGGAAGACCACGCTGGTGTGGGACGTCAGGAACTCCATCATGAAACCGTCGGTGACCAGGCCTTCGTCATACAGGTCGTTCATCAGGGTGTAGTGCCAGAACGTGGCCCAGCCTTCGTTCATCACCTGGGTCTGGCGTTGTGGGTAGAAATACTGGGCAATCTTGCGCACGATCCGCACGATTTCCCGCTGCCAGGGCTCCAGCAATGGCGCGTGCTTTTCGATGAAATACAGGATGTTTTCCTGAGGTTCGGCGGGGAAGCGCGCATTGTCCTTGTCGTTGTTCTTGCCGGCGCGTTTGGGAATGGTGCGCCACAGGTCGTTGATCTGCTTTTGCAGATGCTCTTCACGGTCCTTCTGGCGCAGCCGTTCTTCTTCGGCGGAAATCGGATACGGGCGTTTGTAGCGGTCGACGCCGTAGTTCATCAGGGCATGGCAGGAGTCCAGCAGGTCTTCCACCGCGTCGATGCCGTGGCGCTCCTCGCACTGCATGATGTACTGCTTGGCGAATACCAGGTAATCGATGATCGAGCTGGCATCGGTCCAGGTGCGGAACAGGTAGTTACCCTTGAAGAAGCTGTTATGCCCGTAGCACGCGTGGGCCACCACCAGCGCCTGCATGCAGATGGTGTTTTCTTCCATCAGGTAGGCGATGCACGGGTCGGAGTTGATGACGATTTCGTAGGCCAGGCCCATCTGGCCGCGGGTGTAGGACTTTTCAGTGCTGAGGAAGTGTTTGCCGTAGGACCAGTGGTGATAGCCCAGGGGCATGCCCACGGACGCATAGGCATCCATCATCTGTTCGGCGGTGATCACTTCGATCTGGTTGGGGTAGGTATCCAGGGCATAACCCGCCGCGATGCGGCTGATTTCCCGGTCATAGGCCTGGATCAGTTCGAAGGTCCATTCGGACCCCGTGGATATGGGTTGGCGCTTATGCTCTTTGGCGGTCATGTCACTAACCTGCGCTGGAAGAGTTCACGGAAGACCGGATAGATATCGCCGGCCGAGACCAATTGTTGCTGGGCGAAGGTGTCAGCGAAGGCTTCGCTGATGCGCTCGTATTCGAACCACAGGGCCTGATGCTCGCGCGGGGTGATTTCGACGTAGGTGTAGTACTGCACGAACGGCATGATCTGGTTGATCAGGATGTCGCGGCAGATCGGCGAGTCGTCGTTCCAGTTGTCGCCGTCGGAAGCCTGGGCGGCGTAGATGTTCCACTCGTTGGCCGGATAGCGTTCGGCCATGATTTCCTGCATCAGCTTCAAGGCGCTGGAGACGATGGTGCCGCCGGTTTCCCGCGAGTAGAAGAATTCCTCCTCGTCGACTTCCCTGGCGCTGGTGTGATGGCGGATGAACACCACATCGATCTTGTCGTAGTTACGCTTGAGAAACAGGTACAGCAGGATGAAGAAGCGCTTGGCGATGTCCTTGGTCGCCTGGGTCATGGAGCCGGACACGTCCATCAGGCAGAACATCACCGCCTTGGAACTGGGATTGGGTTGCTTGACCAGCAGGTTGTACTTCAGGTCGAAGGTGTCGAGAAACGGCACGCGATGGATTCGCGCGCTGAGTTTGGCGATTTCGGCTTCAATTTCCTGGATATCGCCGAAGTTGTCCGGCTCTTCGCGTTTCAGGCGTTCCAGTTCCGCCTTGGCATCCCGCAGTTTTGCCCGGCTGCTGCCAGACAAGGCGATACGTCGCGCATGGGCCGAGCGCAGGGTGCGGATGATGTTGATCCGTGACGGGTTGCCTTCGTTGCTGATCCCGGCACGCACGGTCTTGAAGGTGTCGGTACCGGTCAGGTTGCGTTTGACCAGGTTGGGCAGTTCCAGGTCTTCGAACATGAACTCCAGGAACTCTTCCTGGGTGATCTGGAACACGAACTCATCCATGCCTTCGCCGGAGTTACCGGCCTTGCCCGGGCCTTTGCCGCCCGCGCCGCCCTGGGGCCGCTGGATATGTTCGCCGCTGGTGAATTCCTTGTTGCCGGGATGCACGACGGTCTGTTTGCCGCCCCGGCCGTGGTGCAGCACCGGTTCATCGATGTCGCGTCCGGGGATGCTGATCTGTTCGCCATGCTCCATATCGGTGATGGAACGGCGGCTGACGGCCTCTTCGACGGCCTTTTTGATGTGGTCACGGTAACGCCGCAGGAACCGCTGGCGGTTTACCGTGCTCTTGTTCTTGCCATTGAGACGTCGGTCGATCACATAGCTCATGTAGGAGCCCTCCGGGCAGCTTCAAGTTACAAGCTTCAAGCGGCAAGCTGGAAGCTTAAAGACAAGCGGTCGATTGCCAGGCTGTCCGGCGTACCGGAAGCCTGGCATTGCACGCTTGTCGCTGCCTTACTGCGATTTGCGGACCCGCAGGTACCACTCGGAGAGCAGTCGTACCTGTTTGTCGGTGTAGCCACGCTCGACCATGCGAGTGACGAAGTCGTTGTGTTTTTGCTGATCCTCCTTGCTGGCCTTGGCGTTGAAGCTGATGACCGGCAGCAGATCCTCGGTGTTGGAGAACATTTTCTTCTCGATGACCACCCGCAGCTTCTCGTAGCTGAGCCAGGTAGGGTTCTTGCCGTTGTTGTTGGCCCGGGCGCGCAGCACGAAGTTGACGATTTCGTTGCGGAAATCCTTCGGATTGCTGATGCCGGCGGGTTTTTCGATCTTTTCCAGTTCCTCGTTGAGGGCTACGCGGTTGAGAATCTCGCCGGTTTCCGGGTCGCGGTATTCCTGGTCCTGGATCCAGAAGTCTGCGTACAGCACATAGCGGTCGAAGATGTTCTGGCCGTATTCGCTGTAGGACTCCAGGTACGCGGTCTGGATTTCCTTGCCGATGAACTCGATGTAGCGCGGTGCCAGGTATTCCTTGAGGAAGCGCAGATAGCGCTCGCGGGTTTCAGCCTGGAATTGTTCCTGTTCGATCTGCTGTTCCAGCACGTAGAGCAGGTGCACCGGGTTGGCGGCGATTTCGTGCGGGTCGAAGTTGAAGACCTTTGACAGGATCTTGAACGCAAAACGTGTCGACAGGCCGTTCATGCCCTCATCCACGCCGGCGGTGTCGCGGTATTCCTGGATCGACTTGGCCTTCGGATCGGTGTCCTTGAGGTTTTCGCCGTCATACACGCGCATCTTCGAGTAGATGTTGGAGTTTTCCGGCTCCTTGAGGCGCGACAACACGGTGAACTGGGCCAGCATCTTCAGGGTGTCAGGCGCGCAATGAGCCTTGGCCAGGGAACTGTTGAACAGCAGCTTGTCGTAAATCTTGATTTCATCGCTGACCCGCAGGCAGTACGGCACCTTGACGATATAGATCCGGTCGATGAAGGCTTCGTTGTTCTTGTTGTTGCGGAAGGTGTGCCATTCCGATTCGTTGGAGTGGGCCAGCAGGATCCCGGTGAATGGAATCGCCCCCAGGCCTTCGGTGCTGTTGTAGTTACCTTCCTGTGTCGCGGTGAGCAGTGGGTGCAGCACCTTGATCGGTGCCTTGAACATCTCCACGAACTCCATCAGACCCTGGTTGGCCCGGCACAGTGCGCCCGAGTAGCTGTAGGCATCGGCGTCGTTCTGCGGGAATTCTTCGAGTTTGCGGATATCGACCTTGCCCACCAGTGCCGAGATGTCCTGGTTGTTCTCGTCACCCGGTTCGGTCTTGGCCACGGCAATCTGGTTGAGGATCGAGGGATAGAGCTTCACCACCCGGAACTGGCTGATGTCGCCGCCGAACTCGGCCAGGCGCTTGGTCGCCCAGGGCGACATGATGGTATTGAGATAGCGCCGTGGAATGCCGAAGTCTTCTTCGAGGATCGCGCCATCTTCCGTGGCGTTGAACAGCCCCAGGGGCGACTCGAACACCGGTGAGCCCTTGATGGCGTAGAACGGCACCTTCTCGATCAGTTGTTTGAGTTTTTCGGCCAGGGACGACTTGCCGCCGCCGACGGGGCCGAGCAGGTAGAGGATCTGTTTCTTCTCTTCCAGGCCTTGGGCGGCATGGCGGAAATACGAGACGATCTGGTCAATGCATTCTTCCATACCGTGGAAGTCTTCAAAGGCCGGGTAGCGACGGATCACCTTGTTCGAGAAAATCCGCGACAAGCGCGAATTGGCTGCGGTGTCCACCAGCTCCGGCTCGCCGATCGCCAACAGCAGGCGTTCAGCGGCAGACGCGTAGGCGCTGCGGTCCTTTTTGCACAGTTCGAGATACTCCTGAAGCGAGAGCTCTTCCTGGCGGGTGGACTCGAAGCGTTGTTGGAAGTGGCTAAAAATACTCATGACGTCGTCACCTCGCTCGATACGTGGAGCCGACGCCGGATCAATCAGTCGATGCTGGCAGCCATTGGTGGACACCAATGGCCGTTTTCCCCCCAGAACACCCTGAAACGCTACCGATGACCCGCACGCCGGTGTACCGGCTCTCCCCTGTTTTGGATGGCCTGCGCTTAAGGATAGTTCGGAATCCGGGAGGTCAAGGCGCGATACGAAATTAGTTTGGCCGCGCCGTTCGTCAGAAACGGCGCGAGGCCAAGCGTCACGCGGGATAGCGGGGTTTGAAAAAAATTATTGCGCGTCGCCTGCGGCAATTTCTGCAGGATAGGTCGCACGCCATAGCTCAAAGCCACCGTCGAGGCTATAGACGTCGGAGAAACCCTGGCTCACCAGGTAGGCGGCCGCGCTTTGGCTGGAGTTGCCGTGGTAGCACGCGACGATGACCGGCGCGTCGAGGTCGGCGGCGCGGATGAAGTCGGCGATGTTGTGGTTGTCCAGGTGCTGGGCACCACTGATGTGGGCGGCGTTGTAGGTCGGCTGGTCGCGGATGTCGACAACCACCGCGCCTTGCTCGCGCAGGGCCTGGGCTTGCTCGGGAGGGATACGTTTGAATTCAGTCATGGCGGGCTCCTTTGGCCTGTATGAAAGCGCGGCTCAGCGCTTTGCCGCGGCCTGCAGTTGTTCGGGAACGGGGGAGTCGCACTGGCAGCTCGAGCGCTCGCCGGTGTCGATGTTCATCAGGGTCATGGCGCCGCCCCATACGCAGCCGGTGTCGAGGGCGAACACGCCAGGTTCATCACACTTGCCTTCCAGGGCTGCCCAGTGGCCGAAGATGATCTTCGTTTCACGGGTCTTGCGCTCCTTGTGGGCGAACCAGGGCTTGTAGCCGGGGAGGGCGGTGTCGGCGCCTTCCTTGCTCTTGAGGTCCAGCTTGCCTTCGGCGGTGCAGAAACGCATGCGGGTGAAGTAGTTGGTGATCACCCGCAGGCGCGCGACGCCGGTCAGTTCGTTGTCCCACTTAACGGGTTCGTTGCCGTACATGCCATCCAGGTAAGCGGTGTACAGGTTGTCATCGGCCAGGGCTGCTTCGACTTCACTCGCGCACTTGAGGGCTTTCTTCAGCGTCCACTGGGGTGGAATGCCGGCATGCACCAAGGCGGTGTCGCGGCTCTCGTCGTAGTGCATGAGTTTTTGCCTGCGCAGCCAGTCAAGCAGCTCGGTGCGATCCGGCGCTTCGAGGATTTCCCGCAGGGTATCGCCCTTTTTCAGGCGCTCGATGTTATTGCCGGCGGCCAGCAAGTGCAGGTCATGGTTGCCCAGTACGCACACCAGGGAGTCGCGCATGCCATAAAGGAAGCGCAGGGTTTCCAGGGATTGCGGGCCACGGTTGACCAGGTCGCCCACCAGCCACAGGCGATCCTTGGCCGGGTCAAAGGCCACACGCTCGAGCAGGCACTTGAGCGGTTCCAGGCAGCCTTGCAGGTCGCCGACGGCATACGTCGCCATCAGTGCAGGGCTCCAGGCACCGCGAGACGGAACGGGGCGATGATGGCGTCGAAGTGTTTGCCGTCGTCGGCGAGCATCTGGTAGCTGCCTTGCATGTTGCCGACGCGGGAGGTCATGACAGTGCCGCTGCTGTAGGTGTGGCTCTTTCCTGGGGCGATCAGCGGTTGTTGGCCGACCACGCCGGCGCCGCGGACTTCCTCGACCTGGCCGTCACCGTCGGTGATGACCCAGTGGCGCGACAGCAGCTTGGCAGGCAGCTCGCCGTTGTTTTGCACGGTAATGGTGTAGGCGAACGCAAAGCGGTTCTGCTCGGGTTGCGATTGTTCCGCCAGAAAGCGGGTGACGACGCTGACGTCGATCTGATAACGAGGATCGGACATGCAAGAGGCCTTAAAAGCAAAAGCGGGGGAACAGCGGATGCCGGTCAGTCTAGGCCCGTAGGCGCTGGCTTGCCAGCGATGGCGATCGTGAGTGCGCCATCGCCGGCAAGCCGGCTCCTACTATTTATTCAGCCACTGGCGCAGGCTGAATGGCGAGCTGGTCAGCCAGGCGCACGAAGGCGGCCAGGTCCAACTGCTCGGGGCGCAGGCTACCGTCGACGCCGGCGGCCTCGATTTCAGCGTTGCTGAGCAAGGCCTTCAGCGTATTGCGCAAGGTCTTGCGGCGCTGGTTGAAGGCTTCGCGCACCACGCGCTCCAGCAACTTGTGATCTTTGGCCGGGTGTGGCAACACCGCGTGAGGCACCAGGCGCACGATGGCGGAGTCGACTTTCGGCGGGGGGTTGAACGCGCCAGGTCCGACGTTGAACAGGTGCTCTACGCGGCAATGGTACTGAACCATGATCGACAGGCGACCCCAGTCACCGCCTCCAGGACCCGCTGCCAGGCGCTCGACCACTTCCTTTTGCAGCATGAAGTGCATGTCGCGGATGATGCCGGCGTTGTTCAGCAGGTGAAAAATCAGCGGGGTGGAGATGTTGTACGGCAGGTTGCCGACCACTCGCAGGCTGTTGGGCGCTGCATTGAGGCTGGTGAAGTCGAACTTCAGCGCATCACCCTGGTGCAGGTTGAAATTGGGCATGCCGGCGAACTGCTGGTTGAGGATCGGGATCAGGTCCTTGTCCAACTCAACCACGTCCAGCTGGCCGCCGCTTTTCAGCAGGCCTTGGGTCAGGGCGCCCTGGCCCGGGCCGATTTCCAGCAGGCGGTCTTCGGGCTTGGCATGGATGGAACGCAGGATGCGATCGATCACGCCAGCGTCGTGCAGGAAGTTTTGCCCGAAACGCTTGCGCGCCCGGTGTTGGTAATGCTCGGTCATATACGGGTCTCGGCCATCTGATAGGCGGTTTCCAGGGCCACGTGCAGGCTGCCGGTATCGATCTTGCCGCTGCCTGCGAGGTCCAGGGCGGTGCCATGGTCGACGGAGGTGCGGATGATCGGCAGGCCCAGTGTCACGTTGACCGCGGCGCCGAAGCCTTTGTACTTCAGCACGGGCAGGCCCTGGTCATGGTACATCGCCAGCACTGCGTCGCAGTGCTCCAGATATTTGGGGGTAAACAGAGTGTCGGCAGGCAATGGGCCGCGCAGGTCCATGCCTTCAAGGCGCAGACGCTCCAGGGTTGGTTCGATGATGTCGATTTCTTCATGGCCCAGGTGACCACCTTCACCGGCGTGGGGGTTGAGCCCACAGACCAGGATGCGTGGTTGGGCGATGCCGAATTTCTGTTGCAGGTCGGCGTGCAGGATGCGTGTCACACGCTCCAGTCGCTCGGGGGTAATGGCGTCGGCAATCTCGCGCAGGGGCAAGTGAGTGGTCACCAGCGCCACCCGCAGGTCACCGGTTGCCAGCATCATCACCACTTGTTCGGTATGGGTCAGCTCAGCGAGGAATTCGGTATGACCGGAAAAGGCGATGCCTGATTCGTTGATCACACCCTTGTGTACCGGGGCGGTGATCATCCCGGCAAAATCCCCGTCGATGCAGCCCTGGCCGGCACGGGTCAGGGTTTCCAGGACGAAGGCAGCGTTGGCCTTGTCCAGTTGCCCGGCCACGACCTTGGTCGCCAGCGGGGTATCCCATACGTACAGGCTGTTGGCCGGTGCCGGCAGATCAGGCCAGTTGCCCGGGCCCACCGGCAGCAGATCGACAACCACACCCAGCTGCGCGGCCCGCTCAATGAGCAGGTCGCGGCTGGTAATGGCAATCAGGGGGTGTGGCTGGGGGTGCGAGGCGAGCAGCAGGCACAGGTCAGGACCAATGCCGGCCGGCTCGCCGGGTGTCAGTGCGAAACGCTTGGGTGTCACTGGGCTGCCTGGTCGGTGCCTGTTTGGTCGGCACCAGGAAGCTTGTTCTCTACGTAGGCTTCGTCACGGATCTGACGCAACCAGGTTTGCAGCTCTTCGTCGTATTTGCGGTTACGCAGTACGGTCAGGGCTTGCTGCTCGCGGGCCTGGGTGGTGTTGTCAGTGGCGCGACGGCCAAGGACTTCCAGCACATGCCAGCCGTATTGGGTCTTGAACGGCTTGGACAGCACGCCTTGCGGGGTCTTGGCCATGACGTCCTGGAACTCTGGAACCAGTGCCTTCGGATCGATCCAGTTCAGATCGCCGCCGTTAAGCGCCGAACCCGGGTCTTCGGAATAGCTCTTCGCCAATTCGCCGAAGTCTTCGCCCGCTTCGATGCGGTCATAGAGCTTCTGGGCCAGTTCCTTGGTTTGGGCTTCGGTACGGATCTCGCTTGGCTTGACCAGGATGTGACGAACGTGAACTTCGTCCTTCATTTGGGCTTCTTCGCCACCGCGCTTGCCGAGCAACTTGAGGATGATGAAACCGCCTGGCGTACGGGCAGGCTGGGTGATGCCACCAACTTCCATGGCGCTCAGCTCGCGGTCGAACGGTGGTGGCAGTTGCGCGGCTTTACGCCAGCCCATGTCACCGCCTTCGAGGGCGTTGTCGCTGCCGGACTGGGCAATGGCCATCTGGGCAAAGTCGGCACCTTGCTTGAGACGGTCATAGATAGCCTGGGTTTTCGCTGCGGCAGCATTGAGCTGTTCAGCGTTGGCGCTGTCTGGCGTAGGCACCAGGATGTTCGCCAGGTGCAGTTCTTCGGAAAGCTGCATCTTGCCAAGGTCGGAGGCGAGGAAGTTCTTCACTTCCTGCTCGGACACCTGAATCCGTTCGGCCACGCGACGCTGACGTACACGGCTGATGATCATTTCCCGGCGAATCTGGTCACGGGCGTCCTCATAGGACAGGCCGTCGTGAGCCAGGGCTGCGCGGAACTGATCAACACTCATGTTGTTGCGCTGGGCGATGGTGCCGACAGCCTGGTTCAATTCTTCGTCGCTGATACGGATACCGGAGCGATCGCCGATCTGCAGTTGCAGGTTTTCAACGATCAGGCGTTCAAGCACCTGCTGGTCCAGCACGCTGGTCGGTGGTACGCCGCCGCCACGCTTGGCGATGGTTTGCTGAACTTCCTTGACCCGTTGGTCCAGTTGGCTCTGCATGATCACGTCGTTATCGACGATGGCCACTACCTTGTCCAGCGGTTGAACCGCAGCGTGAGCTGCGGCGGTACCCAGGAACAGCGCGCCCAGCATCAGCGGGCGCAGACAATCAGAAAGCTTGGTCTTCACGTTCACGATAACCTTCAATGCCTTTGTCGAGGAAGCTCTCTACCTTGGCGCCGGTCAGGCCGCCGAGTCCTTTAAGGACGATCTGGAAGAAGAGCCCGTGGTCACCCTTTTCGTTCAGCGGGGCGATCTGGCTGTATTCGTCGTTGGAAACCCAGTAACGGTTGATGACGCGCAGTTTCCAGCAGCAGTTGTCGTACTCGAAACCACCGAAGGCTTCCAGGGTACGGTTGCGGGCATAGTCATACTGCCAGCGGGTGATCAGGTTCCACTGCGGAACGATCGGCCACATCATCGAGAAGTCGTGTTGCTGGATTTTGTAGTAATCCTTCACGAAGTTCGGGTCGCCTGGCTGCCCGTAGTCGCCACCAAACTGCCATTTGCCGGTCAGCTGGTTGTACACCACCTGGTCGTTGCGATAGCGGTAGCCGACGTTGATAACCTTGTTCGGGTTGTCTTCCGGCTGATAGTGGAACATCGCGCTGCCGGAACGTGGGCTGTGGCTTTCCGGGTCCCAGTTGTAATCGGCAGTGGCGCGCCAGTCACGGTTGAAGCGGAACTCGTAGTCCAGGGCGATTGGCGAAACATCAGACTGTGCGTCCGCACGGTCCGCGGCTAGGATGCCCGGCAGTTGAACTTCGCGGTTCTTGAAGTACACGGCCTCGCCGATGCTGACGCGTTGGCGTTCGAAGCCGTTTTCTTCGATCCAGCGGCTGGTCACGCCCAGGGACAGTTTGTTCTCGTCGCCGATGCGGTCAGTACCGCTGAAGCGGTTGTCACGGAACAGCGACGCGTAGCTGAACGAGTACTCACCGCTGTCGAATACCGGGATATCGCCCTGGTCCTTGTTCGGTACATACAGGTAGTACGCACGAGGCTCCAGAGTTTGACGGTAGTCTTTGCCGAACAAGTTGGTGTTGCGGTCGAAGTACAGGCCGCTGTCGATGCTGGCAATCGGAATTGCACGGTCTTGCGAGCTTTTGAAGGTGCCACCGGCATAAGGGTTGGCTGCAGTTGACGCGGCTTGCGCTGCGATAATCTGGTTCTTGCCGATGCTGTCCAAATCAAGATCGTACTTGGTATAGACGTACTTCAACTTTGGCGTAATAAAACCGTAGGTCCAGTTCATCGGGTAGTCGACTGCCGGCGCAACGTTCAGGCGAGTACCGTTTGCACGGGTCAGGCCGGTTACGTAGGTGTCGAGCCGCGGCGATACGAGCCCGTTTTCATCCGTGAAGCTTCCGTTCTCCAAGTCCCGATCAAAGCGTACTGCTTCGGTCTCGTAGGTGAAGTTCACCCCGCCTGGATGGTACGGCAGCGTGCCGTTGAAGGTGATCTGTGGCAAGCGGTCATACGGCGTGATCTGGGAGATCGTTGCCAGCTGGTACGCCTGCAGGTTCAGTTTCGCCTGGAAGGTATCACCGCGATAGGTCACCGAACCTTGCTGGTTCACGTAGTCCTGGCTCTTGATCCCTTCCTGATAGGACTTCAGATCCTGGAAGTAATAAGGGTCGCTGATGTTGGTGTAGTCGACCTGGGTCAGTACACGCGAGTCCAGCCCGCCCTTGTGCTGCCAGTTGATCATGTAGCGATCTTTTTCGTAGTCGGTCTGGCCTTTACGCTCGCTGCTGTCGTCGTTCAGGTACGCGCCGCCGAACTGGCCTTCGCTGGACTTGGTGAGGTAGCGGAATTCGCCTTCCATCAACAGGCCGCGCTTGGTCATGTATTGCGGGTACAACGTGGCGTCGTAGTTTGGCGCCAGGTTGAAGTAGTACGGCGTAACCAACGTGAAGCCAGTCTCGCCACCCGTGCTGAAGCTCGGCGGCAGGAAGCCGGATTGACGACGGTTGTCGATCGGGAAATAGATATACGGGGTGTAAAGGATCGGAATGTCCTTGACCCGCAACGTCACGTTGGTCGCGGTACCGAAACCGGTGGCCGGGTTGAGCGTGATGTTGTTGCCCTTGAGCTGCCAGGCGTTGCTGTTCGGCTCGCAGGTGGTGTACGTACCGTCCTTGAGACGGATGATCGCGTTCTCGGCACGCTTGGCGTACAGCGCGTTACCGCGGATGCGCGATTTGTGCATCACGTATTCGGCGTTGTCGACCTTGGCGGCGCCGGTGTCCAGCTGGACTTCAGCGTGGTCGCCCACCAGCAGGGCACCGTTGTCGCGCAGACGGACGTTGCCGTTCAGCTCGCCACGGTTCTCGGCCTGGTACAGGTTGGCCTCGTCGGCCTCGACCTGCATGCTGCCCTGGCGCATGACGACGTCACCGGCCAGGGAAGCAACTTGTTGTTCCTGCTCGTAACGAGAGACCTTGGCGCCGATGAAGGTCGGCGCGTCGCTCTTGTTCGTCTTGTCGTTCATGCCAGGACGGATCGGCTCGATGTACGCGCCGGAGCAGTACGGGCCGGTTTCGGCCAGTTGTGCGGCGGTGAGCTTCTCGCGAGGGACCCAGTCCAGGTGGCTGTAGTCGGCGCTGCGCGAACGCAGGCCGCGGCCCTTGGCTTCGGTGACCAGAGCGGTCTGCGGCACGGCCTCGGCGGTGCCGCCGGACTCGCCTTGCGGCGTGCCACTGGCAGAGCTGACGGCACTGCCGTCATGCACCGGGCGCGGTGGCAGCGGGGCTGCGGCCGTTTTCGGCGCGCAATCCCAGGCACCCGAAGCAGAGACTGAGCAGTCATACTGTTCCGCGGCGACCACGAATGAGGTGGCGAAAGGTTGCATGGCCAGCAGACTGCCGGTTACCAGCAACGGAAATTTTCTACGAAACGCGGGGGATTTCAATGCCATCTTATTAGTCCGGGCTTCCTGCGTGCCATCTGCCCGCGGTGTGGGCCGCACGCCTCTCGATGGTCTGAAAAAGATGCGTGATAATAAAGCATGACCCGCTTGACGGCTAGCGCCGTCGGAGACCCTTGTAATGCCCGACCAAGATCTACGTTTGCAACAGCTGAAAGTCTGGCTTGATGAGCAATTGCCAGGCCTCTTTACCACCCAGGGCTGGGGTGTCGTACCCCCGGCCACGTTGACTGCGGCCAGCAGTGACGCGAGTTTCAGGCGTTACTTCCGGTGGGAGGGAGGAGGTCGCAGTTTTGTCGTGATGGACGCTCCACCCCCCCAGGAAAACTGCAAACCTTTCGTCGATATCGCTCATTTACTCGGTCAATCGGGAATAAATGTTCCGAAAATTTATGCGCAAGATCTGCTTCGCGGCTTTCTTTTGCTTAACGACCTGGGGAAAAAAACTTATCTGGACGTGATTACGGCTAAAAATGCCGATCAATTGTTCGCCGATGCCATCGACGCATTGCTGGCTTTCCAGCAATTGCCGATGGAAGCCCCGTTGCCCAGTTATGACGTCGCGCTGTTGCGTCGGGAGCTGGAATTGTTTCCTGAATGGTACGTTCGCCGGGAGCTGGGCATCGAGTTCGACGCCCGGCAGCTTGGCCTGTGGCAACGCGTCAGCGAACACCTGATCGACAGCGCCCTGGCCCAGCCCAAGGTCCTGGTGCATCGCGACTATATGCCACGCAACCTGATGATCAGCGAGCCGAATCCCGGCGTGCTGGACTTCCAGGACGCGGTCTACGGCCCGGTGACCTACGACATCACGTGCCTGTTCAAGGACGCCTTCCTCAGTTGGCCGCTGGCCCGCGTGCGGGAATGGCAGCGCGGTTACTGGCAACGCGCCGGCGCGCTGGGTATCCCGGTGCAGGCGGACTTCGAGGAGTTCCTGCGGGCCAGCGACCTGATGGGCGTGCAGCGTCACCTCAAGGTGATCGGCATCTTTGCGCGCATCTGCCACCGCGATGGCAAGCCGCGCTACCTGGCGGACGTGCCGCGCTTCTTTGCTTATATAGAGGCGGTGCTCGCGGACCGGCCAGAATTGAGCGAACTGGGTGAACTGTTGGCGAGCCTGCGCGTCGAGGTGGTGGTATGAAGGCCATGATCCTGGCCGCCGGCAAAGGTGAGCGGATGCGCCCGCTGACCTTGCACACGCCCAAGCCGCTGATCCAGGCCGGCGGCAAGCGCCTGATCGAGTACCACCTCGAGGCGCTGGCGAAAGCGGGCTTTACCGATATCGTCATCAACCATGCGTGGCTCGGCCAGCAGATCGAAGGCTATCTGGGCGATGGCTCGCAGTACGGCGTACGCATCCAGTACTCGGCCGAAGGCGAGCCGCTGGAAACCGGCGGCGGGATTTTCAAGGCCTTGCCGCTGTTGGGGGACGAACCGTTCCTGGTGGTCAATGGCGACATCTGGACCGACTACGACTTCGCCAGCCTCCACCAGCCACTGGATGGGCTGGCTCACCTGGTGATGGTCGACAATCCGCCGCACCATCCGTCCGGCGGTGATTTCTACCTGAAGGACGGAGCGCTTCATGATGCCGCCGCCGGTGCCGATAACCTGACCTTCAGTGGCATTTCCGTACTCCACCCCCAGCTGTTCGCGGGTTGCAGTGCGGGTGCCTTCAAGCTGGCGCCGCTGTTGCGTGACGCCATGGCGAAAGGGTTGGTGACGGGGGAACACATGAACGGACGCTGGATCGATGTCGGGACGCTGGAGCGTCTGGCGCAAGTCGAAACCCTGCTGACAGCGGGGCACTAGGATGTTGTGGCCAGGGACTCTGATCGGAGCCGGGGCGGGCTTTGCCATTGCCAGCATTCCGGGGGCCATGTTGGGCGCACTGCTGGGCCAGGCGCTGGACCGGCGCCTGGAACTGCAAAGCTGGGCCCAGTTACGCGAGCGCCTTGGCGGCCGGCCGGCGTTGCGCAATGACGAACTGCTGTTCGTGTTGCTCGGTCGCCTGGCCAAGAGCAACGGCCGGGTGGTGGACGGGCATATCCAGCAGGCGCGCCAGGAAATGCGCTCGCTGGACATGGCCGAGCCGGCCCAGCGCCGTGCGATTGCCGCGTTCAATCGCGGCAAGTCCGGCTCGGACCGGGTACGCAGTTACCTGGGCGTGCTCAAGGCCCAGCCCCATGCGGCGGAAGGTGTGCTGCGTGCCTGTTGGCGCATGGCCTGGGCGGACGGCAAGGCCAGTACGGCCGAGCGCGAGTTGATTGAACAATGGGGCAAATGGCTGGGTTGGACGGTCCAGCAGATCCAGGCGCTGGCGGCTGACTATGAGCCGGAGCGCAAGCCGTTGGCCAATCGTGGCGGGGCTTATCAGGAGGCGTTGCGGATTCTGGGGGTGACGTCGACCACCGAACCTTCGGTGATCAAGCGCGCTTACCGGCGCCTGCTGAGCCGGCACCACCCGGACAAGATTGCCGGCAGTGGCGCCAGTCCAGCCCAGGTGCGGGAGGCGACCGAACGTACCCGCGAGCTGCACAACGCCTACGCGCTGATTCGCGAAAGGCGAGACTTTCGCTAACAGAATTATCAGGCGCTGCTTTTTTATGGCGTAAACCGGATCAACTGTGGGAGTGGCGGTGCGACGATTCGACTTGCTCGCGAATGCGGTGGATCAGTAACAGATGCAGTGACTGACTCACCGCATTCGCGAGCAAGCCCGCTCCCACATTTTGTTCTCCAGTGTTTTTGAGATTTACGATCAGTCTCCGGGATTTTGCGGGCTCAGCCACCCGCGAATCCGCCGGTACAGCTGCTCTTGCCCTGCCTGGCTGTTATCGGGGAGGGCCTTCAACGACACCTGCTTGTAGCTGTCATTCTTCAAACGCTTGCTGGCCTGGGAACGTTCCTGGGCCGCTTTGCGTGCCTGGGCGTTGTCCTGGTAGAAAAAGTCTGCCGTGGCCAGCTTCAGTTTCGGTGCCAGTTGTTGCAGGTCCGGGGCACGGCACGCCGGGGTCTGCGCGGCCACCATGACAAATTTCTGCACCTGCGCCGGTTGTTTTTCACTCAGGTAACGCGCGGCCCACCAGGCGCCGGTGCCGTGGCCGAGCAATACGACGCTGCGGGCATTTTGGGTCTGGGCGAAGGCGAGGGCGGCGTCAATGCGCGCGAAGATTCGCGTGGCGTCGGTCTTGTCTTGTTCATCGGTGCCGGGAACCACGGCCGGGTCAGTGCCTTCCGCTTCGGCGCTGGCGGCTTGCTCCACGGGTTTGGCGACGGTGCTGGCGTCTTTGCTGCTGGTCTCCACGGTCGCCTTGGGCGATTCGATGACGCGGGGTGGCAAGGTGTCCAGGGTCAGGTCCGGCAGCGACAAGCTCAGGGTGCCCCAGGAGGCGTCCGGCAATTTCTTGCGCAACGGCGCGATTGCTTGAGGCCAGTCAGCACTTTCGCCGTTGCCCGGGACGATAATCACCACGCCTTCAGGCTCACCGCTGTTGGCCGGCTTCCACAAAGCCAAGAAAGAATCGCTGCCCGCCTGCAACTGTTGTTGTTCCTGCTGCGGGATTTGTCGTTCCAGGGCGTTGGCTTCTTCCTGGCTGCGCTCCGGCAAGGGCTGGCGCACCACCGGTTTTTCCGGGGCGGGAGCGGGAGTGTCGGCGGCCTCGACACAAAAGGCGCTGGTAAACAGCAGCGACAGGCACAATGCTGGCAGTGCCGAGCGGTGGGAAAGTGGCATCGTTGATTTCCGGCCAGAAGTGATTCCGGCAGCCTAATGGGTTGGTCAGTATTTGTCAGTGATATGAGACGTGGATCATGGGTTTTCGCTACCTGCTGGTTATCGGCTGTATATGCTTTCCCTTGATCGCGGGCGCCGTGCCTGCGCCTGCCACTCATCAGGCGCAGCTCGATGCCGGCCAGCGCGAATGGCTCGAACAGCATCCCGACCTGCGGGTCGGGCTGGTGTTACAGGCGCCTTATGCCCAATACGATCGGCGCTTGCAGCGGCTGTCCGGGGCCAATGTCGAATTGATGCAGTGGTTGGCCAAGGCGCTGAATATCGAACTGACCTGGCGCAACTTTCCCAATCAGGAGCAACTGGAGGCGGCGGTGCGTGACGGCGAGGTCGACCTCGCCCCCGGCCTGCTGCAAACCCCGGCCGGCCTGCGCCTGTGGTTATTCTCCGATCCGTATATGCGCGTTCCCCAGCACATTGTCGGGGTTCGTGATGGCAGCACCGCAGTCGACCTGGAGAAACTCGACGACCAATCCCGCGTCGCCGTGCGCATGCCCAGCGCAGTGGCGGATTACCTGCGCAGCACCTACCCGAGTCTCAACCTGCAAGGCGTGCCCATGGAGCGCCAGGCTCTGCAATTGCTGGTGAGCCAGCAGGCGCGGTATGCGGTGGTGGATGAGGCGCAATTGAGCCGGTTGTCGGGCGAAACCGAGTTCGCCGGCCTTGCCGTGGTCGGCGATATCGGCCTGCCGCAATTGCTGCGGGTGGCCACGCGGCGCGACTGGCCCGAGCTGGCCGATATCATGCAAAGCGCCTTGCGCGCGATTCCCGCTCGTGATCTGGACCAGTTGCACAGCCGCTGGCTGCAGCCCAAATACCCACGGGTGACCGAGTCCCCCGGCTTCTGGCAAAACCTCACGTTGCTGCTGGGCCTGCTATTGCTCGCCAGCCTGGCCGTGGTGTTCTGGCAGCGCCGCCAACAACGCGGCCTGGAGCATAATCTGCTGGCCGCCCGCGAAGAAAGCGCCGCCCGCGCCGCCGGTGCCGAAGCCTTGCGCCTGACCCAGTTCTCCATCGACCAAAGCACCGTCGGTATCCTCTGGGTCAATTGGGATAGCCATGTGCGCTACGCCAATCAGGCGGCGGAAACCATGCTCGGCTACGCCCCCGGCGCCCTGATCGAACGCCCGCTGATCGAGTTCGACCCGACGCTGACCATGGACCGCTGGCTCAACCTGTGGAAGCGTGCCCGGGCCAGCGAAGACGGGCCACAGAGTTTTGCCACCAATTGCCTGCGCGCCGATGGCAGCGTATTGCCAGCCGATGTGTCCCTGAGTTTCCTGCGCTTTGCCGACGGCGAATACCTGGTGGTCTACCTCAACGATGTCACCGAGCGTCGCCGGGCCCTCGCGGCCTTGCAGGAAAGTGAGGCGCGGCTGCAAGGGATCGCCGCCAATGTGCCGGGGCTGGTGTTTCGCCTGGAGCGCTTGCCGCGCAGCGAGGCGATCGAGTTCGCCTACATCAGCCAGGGCAGCGAGGGCCTGGTGGGGTACGCGCCGGAAGTGCTCAGCCATCCGGCCATGGGCATTCGCAGCCTGGTGCATCCCGACGACCGCGCCAGTTATCACCGCACCCAGGACCAGGCCATCGAGACCGAGAGCAACTGGGCCTGGCAGGGCCGCATCCTGACTCGCCTGGGCGAGCAGCGCTGGGCCGATATCAAGGCCGTGACCCGACGCCTGGAAGACGGCGCCGTGGTCTGGGACGGAATTGTCTGGGACATCAGCGAGAGCAAGCGCATCGAGCTGGAGCTGGACGCCTCCCGCGCGCAATTGCGGGAATTGTCGGCCCACCTGGAAACCGTGCGCGAGGAAGAGAAGGCCCGCATCGCCCGGGAAGTGCACGACGAGTTGGGGCAGATGCTCACCGTGCTCAAGCTGGAGACCTCGATGTGCGAGCTGACCTACGCCCAACTGGATCCCGGCCTGCACGAGCGGCTGAACAGCATGAAGCGCCTGATCGCCCAACTGTTCCAACTGGTACGCGATGTGGCCACCGCCTTGCGTCCGCCGATTCTCGATGCCGGGATTGCCTCGGCGATCGAATGGCAGGCCCGGCGTTTCGAGGCCCGGACGCAGATTCCGTGCCTGGTGCAGGTGCCGGATAATCTGCCGGCGCTGAGCGACGCCAAGGCCATCGGCCTGTTCCGCATCCTGCAGGAGGCACTGACCAATGTGATGCGCCATGCCCAAGCGCATACTGTCGAGCTGACGCTGGTGGTGGAGGGCGCGCACTTGCGCCTGACCATCAGCGACGACGGTGCAGGTTTCGTCCAGGCTCCCGGGCGCCCGGTATCGTTTGGCCTGGTGGGCATGCGCGAGCGGGTGCTGATCATGGGCGGGCAGTTGAGCCTGGACAGCGCATTGGGCGAAGGCACCACCCTGAGTGTGACGGTGCCGCTGGATTGATAACCAAAAGAAGAGGACATCCACAGTGATCCGTGTACTGGTAGCTGAAGACCACACCATCGTTCGCGAAGGCATCAAGCAACTGATCGGCCTGGCCAAGGACCTGCTGGTGGTGGGCGAGGCGAGCAATGGCGAGCAGTTGCTGGAAACCCTGCGCCACGTGCCTTGCGAGGTGGTGTTGCTGGACATCTCGATGCCTGGCGTCAACGGCCTGGAAGCCATCCCGAGGATCCGTGCGCTGAACAATCCCCCGGCGATCCTGGTGCTGTCGATGCACGACGAAGCGCAAATGGCCGCCCGTGCGCTGAAGGTCGGTGCCGCCGGCTATGCCACCAAGGACAGCGACCCGGCGCTGCTGCTGACCGCGATCCGCAAGGTCGCGGCGGGCGGACGGTACATCGACCCGGACCTGGCCGACCGCATGGTCTTCGAAGTCGGCCTCACCGATTCCCGCCCATTGCACTCGTTGTTGTCGGAGCGCGAGTTCTCGGTATTCGAGCGCCTGGCCCAGGGCGCCAACGTCAACGACATCGCCCAGCAGTTGGCGTTGAGCAGCAAAACCATCAGTACCCACAAGGCGCGCCTGATGCAAAAGCTCAATATCACCTCCCTGGCGGAACTGGTGAAGTACGCCATGGAGCACAAACTCCTATAGCGGCATACCTGTTTGCGACTGCCTGCCGAGCGCCGCGCTGCCCGGTCTTGCTGCTTGTAGCGTGGGGTTTGTAACTGCTCTGTTCTATCCCCGCCATCCGTGTAGGGCAATCCCTACCCCAAACCTTCCATCCTGCTGATGCCAATCTCTCCGGGCCCCCGATTTGCGCGGTCTTGCCCTGGGACTACGCTTGTTCCACGGCAGTCCAAAACAAAAAGGTGCGGGTATGAGCGAGGTGGATTCAAATGATGTGCTGGTCAGCTTTCGTGGCGTGCAGAAGAGCTACGACGGCGAGAACCTGATCGTCAAAGACCTCAACCTGGAGATTCGCAAGGGCGAGTTCCTGACCCTGCTCGGGCCGTCCGGGTCTGGCAAGACCACCAGCCTGATGATGCTCGCCGGTTTCGAAACCCCCACCGCCGGCGAGATCCAGCTGGCCGGCCGCTCCATCAACAACGTGCCGCCCCACAAGCGCGACATCGGCATGGTGTTCCAGAACTACGCGCTGTTCCCGCACATGACCGTCTCCGAGAACCTGGCGTTTCCGCTCTCTGTACGCGGCCTGAGCAAGACCGACATCAGCGAGCGGGTCAAGCGTGTACTGAGCATGGTCCAGCTCGATGCCTTCGCCCAGCGCTACCCGGCGCAACTCTCCGGTGGCCAGCAGCAGCGGGTGGCCCTGGCCCGGGCGCTGGTGTTCGAGCCACAGCTGGTGCTGATGGACGAACCCCTCGGCGCCCTCGACAAGCAACTGCGCGAACACATGCAGATGGAGATCAAGCACCTGCACCAGCGCCTCGGCGTGACGGTGGTGTACGTGACCCACGACCAGGGCGAAGCACTGACCATGTCCGACCGGGTGGCGGTGTTCCACCAGGGCGAGATCCAGCAGATCGCTGCCCCGCGCACCTTGTACGAAGAACCGAAAAACACCTTCGTCGCCAACTTCATCGGCGAGAACAACCGCCTCAATGGCCGCCTGCACAGCCACACCGGCGACCGCTGCGTGGTCGAACTGGCGCGCGGCGAAAAGGTCGAGGCGCTGGCGGTGAACGTCGGCCAGGTCGGCGGCCCGGTGACCCTGTCGGTGCGCCCCGAGCGCGTCAGCCTGAATGGCTCCAGCGAAAGCTGCGTCAACCGTTTCTCCGGGCGCGTGGCCGAGTTCATCTACCTGGGCGACCACGTGCGGGTGCGCCTGGAAGTCTGCGGCAAGACCGATTTTTTTGTGAAACAACCGATCGCCGAGCTGGACACAGCCCTGGCGGTCGGCGACGTGGTACCGATTGGCTGGCAAGTCGAGCACGTTCGCGCACTCGACCCACTTCTAGAGGCGAATTGATCGCCCCCTTGCTTCACCAACCTCGCACGTGGAGAGAACAACAATGTTGAGATCCCTGAAATATTCCGCCCTGGCTCTGAGCTTGATGGGCGCGACACAGGCCATGGCAGGCCCTGATTTGACGGTGGTGTCCTTTGGTGGCGCGAACAAGGCGGCGCAGGTCAAGGCCTTCTATGCACCGTGGGAAAGCGCGGGCAACGGCAAGATCGTCGCCGGCGAATACAACGGTGAAATGGCCAAGGTCAAGGCCATGGTCGACACCAAGAGCGTGTCCTGGGACCTGGTGGAAGTGGAGTCGCCGGAACTGTCCCGTGGCTGTGACGAAGACATGTTCGAGCCCCTGGACCCGAAACTGTTCGGCAACCCGGGCGACTACGTGAAGGGCGCGATCCAGCCGTGCGGCGTGGGTTTCTTCGTGTGGTCCACGGTGCTGGCCTACAACGCCGACAAACTGAAAGCACCGCCAGGCGGCTGGGCCGATTTCTGGGACACCAAGAAATTCCCGGGCAAACGCGGCCTGCGCAAGGGCGCCAAGTACACCCTGGAATTCGCCTTGATGGCTGACGGTGTGGCGCCGAAGGATGTGTACAAGGTGCTGGCCGGCAAAGATGGCCAGGACCGTGCGTTCAAGAAGCTCGATGAGCTCAAGCCGTATATCCAGTGGTGGGAAGCGGGCGCCCAACCGCCGCAGTACCTCGCTTCTGGCGATGTGGTGATGAGTTCTGCCTACAACGGCCGGATCGCTGCCGTGCAGAAAGAAAGCAATTTGAAAGTGGTGTGGAACGGCGGGATCTACGATTTCGACGCCTGGGCCATTCCAAAAGGCCTGGCGAAAGACCGTGCTGACGCGGCGAAGAAGTTCATCGCCTTCTCGGTGCAGCCGCAGCAGCAGAAGACCTATTCGGAAAACATCGCCTACGGCCCGGCCAATACCCAGGCGGTGCCGTTGCTGGCGAAGGACATCCTGAAGGATATGCCGACTACCCCGGAAAACATCGCCAACCAGGTGCAGATCGACGTGAGCTTCTGGGCGGATAACGGTGAGCAACTGGAGCAGCGCTTCAATTCCTGGGCTGCCAAGTAACCACCGCACCCAGGGTGGATGGGCTTTTTGTGGCGAGGGGGCTTGTCCCCCGTTGGGCTGCGAAGCGGCCCCAAAACCAGCCACCGCGGTCAGTCTAATAAACCACAGTGGCTTTACTGGGGCTGCTGCGCAGCCCAACGGGGGACAAGCCCCCTCGCCACAGGTGTGGGCCTTCACAGGTCTGCATTCTTTTTTACGATCCGGAGTTCGCCATGGCCCTCGCCATTCCCAGCCCCACCCTGAAACAGCGCCTGGCGCGTGCCGAGCGGCTCAACCGCTGGAAGGCCCAGGCCCTGATCGCGCCATTGGTGGTGTTTTTGCTGCTGGTGTTCCTGGTACCGATTGTGGCGCTGCTCTACAAAAGCGTCGGCAACCCGGAAGTGGTGGGCGGCCTGCCGCGCACGGTGGTGGCGGTGACGGCCTGGGACGGTCGTGGCTTGCCTGGCGAGCCGGTGTACCAGGCCATCAGCGAGGACCTGGGCGAAGCCCGGAAAAACTCGACCCTGGGCGACCTCTCCAAACGCTTGAACATGGAGCTGGCGGGCTATCGCAGCCTGCTGACGAAAACCGCGCGGGCGCTGCCGTTCACCGAAGCGCCTGCCTCCTATAAAGAAGCGCTGGAAAACCTCGACGAACGCTGGGGCGACCCGGCGTACTGGCAGGCGATCCGGCGCAACACCAGCAGCCTCACGCCATACTACTTGCTGGCCGCCGTCGATCACCGCATCGACGACCTCGGCGAAATCGCCCCGGCCACCCCGGACCAGGCGATCTACCTCGATATCTTCGCCCGTACGTTCTGGATGGGCCTGGTCATCACCGTGTGCTGCCTGCTGCTGGCCTATCCGTTGGCTTACCTGCTGGCCAACTTGCCAGCGCGGCAAAGCAATTTGCTGATGATCCTGGTGCTGCTGCCGTTCTGGACCTCGGTGCTGGTGCGCGTGGCGGCCTGGATCGTGTTGCTGCAGTCCGGCGGCTTGATCAACAGCGCGCTGATGGGCATGGGGCTGATCGATAAACCCGTCGAGTTGGTGTTCAACCGGCTGGGGGTCTACATCTCCATGGTGCACATTCTGCTGCCCTTCATGATTTTGCCGATCTACAGCGTGATGAAAGGCATCTCGCCCACCTACATGCGGGCGGCAATCTCCCTGGGCTGCCACCCATTCGCCAGCTTCTGGCGCGTGTACTTCCCGCAGACCTACGCAGGCGTTGGTGCCGGCTGCTTGTTGGTGTTCATTTTGGCGATTGGCTACTACATCACCCCGGCCTTGCTGGGCAGCCCGAACGACCAGATGGTCAGCTACTTCGTGGCCTTCTACACCAACACCAGCATCAACTGGGGCATGGCCACGGCCTTGGGCGGCTTGCTGCTGCTGGCCACCGTGGTGCTGTACCTGATCTACAACTGGCTGGTGGGCGCCAGCCGCCTGCGCCTGAGCTAAGGAGACCGTTGCGATGCTGAGCCCTTATATGTCGCCCGTGGAACGGGTCTGGTTCTACAGCTTGCGGATCCTCTGCGGCCTGATCCTGTTGTTCCTGATCTTGCCGGTGCTGGTGATCATCCCGCTGTCGTTCAACAGTGGAAGTTTCCTGGTTTACCCGCTGCAAGGTTTCTCGCTGCACTGGTACCAGGATTTCTTCGGCTCGGCGGAATGGATGCGCGCCCTGAAGAACAGCATCATCGTGGCTCCGGCGGCTACAGTGCTGGCGATGGTGTTCGGCACGCTGGCGGCGATTGGCCTGACCCGGGGGCACTTTCCCGGCAAGGCGCTGGTGATGGCCCTGGTGATTTCGCCGATGGTAGTGCCCGTGGTGATTATCGGTGTGGCCAGTTACCTGTTCTTCGCGCCGCTGGGCCTGGGCAACAGCTTCTTCTCGCTGATCGTGGTGCACGCGGTGCTGGGCGTGCCGTTTGTGATCATCACCGTGTCGGCGACCTTGCAGGGGTTCAACCATAACCTGGTGCGGGCGGCGGCCAGCCTGGGCGCGTCACCGCTGACGGCGTTTCGTCGGGTGACCTTGCCATTGATTGCCCCGGGGGTGATCTCCGGGGCGCTGTTCGCCTTTGCCACCTCGTTCGATGAAGTGGTGGTGACGCTGTTCCTTGCCGGGCCCGAGCAGGCGACCTTGCCACGGCAGATGTTCAGCGGCATCCGTGAAAACCTCAGCCCTACCATTGCCGCCGCGGCCACCTTGCTGATTGCCTTCTCGGTGGTGCTGTTGCTGACCCTGGAATGGCTGCGCGGGCGCAGCGAGAAACTGCGTACGGCCCAGGTCTAAAGCCAAACAGAGATCAAAATGTGGGAGCGGGCTTGCTCGCGAAGGCGGTGTGTCAGTCAACAGAGATATCGACTGGCCTACCGCCTTCGCGAGCAAGCCCGCTCCCACATTGGGTTTGTGTTTATTCAGTAGCTGAATGCAAGACAACCAGCCCAAGTCAGCTAGTCTTGTGCCAGCCCATAACTGATAAGAGGCCGCGCACATGAGTACTTCCTCATTCAAGATCGCCCACAAACTGCTCACCGGCCCAGGCGCCATCGAGCAACTGGCCGCCGAGCTGACGCGGCTGGATGTCGACAACCCGCTGATTGTCACCGATGCGGCACTGGTCAAGTCCGGCACCGTGGCGCTGGCGCTGGAACACCTGGGCGAACGGACCTACGAGATTTTCGACCGCGTGCTGCCCGACCCGGAAATCGCCATCGTCGAGGACTGCATGCGCGTCTACCGCGAAGGCGGGCATGACGGCCTGATCGGCGTCGGCGGCGGCAGTGCCATCGACATCGCCAAGAGCGTGGCGGCCTACGCCGGTTACCATGGCGCCCTGGCCGACCTGTTCGGCGTGGACCAGGTGCCGCGCAAAGGCCCGCCGCTGATCGCGATTCCCACCACGGCCGGCACCGGTTCGGAGGTGACCAACGTGGCGATTCTGTCGGACAAGGTCGCGCAACTGAAAAAAGGCATCGTCAGCGATTACCTGCTGCCGGACGTGGCCCTGATCAGCCCGCAGATGACCCTGACTTGCCCGCGCAGCGTCACCGCCGCCAGTGGGGTGGACGCATTGGTGCACGCCATCGAATCCTACCTGTCGCTGAATGCCTCGCCGATCACCGATGCACTGGCCATCGGGGCGATCAAACTGATTGCCAAGGCGTTGCCCAAGGCCTACGCCAACCCCGCCAACCTTGAGGCCCGGGACGACATGGCCACCGCCAGCCTGATGGCCGGGATGGCGTTCGGGAATGCCGGCGTGGGCGCGGTGCATGCGTTGGCCTACCCGTTGGGCGGGCGTTTCAATATCGCCCACGGCGTAAGCAATGCCTTGCTGCTGCCCTACGTGATGCACTGGAACAAGCTGGCGTGTGTGGAGCGCATGCAGGAGATAGCCGAGGCCATGGGCGTGAATATCACGGGTTTGAGTGCGGTGGATGCCGCCGACCAGGCCGTCGATGCGATGACGCGACTGTGTGCCGCAGTCGAGATTCCGTCCGGCCTGCGCAGCTTCGGTGTGCCTGAAGACGCGATCCCGGCCATGGCGGTAGAAGCGGCGGGGATCGAGCGCCTGATGCGCAACAATCCGCGCAAGCTCAGCGCCGCTGATATCGAGAAAATCTACCGGGCAGCTTATTAACCATTGAGCGAGGTCACGGTGCGCGCGGCAAAGCATGAGGTATACAATGCGCGCCATCGTGATTTAGCTCAAAAAGGTGCGTCATGCAGCCCTTCGTCATTGCTCCATCGATTCTCTCCGCCGACTTCGCCCGCCTGGGTGAGGAAGTGGACAAGGTGTTGGCCGCCGGTGCCGACTTCGTTCACTTCGATGTCATGGACAACCACTATGTGCCGAACTTGACCATTGGTCCGATGGTCTGCGCCGCCCTGCGTAAATACGGCGTGACCGCGCCCATCGATGCGCACTTGATGGTCAGCCCGGTGGACCGCATCGTCGGTGACTTCATCGAAGCCGGCGCGACCTACATCACCTTCCACCCGGAAGCCACGTTGCACGTGGACCGCACCCTGCAACTGATCCGCGAGGGCGGTTGCAAGGCGGGCCTGGTGTTCAACCCGGCCACTCCGCTGAGCGTGCTTGAGTACGTGATGGACAAAGTCGACATGGTGTTGCTGATGAGCGTCAACCCGGGCTTCGGCGGGCAGAAGTTCATCCCCGGCACCCTCAACAAACTGCGTGAAGCGCGGGCGCTGATCGATGCGTCGGGCCGTGATATCCGCCTGGAGATCGACGGTGGCGTCAACGTCAACAACATCCGCGAAATCGCCGCGGCCGGTGCTGACACCTTTGTGGCCGGTTCGGCAATCTTCAATGCCCCGGACTATCAGGAAGTGATCGCCAAGATGCGTGCAGAACTGGCGCTGGCGCGTCCATGAGTGGCTTTGAGCAACTGTTCCCCGGCAAACTGCCACGGCTGGTGATGTTCGATCTGGACGGTACGTTGATCGATTCAGTGCCGGACCTGGCCGCGGCGGTGGACCAGATGCTGCTCAAGCTGGGGCGCAAGCCGGCGGGTATCGAGTCGGTGCGCGAGTGGGTCGGCAATGGCGCGCAGATGCTGGTGCGTCGGGCCTTGGCCAACAACATCGAGGCCGAGGGTGTCGATGATGTGGAAGCCGAGCATGCGCTTGAGCTGTTCAACGTGGCCTACGAAAACGGCCACGAACTGACCGTGGTTTATCCCGGCGTGCGCGACACCCTGAAATGGCTGCACAAGCAGGGCGTGGAAATGGCCCTGATCACCAACAAGCCGGAGCGTTTCGTCGCACCGCTGTTGGACCAGATGAAGATCGGCCGGTATTTCCGCTGGATCATCGGCGGCGATACCTTGCCGCAGAAGAAGCCCGACCCGGCGGCGCTGTTCTTCGTGATGAAAATGGCCAATATCCCGGCGTCCCAATCGCTGTTTGTCGGCGATTCGCGCAGTGATGTGCTGGCGGCGAAAGCGGCGGGGGTCAAGTGCGTGGCCTTGAGTTACGGCTACAACCATGGCCGGCCGATTGCCGAAGAATCCCCGGCGCTGGTGATTGATGACCTGCGCCTGTTAATCCCCGGTTGCTTGGGAACGGGCGCTGAGATAACGTTGCCCGACGCTGTTCCATCCCCTTCTGGAAATCCCATCGTGGTGGTCACTCGCAAACTCTGGATGAAAGTCATCAAGGCCCTGGCCCGCTGGCGTTGGCGCGCCTGACTGATCCTCGCCGCGCTGCGGCACGTTTGCACACCTGACCGTTAGACCCTCAAGCCACGAGGCACCTCATGATCCGCGAAGAATTCCTGCGTTTGGCCGCTGCCGGCTACAACCGTATCCCCATGGCCTGCGAAACCCTGGCCGACTTCGACACCCCGCTGTCGATCTACCTGAAACTGGCCGACGAGCCCAACTCCTATCTGCTGGAGTCGGTGCAGGGCGGTGAGAAATGGGGCCGTTATTCGATCATCGGCCTGCCGTGCCGCACGGTGCTGCGGGTACATGATCACCATGTGAGCATCACCCTGGACGGCGTCGAGATCGAAAGCCATGACGTGGAAGACCCGCTGGCCTTCGTCGAGGAATTCAAGGCGCGCTACAACGTGCCGACCATCGCCGGTCTGCCGCGCTTCAACGGCGGCCTGGTGGGTTACTTCGGCTACGACTGCGTGCGCTACGTGGAAAAACGCCTGGGCAAATCCCCGAACCCCGATCCGTTGGGTGTGCCGGACATTCTGCTGATGGTTTCCGACGCGGTGGTGGTGTTCGACAACCTCGCGGGCAAGATGCACGCTATCGTGTTGGCGGATCCTTCCCAGGCCGATGCGTTCGAGCAAGGCCAGGCGAGCCTGGAAGCGCTGCTGGAAAAACTGCGCCAGCCGATCACCCCGCGTCGCGGCCTGGACCTCAGCCGTCCACCGGCGGCTGACCCGGTGTTCCGCTCCAGCTTTACCCAGGATGACTACGAGCGTGCGGTCGATACCATCAAGGAATATATCCTTGCCGGTGACTGCATGCAGGTGGTGCCGTCGCAACGCATGTCCATCGACTTCAAGGCCGCGCCGATTGATTTGTACCGGGCGCTGCGCTGTTTCAACCCGACGCCGTACATGTACTTCTTCAACTTTGGCGACTTCCACGTCGTGGGCAGTTCGCCGGAAGTGCTGGTGCGTGTGGAAGACAACCTGATCACCGTGCGCCCGATTGCCGGCACCCGCCCTCGCGGTGCGACCGAAGAGGCGGACCTGGCGCTGGAACAGGACCTGTTGAGCGACGACAAGGAAATCGCCGAGCACTTGATGCTGATCGACCTGGGCCGCAACGACACCGGGCGTGTCTCGGAAATCGGTTCGGTGAAACTCACCGAGAAGATGGTGATCGAGCGTTACTCCAACGTGATGCACATCGTGTCCAACGTCACCGGCGAGCTGAAGGCCGGGTTGACGGCGATGGATGCACTGCGGGCGATCCTGCCGGCGGGCACCTTGTCGGGCGCACCGAAGATTCGCGCGATGGAAATCATCGACGAGCTGGAGCCGGTCAAGCGTGGTGTGTATGGCGGCGCGGTGGGGTATTTCGCCTGGAACGGCAATATGGACACTGCGATCGCGATCCGTACGGCGGTGATCAAGGACGGCGAACTGCACGTGCAGGCGGGCGGCGGGATCGTGGCCGACTCGGTACCGGCCCTGGAATGGGAAGAGACGCTGAACAAGCGCCGGGCGATGTTCCGTGCGGTGGCGTTGGCTGAGCAGACCCCGCAGGGCTGAAGTCAGACGTAGATCAAAAATGTGGGAGCGGGCTTGCTCGCGAAGGCGGTGTATCAGTCGACATATAAGGTGACTGTCGCACCGCTTTCGCGAGCAAGCCCGCTCCCACATTTGGTATTTGTCAGTTTCAAGTCCGAGTCAGAAATCCAGACTCACCCCGACACTCAGCCCTTGCTGGGTAAAGTTGTCATCCTTTCTCACGTTATAGGCCGCGTTCAACGCCAGGTCCTTGGTCACCTTGTGGGTAATCCCCAGATTCAAGCGATCCGAATTGCTGCGTGGCGTGTAGCCGTCCAGTTTGAAATCAATCCCCGGCACGCTGTTGAGGGACATGCCCACTCGCTGCGTATCGTTTTCAAACTCGTGCTCGTGGGCCACTTCGCCAAACACCAGGGTTTGCGGGGTGAAGCGGTAGTTGGCTTGTAATCCGATTCCCAAACGCTTGGAGTCGCGCTGTTGGTCATCAAACGTCAGCGCGGTGGAACGGGCATCTTTCTCCGAATAACCATTCACCTCGACCCGCGAATAGTCAGCGCTGATAAAGGGTGAGAAGTGCCACTCGCTGTTCGGCTCGGCGATGTCATACCCAACCCGTGCGCTCAATGCCCATAGCCAGCCGTCGGTGTCGCCTTTCTCGGTGCCTTCGCTGATGCCCAGGGCGAACTTGCGCTTGAGGTTGTCGAAGTCCAGTTTGCCGCCGGTCAATGCGGCGTCGGCCCACCAGTGATCTTCCTGATACTGGGCGAACGCGGTGCCCAGGTAGCTGTTGAGCTTGTAGTCCGAATCGCTGGCGCCAGCCTCAAGACTCTGGCGATAGAAGCCTGCTGCCACACCCACGCGCCACTCGTCATTGAGCCTGTAGCTGCCACCGATGTTCAGGTTATAGCCGCTGCCGTCACCGCTGGCCGAGCTGTTCTGATCATCGAAGTCCAGGTGCTGGCCGCCAGCGTCGACGATCGCCCGCCATTGGCCCACGGCCTGCCAGCTACGGGAGTCGGCTTGCCATTGGTTGCGCAATGAATCCTGATGGGCGCGCAAGGTGCCTTGGGCCATTTCCGGAAGCAGGGTGATTTCCCAGGGGGCTGCCAGCAGCGAATACGCGTAGTCGGCGATCAGTGCCTGGCCGGCCTCGGTCGGGTGCACGGTGTCGTTGTAAATCAGCTTGGTCGGGTCCGGATTGGTGCCGCCGACGCCATACACCGGATTCCTGCAGGTGGTGCCGCTGAAGCACGTCTGGTTGAGGTTCTGGTCGGTGGCAAAACCAAAACGCCCGGGATCGGCAAAGGTTTCCTTGAGCAGCAACGGAATGTTCAGCGGGATGATCTGCGCATCGATTTGCGACAGGCGCTGTACCAGGGTCTGGTTGAACGCGCCGGCCAGGGTGCTGACGGCCCCTTGGAGCGGGGTGCCATTGACGGCAGGTGTCAGGCCCAGGTCCGGCAGCATCCATACCATTACATAACGGGCGCCAGCCTGTTGCAGCGCCTGGGCGCTGTCGGCCAGGCGCCCGGCTGCGGCCGAGGCCTGGTCGGGGCTGAGGACCAGGCCGTCGAGGAAGTCATTGCCGCCGCCGGAGAGAAAGTACAACGCGTTGGGGTCGGCTCGGCCCCCCGTTGATGCCAGGTATCCGGGACGTGTACGCAATACCTGCCCGGTGTCGCTGTCGGTGACGGTGGAGTTACCGGTGATGGCATCGTAGATCTGTTGGGTGGTGTAGCCGCCGACGGCCCAGTTATTGCCGTCTGGCTGGCCCAGCGCGGCGCGCTCCGGCGAGGTCGAGGCATTCAGGTCGCCCGGGGCAACCCCCAGCTTGCCGCCCAATAACGTCGAGGAGATCAGCGATGTGCTTTCGCCGCTGCCGTCGAAGTATTGCGGGCCGGTGCGGTTGGTGAAGCGATAGGTTGAGCCCGGTGCGCCAGGGTCGGCAAATGTACCGGCGTCGGCCAGGCTGTCACCGAAAACGACCATCGTCGAATAAGGCGAGGGCGCGGCGAAGGCTTGCGAGCATGCCAGCGCCAAGAGGCAGCCGACGATGGGGGTGAAATAGGGCATCTTGGTCATGAGTCCGTCCATGATTTTGTTTTTTTGTCAGCACTGTGACTGTAGCGCCCTTGGAAGGGTTCTGAAAAGTTTGACGCCAATTATCAGTCGGGCAGTTTCCCCCGTATTTGCGGCTCGATATTGCACCGTTGGCGAGGCTACGTTACTGTGCCTGAACGTATGAATGAGACCCTCCCCGTGTTGATCATCAGCAAACTCTTGATGCGAGTAGTCAAGGCACACGCCCGTTGGCGTTGGCGCGCCTAACTTTTCTCTACCGGCCCCGCCGGACCTGTACCGATTTGCCTTCTTCACCCTCTGTTAAACGCCCCTTGCCGACCAACCCCGGCAACCGGAAAGTGCGTCTGGCAGCGGGTCACTCCCTTGGAAGGCCGTCATTAGAAGTCAGTGAATTCAAGAGGTTTTAACCCACATGTTGCTGATGATTGATAACTACGACTCCTTTACCTACAACGTTGTGCAGTACCTGGGCGAGCTCGGCGCCGAGGTCAAGGTGGTGCGCAACGACGAATTGACCGTGGCCCAGATCGCCGCGTTGAACCCTGAACGCATCGTCGTCTCCCCAGGCCCGTGTACGCCGACCGAAGCGGGCATCTCCCTCGAAGCCATCCAATACTTTGCCGGCAAGCTGCCGATTCTGGGCGTGTGCCTGGGCCATCAGTCCATCGGCCAGGCCTTTGGTGGCGACGTCGTCCGCGCCCGCCAGGTAATGCACGGCAAGACCAGCCCGGTATTTCACAAGCACCAGGGCGTATTCCAGGGTTTGAACCTGCCGGTAACGGTAACCCGCTACCACTCGCTGGTGGTCAAGCGTGAAACCCTGCCCGAGTGCCTTGAGCTGACGGCCTGGACCCAGCTGGAAGACGGCTCCGTCGACGAGATCATGGGCCTGCGTCACAAGACACTGAACGTCGAAGGGGTGCAATTTCACCCGGAATCGATTTTGACCGAGCAGGGCTTCGAGCTGTTCGCTAACTTTCTCAAGCAGAGCGGCGGCACGCGCTAAGGACTTTTCATGGATATCAAGACTGCCCTGAGCCGTATCGTCGGCCATCTGGACCTGAGCACCGCTGAAATGAGCGATGTGATGCGCGAGATCATGACCGGTCAATGCACCGACGCGCAGATCGGCGCGTTCATGATGGCCATGCGCATGAAGAGCGAGAGCATCGACGAAATCGTCGGCGCTGTGTCGGTCATGCGTGAGCTGGCCGACAAGGTTGAACTCAAGACCCTCGACGGCGTGGTCGACGTGGTCGGCACCGGCGGCGACGGTGCGAACATTTTCAACGTGTCGACGGCTTCTTCCTTTGTGGTGGCCGCTGCCGGCTGCACCGTGGCCAAGCATGGTAACCGCGCGGTGTCGGGTAAAAGCGGCAGCGCCGATTTGCTGGAAGCAGCAGGTATCTACCTGAACCTGACCCCGGTACAAGTGGCGCGCTGCATCGATCATGTCGGCATCGGCTTCATGTTTGCCCAGTCCCATCACGGCGCGATGAAACACGCCGCCGGCCCGCGCAAGGACTTGGGCCTGCGTACCCTGTTCAACATGCTCGGCCCGCTTACGAATCCGGCCGGTGTGAAGCATCAGGTAGTGGGCGTGTTCAGCCAGGCGCTGTGCCGGCCATTGGCTGAAGTCCTGCAGCGCCTGGGCAGCAAGCACGTGCTGGTGGTGCACTCCAAGGATGGCCTCGACGAGTTCAGCCTGGCGGCACCGACCTTCGTGGCGGAGTTGAAGAACGACCAGGTCACCGAGTATTGGGTCGAGCCAGAAGACCTCGGCATGAAAAGCCAGAGCCTGCACGGCCTGGCGGTAGAAAGCCCGGCAGCCTCCCTTGAACTGATTCGCGATGCCCTGGGACGCCGCAAGACCGAAAACGGCCAGAAAGCCGCAGAAATGATTGTGCTCAACGCCGGTGCGGCGCTGTACGCCGCGGATCACGCCTACAGTCTTAAAGAGGGTGTTGCCCTCGCTCATGATGCATTGCACACCGGGCTGGCGCGCGAAAAGCTCGAAGAACTGGGTGCGTTTACTGCGGTGTTCAAAGTGGAGAATGAAGGATGAGTGTTCCGACCGTTCTGGAAAAAATCCTGGCCCGCAAGGCAGAAGAAGTCGCTGAGCGCCGTGCCCGGGTCAGCCTGGCTGAGCTGGAAGGCCTGGCGAAAACCGCTGATGCACCGCGTGGGTTCGCCAATGCGCTGATCAAGCAGGCCAAGGAAAAACAGCCGGCCGTTATCGCTGAAATCAAGAAGGCTTCGCCGAGCAAGGGCGTGATTCGCGAGATCTTCATCCCTGAAGACATCGCCAAAAGCTACGAGAAGGGCGGCGCGACGTGCCTCTCGGTGTTGACCGATATCGACTATTTCCAGGGTTCCGACCTGTACCTGCAGCAAGCACGTGCGGCGTGTTCGCTGCCGGTGATCCGCAAGGACTTCATGGTCGACCCCTACCAGATCGTCGAAGCCCGTGCCTTGGGCGCCGATTGCGTGCTGTTGATCGTCTCCGCACTGGATGACGTGAAAATGGCTGAACTGGCGGCCGTGGCCAAGAGCGTCGGCCTCGACGTGCTGGTGGAAGTGCACGACGGTGATGAACTGGAACGCGCGTTGAAAACCCTCGACACACCGTTGGTGGGCGTCAACAACCGCAACCTGCACACCTTCGAAGTCAGCCTGGAAAACACCCTCGACCTGTTGCCGCGCATCCCGCGCGACCGGTTGGTGATCACCGAAAGCGGCATCGTCAATCGCGCCGATGTGGAACTGATGGAAATCAGCGGCGTGTACTCGTTCCTCGTCGGCGAAACCTTCATGCGTGCCGAGAACCCGGGGGCTGAATTGCAGCGCCTGTTCTTCCCGGAGCGTGGCGTTGCCGTCAGTGGCTCGACCCTGGATTGATCATGACCCAGCCGGTGGCGATGACGGTCGAGGCAGGGCTTAAGGCCGAGCAGGATTTGCTCGCCGCGGTCTGTGCCGGCGAGCAACCGTTCGGCCTGCTTTTCTGGCAGCCCAGCGATCAAGCGTTGGTGATGCCTCGTCGTTTGAGCCGCCTTCCGGCATTCGAGACCGCCAGCCAGGTGTCGGCAGGCGCCGGTTGGCCGGTGCTGCTGCGGGAAACGGGCGGTGAGCCTGTCCCGCAATCGGCAGCCACGGTCAATATCGCGTTGGTCTACGCGCCACCACGCAGTGAAGGTGACCAGGGCCGTATCGAAACCGGCTACCAGCGTCTGTGCCAGCCGATTTGCGACCTGCTGATCGAGTTGGGTGGCAACGCGTCGGTGGGCGAGATCGACGGTGCGTTTTGCGACGGTCGCTACAACGTCAACCTTGATGGTCGCAAAATGGTCGGTACCGCCCAGCGCTGGCGCCAGAGTGGCGGTCGCCCGGTGGGGTTGGTGCATGGTGCGTTGCTGCTGGATGACGATCGCGTCGAATTGATCGCCGCGGTCAATCGCTTCAATGAAGCATGCGGCCTGGAACAACGGGTGTGCGCCGAAAGCCACATCGCCCTGCACGAAGCCTTTGCGGCGCCAGATGCGATTGCCCGGCTTGATACGTTGTACCGTCAGATGCTTGCGAGTTTCCTGCCGGTTTAACGCGTACCGAAGACCACCATGGTCTTGCCTTTGACATGCACCAGGTTGCGTTCCTCCAGGTCCTTGAGCACACGGCCAACCATTTCCCTTGAGCAACCGACGATCCGCCCGATTTCCTGGCGGGTGATCTTGATCTGCATCCCGTCGGGATGGGTCATGGCGTCCGGTTGCTTGCACAACTCCAGCAGGCAGCGGGCAACCCGGCCGGTGACGTCGAAGAACGCCAGGTCGCCGACTTTGCGCGTGGTGTCTCTCAAGCGCTGTGCGATCTGGCCGCTCAGGGCGTACAGAATGTCGGGATCCTGCTGGGCCAGTTCGCGAAATTTCGTATAGCTGATCTCGGCGACTTCGCATTCGACCTTGGCCCGCACCCAGGCACTGCGTTGCTGTTCCTTGCCGGCTTGTTCGAAAAGCCCGAGTTCACCGAAGAAATCACCGGTATTGAGGTAGGCGATGATCATTTCGCGACCATCGTCATCCTCGATCAGGATGGTGACCGAGCCTTTGATAATGAAGAACAGGGATTCCGAGCGCTCGCCCGCGCAGATGATGTTGTGCTTGGCTGGATGACGCCGGCGCTGACAATGCATCAGCAGTTTGTCGAGGTTCTTGATTTTGGGTGTGGGAGTAATAGCAACCATGGTTGTATCCCGAAAAGACTGCACGGTGTTGGTGAGCTTGTTTTTTTATCCAGCGCGATCAACGGCTAAGCTACATCATCCAATGGATGGCAATGCGCCATTGATTTGGCGCCAGCTTAACAGACACATTCTGACTTCATTAGGGAATTTACCCAGCAAACCCTGCTGTTGATCGCTTTCATGGGAAACGCTGCCGGCCCAAAGTGCTGTGCTAAGCTGGCGACCCTTTTTTAGCAGTGGAGTCTGGGCGATGAAGGCACGCATCCAATGGGCGGGCGAAGCCATGTTCCTCGGTGAGTCGGGCAGTGGCCACGTGGTGGTCATGGACGGCCCGCCGGAAGCCGGTGGCCGCAACCTGGGCGTACGCCCGATGGAAATGCTCCTGCTCGGTGTAGGCGGTTGCAGCAATTTCGATGTGGTGAGCATCCTGAAGAAGTCCCGCCAGGCGGTGGAAAGCTGCGAAGCATTCCTGGAAGCCGAGCGTGCCACCGAAGACCCGAAGGTGTTTACCAGGATCCACATGCACTTTGTCGTCAAGGGCCGGGCGCTTAAAGAAGCCCAGGTCAAGCGGGCCATCGAGTTGTCGGCAGAGAAGTACTGCTCGGCCTCGATCATGCTGGGCGCTGCGGGCGTTGCCATCACTCATGATTACGAGATCATTGAGTTGGGCTGATTCTTCAATCGGCAGGCAATAAGAAAGGGCGCTTGATAGCGCCCTTTTTTGTTTTCTGCTGAAACTAGATGCGGTACGTGCTTTTGGTCATGACCTTGGCCAGCAGGCTCATGCCAAATTTCACCGGTGCCGGGAAGCGGAAGCCGCCCGCGTCCAGCGCGCTTTCGGCGTGATGTTCTTCATCAATGCGCATCTGCTCAAGAATCGCCCGGGACTTTTCGTCTTCAGCCGGCAGTTGCTCGAGGTGTTCATTGAGGTGTTTGCACACCTGATGCTCGGTGGCGGCCACAAAACCCAGGCTGACTTTGTCGCTGATCAGCCCGGCCACCGCACCAATGCCAAACGATAAGCCGTAGAACAGCGGGTTCAGCACGCTCGGATGGCTGTTCAACTGGCGAATGCGTTGTTCGCACCAGGCCAGGTGATCGATTTCTTCTTCGGCGGCATGTTCCATCGCGGCGCGCACTTGCGGCAGCTTGGCGGTCAGGGCCTGGCCCTGGTACAGCGCCTGGGCACAGACCTCGCCGGTATGGTTGATACGCATCAGGCCGGCGACGTGGCGGGTGTCGGTCTCGCTCATCTGCGCTTCGGGCCGCACGATGGCGGGCGACGGGCGGTGCGGTTGGCCGCTGAATGGCAGCAGCGTGCGCATGGCCGTATCGGCTTGCAGCAACAGACGATCAATCGGCGAGTAGTGACGTTGGGTAGTCATGCTGACCTCCGGGAAGAATCTCGGCGGCCAGTTTACCGCAAGAGAGGGGGAAGCGTTTGCGCTGGGTCAAATTGCTTGTGTGGCGAGGGAGCTTGCTCGCGCTGGAGTGCGCAGCGCTCTCGTTTTTGGGGCTGCTACGCAGCCCAGCGGGAGCAAGCTCCCTCGCCACAGCAAGCTGCCTCGCCACAGGTAGTGCTCAGCCCGGCGGCCAGTTCATCTGGCGTTGACCTAGAACATGCATGTGGATGTGATAAACGGTCTGTCCGCCATCTTCGTTGCAGTTCATCACCACACGGAAGCCCTTCTCACAGCCTTGCTCAACCGCCAGGCGCTGGGCGGTGAACAGGATATGCCCGGCCAGCGCCTTGTCTTCCTCGGTGAGGTCGTTGAGGGTGCGGATCGGCTTTTTCGGAATCACCAGGAAATGCACGGGTGCCATTGGCGCGATGTCGTGGAAGGCCAGGACCTGGTCATCCTCGTAGATGATCTTCGCGGGTATTTCTCTGTTGATGATCTTGGTGAACAGAGTATCCACAGCTGTTTCTCCATTGTGAAAGTGCAGGGTGAGTGTACTCAGGCGATCAGCGCGGGCAATAGGCCTTGTTGATCGCGCCGGCGATCTTGCGGGTCAGCCAGCGCGGGCTCAGGCGCGGGCTGAACGCCAGCCAGCGATTACGCCGGCCGGGAATGATGATGGCTTTGTTCTTGGCCAGCGCACGCACGGTGTAGAGCGCGACTTCTTCCGGGCTCATCAACTGTTGGCTGCGATCCAGCTTGGCGGTGTCCATTTGGGCGGTGCCGAAGAATGCGGTGCGGGTCGGGCCGGGGCAAAGAACGGAAACCTTGATGCCGCAGGTCTTCAGTTCCTCGCGCAAGCCTTCGGAAAAGTGCAGCACGTAGGCCTTGCTGGCGTAGTAAGTGCTCATCCACGGGCCGGGTTGGAACGCGGCAACCGACGCGACGTTGAGAATCTGCCCGCCGCCGTGCAGGGCCATGGCGTTGCCGAGGGCGTGGCACATGCGGGTCAGGGCGAGGATGTTGACCTCCATCAGGTCCTGCTCGGTCATCCAGTCCTGCGCCAGGAACGGGCCGCTGGTACCGATGCCGGCGCAGTTGACCAGCAGGTCGATCTGCCGCTCGCCTTCTTCCAGTTCCAGCAGGAACCCGGAGAGCCGCAGGGGCTCGCCCAGGTCACAGGCACGGAACAGCACCTCGACGCCGAAGCGCTGAGTCAATTCGATTGCAATGCTTTCCAACTGATCACGCTGGCGGGCCACCAGAATCAAGCTGCGGCCGCGACGGGCCAGTGCTTCGGCCAAGGCCAGGCCGATGCCGCTGGAGGCACCGGTGATCAGAGCGTAACGGGTCATGCGTTTCTCCATCGCAACGCTACCGGGCCTGTGACAGAGGCGTCACAGGCGTCGGGCGTTTTTCACTGTTGCGTAGAGTCTACAGGTTCGGCTGTGTCGTCAGCACTTTGCACATCGACTTCATCGACGGTGGTGGCCTGGTCGCTGTCGTCATCGGAGTTGATGGAGCTGCTTTCGTAGCTGCCACCTACATCGCTTTCCAGTTGATCCAGGTAGCCGCTCATGCCAACCAACACCGCGCCGGCAAATACCAGCGGAATGAATGCGAGCCACAATGCGGAGAGGATTTTCACCGCAGTGGAGTTACGCGGTGGTGGCGCGCCGTACTGGTTTGCGCCCGTGTTACCGGGGAGGACCATCAGCAGGATCGGGAAGATGCTGCCAACGAAGGGCACCAGGTGCAGGAACCACAGCCAGCCGGACCAGCCCAGGTCATGCAGGCGCTGCACGGTGATCTGTACGCTGACCCACACAGCGGCCACGAGTATGGCAATCCCCACCAGGAAGCCAATGACCATGGCAATCGTCGGAGAGACCGCAGCGATACCAAGTCCGACGGTGAAGAACACGCTTGAGACGAGGAGGATCACCACGCTCAGCACCAGCGTCCACGCCAGGAAGCGCAGGCGTCCGATCCGGCCGTTGACGGTGAATACCTTAAGGGTGGAAAACTCCGGCAGGTTCTCGCCAACCGCGGCCCGGGGCGGGGCGTAAGGCGATGCGGCGGGGCGGGTGTAGCCAGTCGCGCTGCCGGAGTCCGTTTCATGGGTTTCGGCAAGGCTGAAGGCGACCGGCTGCTCTTCTTCTATCCGCGCATCCACCCCGGCGTTTTTCAGCGCTTGCAGATAGGTCTCGGCATCGGCGCGGGAAAGGTCGCGTTTCAGCGCGACCGGGCGGCCGGTGAAAAGCTTTTCGATCGCGTCGACATCACTTTTGAACAACTCGGCGAGGTTCAGCTTGGCGGTGGTGCTTTCGACACCCGGGAGCAATGCGCCATCAAACACAATCTTGAAACGGTTGTCGCTCATGCGGGCATCCTTGTCACTTGAATAGGGGAGGCCTGCCTTGATCAGCAGGCTTTGAATCGCGGATCAGCGTGGCCAGCGTTCAGGCAATTGTGCCGCATGCTCGAGCGCCTTGCGGTATTCGGCATCCAGGCGGGCCACGAGTTCATCGACGCTGGGCAAATCATCAATCTCTCCGACGCCCTGGCCGGCGGACCACACGGTCTTCCAGGCTTTGGCTTCGTCGTTGAGTGGCTTGAGCTTGGAGCCAAAATTGACTTCACCCTTGCCTTGCAGCGCGGCGAGGTCGAAACCGGCATTTTCCAGGCTCTGGCGCATGAAGCTTGCGGGAACACCGGAGACGGCTGGAGTGTGCACGATGTCGGCGGCGCGCGATGTGAGCAGCATCTCTTTATAGGCATCTGGGGCATGGCTTTCGGTGGTGCCGATAAAACGCGTGCCGAAATAGGCCAGGTCGGCGCCGAGCAGTTGCGCGGCGAGGATTTCGTGGCCGTGGTTCAGGCAACCGGCGAGCAGCAGGGTTTTGTCGAAGAACTGACGGATTTCTGCGATCAGCGAGAACGGGCTCCAGGTGCCGGCGTGGCCGCCGGCGCCCGCCGCAACGGCGATCAGGCCATCGACGCCGGCTTCAGCGGCCTTTTCGGCGTGGCGCCGGGTCGTGACATCGTGGAATACCAGGCCGCCGTAGCTATGCACCGCGTCTACCAATTCTTTCACCGCGCCCAGGCTGGTGATGACGATCGGCACCTTGTGCTCGACGCAGATCGCCAGGTCAGCTTCCACCCGCGGGTTACTGTTGTGCACGATCAGGTTGACCGCATAGGGCGCCGGGTTATCCAGCAGCGCCAGGCCCGCTTCGATTTCTTCCAGCCACGCCTTGAAGCCGCTGCTTTCCCGCTGGTTGAGGGCAGGGAAGCTGCCGACGATCCCGTTGCGGCAGCAGGCCAGCACCAGTTGCGGGTTGGAGATCAGAAACATCGGCGCAGCCACGACGGGCAGGCGCAGATTTTGTTCGAGCGAAGCGGGCAGCGACATTGGAAGTACCCCGAGTAATAGAGATTAGAACGGTTTGACCACGACCAAAATTACGATAGCCAGCAATATCAGAACTGGCACTTCATTGAACCAGCGATAAAAGACATGGCTGCGGGTGTTTTCGCCACGGGCGAAACGTTTTACCTGCGCGCCGCACATATGGTGGTAGCCGATGAGCAGTACTACCAGGGTCAACTTGGCGTGGATCCACCCGCCGGATTGAAAGATGGCCGGGTTGAGGTAGATCAGCCAGCCGCCGAACACCAGGCTGGCGATCATCGCCGGGCCCATGATGCCGCGGTACAGCTTGCGCTCCATCACGCTGAAGCGTTCCTTGCTGATGGTGTCCTCGCTTTGGGCGTGGTAGACGAACAGGCGCGGAAGGTAGAACAGCGCGGCAAACCAGCAGACGATGCTGACGATATGAAAGGCTTTGACCCATAGATAAAGCATTTTTAGTTATTCCCAGGTTCACGGTAGCTGAAGATAGTAGTGGCTCTTGCGTCTACACGTCATGTTGAAGGTTGTCGCAGGACGATACGAACCCTATTATCGACGGCTTTCCAGTGGGTTCGTTGAGGGCAGGTTTATGGTCAAGGTCGGTATCGTCGGCGGCACGGGTTACACCGGTGTCGAATTGCTGCGTCTGTTGGCTCAGCATCCGCAAGCTGAGGTGGTGGTGATCACTTCCCGATCCGAGGCCGGCCTGGCTGTGGCCGATATGTACCCGAACCTGCGAGGCCACTATGACGGCCTGGCGTTCAGCGTTCCGGATATCAAGACGTTGGGCGCCTGCGATGTGGTGTTCTTCGCCACGCCCCACGGTGTGGCCCATGCCCTGGCGGGCGAGTTGCTGGCCGCCGGCACCAAGGTGATCGACTTGTCGGCAGACTTCCGCCTGCAGGACGCCGATGAGTGGGCCAAGTGGTACGGCCAGCCTCACGGTGCACCGCAGTTGCTGGAAGAGGCGGTGTACGGCCTGCCGGAAGTCAATCGTGAGCAGATCAAGCAAGCACGCCTGATCGCTGTGCCGGGTTGCTATCCGACCGCTACGCAGTTGGGTTTCCTGCCATTGCTGGAAGCCGGGCTGGCGGATGCATCGCGGCTGATTGCTGACTGCAAGTCGGGCGTCAGTGGTGCTGGTCGTGGGGCCGCTGTAGGTTCGCTTTACTCCGAGACGTCGGAAAGCATGAAAGCCTATGCAGTCAAAGGCCATCGTCACTTGCCGGAAATTCGCCAGGGGCTGCGTCGTGCTGCGGGCAAGGATGTCGGCCTGACGTTTGTGCCGCACCTGACACCGATGATCCGCGGGATCCACTCCACACTGTATGCGACGGTCGTTGATCGCTCGGTAGACCTGCAGGCGCTGTTTGAAAAGCGCTATGCCAATGAGCCGTTCGTCGATGTGATGCCGGCGGGCAGCCACCCGGAGACCCGCAGCGTGCGCGGTGCCAACGTGTGCCGTATCGCAGTGCATCGTCCACAGGATGGTGACCTCGTGGTGGTATTGTCGGTCATCGACAACCTGGTCAAGGGCGCTTCGGGCCAGGCTGTGCAGAACATGAACATCCTGTTTGGCCTGGATGAGAAGCTGGGCCTGTCCCACGCGGGCATGCTGCCGTAAATTTTCTGCTGTTGCGCAAAGGCCCGTTGATCGGGCCTTTCGTGTTTTTAATGGCCGCTGCGCAGATTGATATACCGTAACAATAGTTGACCGCTTTTCTAGGAGAAGCGGATAATGCCCGCCATCACGCATATGGCGGCGCTACGCCGGGAGATTATCAGCATGAGCGTTGAATCCTTCACCCCCACGGCTTTGCAATTCACCCACGGTGCTGCGCACAAGGTGAAGAGCCTGGTCGATGAAGAGGGTAATGATCGCTTGAAGCTGCGCGTATTTGTTACGGGCGGCGGTTGTTCAGGGTTTCAGTACGGTTTTACCTTCGATGAAGACGTGGCCGATGACGACACCATCGTTGAGCGCGAGGGCGTCAGCCTGGTTGTCGATCCGATGAGCTTCCAGTACCTGGCAGGAGCCGAGGTGGACTATCAGGAAGGTCTGGAAGGTTCGCGCTTCGTGATCAAGAACCCGAATGCCACCACCACTTGTGGTTGCGGGTCTTCGTTCTCGATCTGATCGACAGCGGATATAAAAACGCCGCTTGGCCTTGATAGGGCCAAGCGGCGTTTTGCTGTGTGGGATTCAGGCGGGGTAGATCGCGCCGAGTACACGAAGGCCGCGGGCGCCGGTGACGCTGGGGCGGTTGGCGGCGATGCCTTCCAGGCAGCAATGGGCCAGCCAGGCGAACGCCATGGCTTCGACCCAGTCAGGGTCTACGCCGCAGGTGGCGGTGCTGCTGACCTGGGTCGCCGGCAGCAGGGCGCTCAGGCGGCTCATCAAGGTTGCGTTGTGGGCGCCGCCGCCGCAGACCAGCAGGGTTTCGGTCTGTGATTGGGCGGTTTGCAGGGATTCGACGATGGTCAGGGCAGTCAGCTCGAGCAATGTGGCTTGCACGTCCTGGGCTGCGAATGGCGGCAATCGTCCCAGGTGATGCTCAAGCCATCCCAGGTTGAAGACTTCGCGACCGGTGCTTTTTGGCCCCTTGGTCACAAAGAACGGATCGCTGAGCAATGCCTTGAGTAGCTGGGGTTCAACCTTCCCGCTGGCAGCCCACTGGCCATCGCGGTCGAAGTTCTCGCCGCGTTGCTGGTGAATCCAGGCATCCAGCAGGACATTCCCCGGGCCGCAGTCGAAGCCCGCGACCGGTTTGCCGGTCTCGATCAGACTGAGGTTGCTGAAGCCGCCCACATTCAGTACGGCGCGGTTGCCCGTACGCTCGCCAAACAGTGCCTCATGAAATGCAGGCACCAGCGGGGCGCCTTGGCCTCCGGCGGCGACATCGCGGCTGCGGAAATCACTGACGACGGTGATTCCCGTCAATTCGGTGAGCAGCGCCGGGTTGCCGATCTGCACGGTAAAACCCCGTGCAGGTTCGTGACGAATGGTTTGGCCGTGGCTGCCAATCGCTCGAATGTCCTGGGGCTTGAGGTTCTGCTGATCGAGTAAGGCGTGAATACCTTGGGCGGCAAGCGTCACCCAGTTCTGCTGCGCGAGCGCCGAACGGGCAATCTCGTCCGGGCCGCTGGCGCACAGGCCAAGCAGCTCGGAACGCAGGGATTCGGGCATGGGGATGTAGTGGGTGGCGATCAGCTTGATCGCCGGGCCTTGCTCGATCAGCGCAATGTCCAGGCCATCAAGGCTGGTCCCGGACATCACACCTATATAGAGCGACATGGCTTAGCGCTTCGCCGAAGCCAGGAGAGTCGAGCGCTCCTGGTCCATGCGGGCCATCAATGGCTGGCTCTGCTGCAGGAAGCGAGCGCGCTCGGCCTTGGCGATCGGGTCGGCCATTGGCAGCTTCTGGCCCAGTGGGTCGACGTGCACGCCGTTGACCTGGAACTCGTAGTGCAAGTGCGGGCCGGTGGACAGCCCGGTAGTGCCGATGTAACCGATCACCTGGCCCTGCTTGACGTTGCCGCCGGTCTGGATGCCCTTGGCGAAACCTTGCATGTGGCCATACAGCGTGCGGTAGGTGGCCCCGTGCTGGATGATCACGGTGTTGCCGTAGCCGCCACGGCGACCAGCCAGCAAGACCTTGCCGTCACCGGCAGCCTTGATCGGCGTGCCACGCGGGGCGGCGTAGTCGACGCCTTTGTGAGCGCGAATTTTGTTCAGAATTGGATGCTTGCGACCCATCGAGAAACGCGAGCTAATACGGGCGAAGTCAACCGGGGTACGGATGAACGCCTTGCGCATGCTGTTGCCGTCGGCGGTGTAGTAGCTGCTGTTGCCTTGTTTGTTGGTGTAGCGCACGGCGGTGTAGGTCTTGCCACGGTTGGTAAATCGCGCAGAGAGGATGTTGCCGGTGCCGACGACCTTGCCGTTGGCGACCTTCTGTTCGTAGATCACGTCGAATTCGTCACCCTGGCGAATGTCCTGGGCGAAGTCGATGTCGTAGCCAAACACGCTGGCCATGTCCATGGTCATGCTGTGGGACAGGCCGGCGCGGGCGGCGGACTGCGACAGCGAGCTGTTGATCACGCCGTGTACATAGGCGGAGCGCATGACCGGCTTGGTGGTGATGCGGTTGAACGCAAAGCCCTTGGCGCCTTTGGTCAGGGTGATGCTTTCCAGGTCGCTGACGTTGCTGTGCAGGTTGGTCAACTGGCCGTCGGGCGCCAGTTCGAATTCAAGCTTCTGGCCATGCTTGAGTTGGGTGAATTGCTTGGCCTGCTTGTCGCTTGCCAGTACATCGTTGACCGTCGCGGCGGGGAGGCCGACCTTTTCGAACAGGGTCGAAAGGGTGTCGCCCTTGGCAACAATGACTTCCCGGTGCAGCGGGTTCTTGGGTGCCTCTACTACCGCAGGTTCGGCCTGCGCGGTTTCCTTGGTGTCTTCGGCGCTGCTTTCGATCTGGGCAAACGGCGATTCGGCTGCGCCATTTGTGGCTTGAAGTGCGTCGGAAGCGTCTTGATCTTGTGTCAGTTGCTCAACCGGACTTTCAAGGTCAAGGCTTAGGGTCGTTCGTTTGGCTTCTACGTCGCTGGAAGGAAATACCAGGAGTGCCAGGCTCAGAAGGGCGGCGATCCCACTTGCGGCGAGCAGGTGGGTCTTCGGGTAAAGCGGCGGCGCTTTAGACGGTTCTGTGGTCATAAGTAATTTTGACTTTGAAAAGATGAATTGGAAAAGATGAATGACATGATGAAGATGAAATAACTGTATAAAATATAACCAAATCATCTGTGGTGCAAGCTTGCGAACGCTGGGCTTGCTGAACGGTGTCCGTGCGCAGGGCAAAACTTGTAATTAGTCCCTGATCTTGTATGGTTGGTTCCCTTTTGAATCTGAGCCTTGCGGGTCTGTTATGAAGTCGGTTGAAGAGCAGCTAGCGCTGATCAAACGTGGTGCGGAAGAACTGTTGGTCGAAGCTGAGCTGATCGAAAAGCTCAAGCGTGGCCAGCCCCTGCGTATTAAGGCCGGCTTTGATCCGACGGCGCCGGATCTGCACCTTGGGCATACGGTGCTTATTAATAAGCTGCGCCAGTTCCAGGAACTGGGGCATCAGGTGATCTTCCTTATAGGTGACTTCACCGGGATGATCGGCGATCCGAGCGGCAAGAGCGCTACGCGTCCGCCGCTGACCCGTGAGCAGGTTCTCGATAACGCCGAGACCTACAAGACCCAGGTCTTCAAGATTCTTGATCCGGCCAAGACCGAGGTGGCCTTCAACTCCACCTGGATGGATCAGATGGGGCCGGCGGATTTCATTCGTCTTACGTCCCAGTACACCGTTGCTCGCATGCTCGAGCGCGATGACTTCGATAAGCGCTACTCCACTAATCAGCCGATCGCTATCCATGAGTTCCTGTACCCATTGGTTCAAGGGTATGACTCGGTGGCGTTGCGTGCCGATGTCGAGCTGGGCGGTACTGATCAGAAGTTCAACCTGCTGATGGGGCGTGAGCTGCAGCGTGCGTATGGGCAAGAGGCTCAGTGCATTCTGACGATGCCGTTGCTGGAAGGGCTGGATGGCGTCAAGAAGATGTCCAAGTCCCTGGGTAACTATGTCGGTATCCAGGAAGCGCCGGGTGTGATGTACGGCAAGCTGGTTTCGATTCCGGATGCGCTGATGTGGCGTTACTTCGAACTGTTGAGTTTCCGCTCGATGGATGAGATCAATGCACTGCGTGCTGAAGTGGAAGCTGGGGCTAACCCGCGGGATGTGAAGATCAAGCTGGCTGAAGAGATTGTTGCGCGCTTCCATGGTGAAGAGGCTGCGGCCAGTGCTCACCGTGCTGCGGGTAACCGTATGAAGGATGGCGAGCTGCCGGATGATCTGCCTGAGATTGAATTGACTGCTGGCGAGGCAATGCCGATCGCTGCCGTCCTTAATAAGGCGGGCCTGGTGAAGAACTCGGCAGTGGCGCGCGACCTTCTGGGGTCTGGCGGTGTACGTATAGATGGTGAGGTTGTCGATCGCACCTTTATATACGAACTGGGCGCGACCCACGTTTGCCAGGCCGGCAAGAAGGCATTTGCGCGTATTACGCTTAAATCCGAATAAACCTGAAATTAACTGTTGACGGCGTTTTATATCTGTCTATAATTCGCCCCACTTCCGGCGCAGTCGAAACGGAAAACTCCTTGGTAAACAAAGAGTTATGTAGGTTTCGACAGCGAGTTGCTTCAGATCATCGAAGCCCAGAAGGAGTTAGTAAGGCAGTGTTGTTTGGCCCTATTAACGTTTCGATCTTCTCGG
>NZ_JACAPT010000077.1:0-482 GCF_013385565.1 Pseudomonas sp. E6002 | reverse complement strand
GCGTCGTCATACCTGTAGGAAACAACGTTCTGTTCGGTGACCCAGCCCGGCTCCCGCTGCACCTGATAGTCGACGGCAACGATATGGCCGCGCTCATACCGCAGCAGCAATCCCTGGCCAACATGGTTATCGATCCGATGAATCCGCCCGGAATAATCGCGGGCAATGCGCAGTCGGTTGTCATACGCATCGCTGATCGCCGTCAGCACACCGTCACGGAAGTGGTAGAAAAGCGAAGCCTGAGCCAGCACCCATTCATCCGGCAAAGCACCCAGATAAATCGCCGCTTCCGCCAGGCTATTGGTGATGGCCGGCCGTGCAGCAGAGGGCAGGGGAAAGGTGGTGCTGCGGTTTTCGTGATCGGTCCACACCACCGATTCGCCGCTCACCACCAAGCGCTGCGCCAGCGCATGACTCCAGCCAAACCCCAACCCGCAATCCACTTCCACGGCACTGCTGCGATACAACCGCGTCCAGGCAAA
>NZ_JACAPT010000008.1:0-24714 GCF_013385565.1 Pseudomonas sp. E6002 | reverse complement strand
CGAGTGGTGGGGCAAGAGCGTTTTGCTTACTTTTGCGCTCTTCAAAAGTGAGCCGCTGTAAGAGCGGAACCAATCGAAGCCATCACCCAAATAACGGATATGCCCCCCATCCAACAAATACGAAAGTTCCCCCACGCCAGCCGCTTTGTCCCCGCTTCCCATGTCACCCCCCACCCCCCGAATCCTCTAATTTCCCAACCCTGCGGGAAGCCTCCCGGCCCACGACTGCGCCCGCGCTTTAAACCGGGCCTCCCAGGCACTTACGCGACAGCTGAAAACGGACTTTCTCCTCAACCGTATCCGACTCAAAAAAGCAGGTTACCCCATGCAGTTCAGCAAATTACTGGCAGCTCTTTCCACCCACCCGATCCGCCTGCAAATGGACGAAGGCGACCTGATCATCCTGGGTGACGACGACGCGCTGGATGACGCCCTATGGGACCAACTGATCGCCCACAAACCCCAACTGCTCGACCTCGTCGCCCAACACGGCGGCGACTGGCTCAGCCCGGCCTATCGCATCACCCCGGACATGCTGCCCCTGGTCAACCTCGACCAACCCGCCATCGACCGCATCGTCGCCGCGATCCCCGGCGGGGCGGCGAATGTGCAGGATATCTACCCTCTGGCACCCCTCCAGGAAGGCATGCTTTACCACCATCTGTCAGCGCACCAGGGCGACCCCTACGTGCTGCACGCGCAGTTCGTGTTCGACAGCCGTGCCCGTCTTGAAACCTTCGCCCAGGCCTTGCAATGGGTCATCGACCGCCACGATATCCTGCGCACCTCGATGGCCTGGGATCGCCTCGACGAACCCCTGCAAGTCGTCTGGCGCAAGGCCTCGCTGGCCTGCGAAGAAGCCCGCCTCGACGGCGATGTACTGACCCAACTGCAAGCCCTCTACGACGCCCGCAACTACCGCATGGACCTCGGCCAGGCACCGCTGCTGCGCCTGGTGTTCGCCGAAGACCCGCGCAACCAGCGTGTGGTCGCCATGCTGCTGTTCCACCACACCATCCTCGACCACACCGCCCTCGACGTAGTGCGCCGGGAGATCCAGCTGCACCTCGCCGGCCAGACCGAACACGCCAGTGCACCGGTGCCGTTTCGCAACTACATCGCCCAGGTCCGCCATGGCGTCAGCGAACAGGCTCACGAAGCGTTCTTCCGCGAGATGCTGGCCGATATCGACGAGCCAACCCTGCCGTTCGGCCTGCAGGATGTGCAGGGTGACGGGCATGGCATCGACGAAACCCGCATTGCCGTCGACGGCGATCTAAGTCGCCGTCTAAGGGCCCAGGCGAGACCGTTGGGTGTCAGTCCCGCCAGTGTGATGCACCTGGCGCTGGCCCAGGTGCTGGGCAAGGTCTCGGCTCGCGAAGCCGTGGTATTTGGCAGCGTGATGCTCGGCCGCATGGGCGCAGGCGAGGGCTCCGACCAGGCCCTGGGCATGTTCATCAACACCCTGCCGCTACGGGTAGATGTAGGCGAACAAAGCGTGCGCGAGGGCGTACAAACCACCCATAAACGCCTGACCGAACTGCTCGATCACGAACACGCCTCCCTGGCCCTGGCCCAGCGTTGCAGCGGTGTGGCCGCACCCACGCCGTTGTTCAGTGCCATCCTCAATTACCGTCACAGCGATGCCTCGGACACCCAGGCGGTGATCGACATCGCCGAAGGCATCCAGGTGCTGGGCGCCGAAGAACGCACCAACTACCCGCTGACGGTCAACGTCGATGACCTGGGCGAAGGCTTTGCCTTTACCGTGATGGTGGACGCCTCCATCGGCGCGACGCGCATTGCCGGTTACCTGCACACCGCCCTGGAAAACCTGGTGCTGGCCCTGGAACAAACGCCAGATGCACCGTTGCACATCCTGGGCATCCTGCCTGCCGCCGAACGCCAGCATCTGCTGCACGGCCTTAACGCCAGCACCCAGCACTACGCCGATTCGGCCCTGATCCACCAGCAAGTCGAAGCTCATGCCGCCAGCCATCCCGAAGCCATCGCGCTGCGCTTTGAACACGAACACCTGAGCTACCGCGAGCTGAACGAGCGCGCCAACCAGGTTGCGCATTGCCTGCTCAAGCATGGCATCCGCCCCGATGACCGGGTGGCGATCTGTGTCGAACGCGGGCTGGAAATGATCATTGGCCTGCTGGGGATTCTCAAGGCTGGGGCGGGTTATGTGCCGATCGATCCTGCCTACCCGCTGGACCGTATCGCCTACACCCTGAAAGACAGCGCGCCGCTGGCGGTGCTGGTGCAGGACGACACCCGCCACCTGGTGGGCGACGTCACGTCGATCGACCTCAACAGCCTGCAGCACGAGCCCATCGTCAACCCCAACGTTGCAATCAGCGCGTCCAGCCTGGCCTATGTGATCTACACCTCCGGCTCTACCGGCCTGCCCAAGGGCGTGATGATCGAACACCGCAACGTCGCGCGACTGTTCAGCGCCACCGAGCACTGGTTCAAGTTCAACGCCAATGACACCTGGGCGCTGTTCCACTCGTTTGCCTTCGACTTCTCGGTGTGGGAGATCTGGGGCGCGCTGATGCATGGCGGGCAGTTGCTGGTGGTGCCGCAGCTGGTCAGCCGCTCGCCGGACGAGTGTTACGCACTGCTGTGCGAAGCCGGCGTCAGTATTCTCAACCAGACCCCGAGCGCGTTCCGCCAGTTGATCGCGGCGCAGGGCCGCAGCCAGCAACTGCACTCGCTGCGCCAGGTGATCTTCGGCGGTGAAGCCCTGGAACCGGGGATTCTCAAGCCGTGGTACGCCCGGGTGACCAACGCCGGTACGCGGTTGGTCAACATGTATGGCATCACCGAAACCACCGTGCATGTGACCTACCGTGCCCTGGAGGCGGCGGATGCGCAGCGGGTGGGCGTGAGCCCGATTGGCGTGCGCATTCCCGACTTGCAACTGTATGTGCTGGACGCCCGCCGCGAACCGGTGCCGAGCGGCGTAGTCGGGGAGTTGTACGTCGGCGGTGCCGGCGTGGCGCGGGGTTATCTCAACCGCGATGAACTGACGGCCGAACGTTTTCTGACGGATCCCGCAACCGGCCTGCGCCTGTACAAGACCGGTGACCTCGGCCGGATGCTGGCCGACGGCAGTGTCGAGTACCTGGGGCGCAACGACGACCAGGTGAAGATTCGCGGTTTCCGTATCGAACTGGGGGAAATCGAAGCACGCCTGGCCACCTGCGAAGGTGTGCGCGAAGCCGTGGTGATTGCCCGCGAAGACGAACCGGGCGACAAGCGGCTGGTGGCCTACGTGATTGCCCAGCCTGAACACACGCCCACTGCCGCTGAGCTGCGTGACCACCTGCTGCTGTCCCTCGCCGAGTACATGGTGCCCAGCGCCTTTGTGCTGCTCGACGCGTTCCCGCTTACCACCAACGGCAAGCTCGACCGCAAGGCCTTGCCGGCACCGGACGCCGATGCCCTGGCCCGTCGTGGTTATGAAGCGCCACAAGGCGCGGTGGAAACCGCGATCGCGAATCTCTGGCAAGACCTGCTCAAGGTCGACCGGGTCGGGCGCCAGGACAACTTTTTCGAGCTGGGCGGCCATTCGTTGCTGGCGGTCAAGCTGATCGAGCGCATGCGCCAGCTCGAGCTGAGCGCCGATGTGCGGGTGCTGTTCGGCCAGCCGACCCTGGCTGCGCTGGCCGCTGCGGTGGGCGGGCAACATGAAGTGCAGGTCCCGGCCAACCTGATCGGCGAAGCGACGCGGCACATCACCCCGGACATGCTGCCGCTGGTGAATCTCGACCAGCAGGCCATCGACCATATCATCGCCAGTGTCCCCGGCGGCATCGCCAACGTGCAGGACATCTACGGCCTGGCCCCGTTGCAGGCCGGCATCCTCTACCACCACCTGGCAACCACCGAAGGCGATCCCTACGTGTTGCAGGTGCAGTTCAGCTTCAGCGGCCATGAGCCGGTTGAGGCGTTTATCCGTGCGCTGCAAAGTGTCATCGAGCGCAACGATATCCTGCGTACCGGGATTGTCTGGGAAGGCCTGGACGAGCCGGTACAGGTGGTCTTGCGCCAGGCGCTGCTGGTGGTTGAGCAGGTTGAAGCCGATCCTTCCAGTGCCGTATTGGCGCAACTGCAGGAACGCTTCGACCCACGCCACTACCGCCTCGACCTGTCCCGCGCCTCGTTGATGCGGTTTGCCTACGCCGAGGATCACGGCCGTTACGTCGGCATCCTGCTGCTGCACCACATCCTGCTGGACCACACCGCGTTGCAGGTGCTGGTGGAGGAAATGAGCGCGAGCCTTGCAGGCGAAACCTGCTTGCTGCCCGACGCCGTGCAGTACCGCAACTACGTGGCCCAGGCGCGCCTCGGTGTGAGCGCTGCGCAGCATGAGGCGTTCTTCAGCGAAATGCTCGGCGACATCGACGAGCCGACCCTGGCCTTCGGCTTGCAGGACGTGAACCGCGACGGCAGCGGTGTGCGCGAAGCGCACGTGGCATTGGAACCGGCCCTCAGCCTGGGCCTTCGCGAGCAGGCCCGGCAACTGGGGGTGAGTGCCGCAAGCCTGGTGCACCTGGCATGGGCCCAGGTCCTCGGCCAGGTCTCGGGCCAGGACGACGTGGTCTTCGGCACCGTGCTGCTGGGCCGGCTGCACGGCGGCGAGGGCGCCGACCGGGCGCTGGGGATGTTCATCAATACCTTGCCGTTGCGGGTCAGTGTCGGCGCGGTGGGTGTGCAGGCTGGCGTGCGCGCCACCCATGCGCGGCTGGCACAGTTGCTGGGGCATGAACATGCCTCCTTGTCACTGGCCCAGCGATGCAGTGGCGTGTCCGGTGCGCTGCCATTGTTCAGCACCTTGCTCAACTACCGCCACAGCGCGCCGGGTGAAGCGCCGGGCGCCAGCCCGTTCGCCGACGCCGGGATCGAAATCCTCAGTTCCGAGGAGCGCAGCAACTACCCGCTGGTGCTGAACGTCGACGACCTTGGCGCAGGCTTTGCCTTGACCGTGCAAGGCGTGGCGGAGGTGGATGTGCAGCGCGTCGGCGACTACATGCTCAGCGCCTTGCGCAACCTGGTCACGGCACTGCAACAGGCGCCGACCACACCGCTGCATCAAGTGTCGATCCTGCCACCCGCCGAGCGGCATCAAGTGCTGGTGGACTTCAACGCCACTGCCCGCGCCTACCCGGCTGCGCACACCGTGCACGGGATCTTCGAAGCCAGCGTCCTGACCAGCCCCGACGCGCTGGCGGTGGTGCACGGCGACGTGTCGCTTACTTACCGCGAACTCAACCTGCGGGCCAATCGCCTGGCCCACTATTTGATCGACCAGGGTGTAAAACCGGGCGACAGCGTGGCCATCGCGCTGCCACGTTCCATCGACCTGCTGGTCAGCCAACTGGCCATCCTCAAGTGCGCGGCGGTGTACGTGCCGCTGGACATCAATGCGCCGGACGAACGCCAGGCGTTCATGGTGCAGGACAGTCATGCCGGGCAGGTGCTGCGTGATCTCGACGGGCTGAACCTCGACAATCAGCCGACCCATAATCCGAACCTGTCCCAGTCTGCCGAAAGCGTGGCGTACATCATGTACACCTCCGGCTCAACCGGTGCGCCCAAGGGCGTGCAGGTGCCCCATCGCGCCGTCTCTCGATTGGTGATCAACAACGGCTACGCCGACTTCAATCACCGCGACCGGGTGGCCTTCGCCTCGAACCCGGCGTTCGACGCCAGCACCCTCGATGTGTGGGCGCCGTTGCTCAACGGCGGCTGCGTGGTGGTGGTCGAGCATGCCACGTTGCTGTCCCAGGCCGCGTTTGGCGCCCTGTTGCAGGAGCAATCCGTCAGCGTGTTGTGGATGACCGCCGGGCTGTTCCATCAGTACGCCGACGGGTTGATGCCGATGTTCCGGCAACTGCGCTACCTGATCGTCGGCGGCGATGTGCTCGACCCGCAGGTGATCGCCCGGGTGCTTGAGCACGGCGCGCCGCAGCACCTGCTGAATGGCTATGGCCCCACCGAAGCCACGACGTTTTCCACCACCTTCGAGATCAAGTCGGTGGGTGAGGGCGGTATTCCGATTGGTCGACCGATTGGCAACAGCCGTGCCTACGTGCTGGATGCACGGCAGCAGCCGGTGGCGCTGGGCGTGGTTGGCGAGCTGTACATCGGTGGCGCGGGTGTGGCCAAGGGTTACCTGAACCAGCCGCAATTGACCGCCGAGAAATTTATCGTCGACCCGTTCGGCGATGGGCTGCTGTACCGCACCGGCGACCTGGCGAGCTGGCAGGCGGACGGCACCTTGCTGTACCAGGGCCGCAACGACCATCAGCTGAAAATCCGGGGTTTCCGTATCGAGCCCGGTGAAATCGAAAGCTGCCTCGCCAGCTATTCCGGCGTGAAAGACACGGTGGTGCTGGCCCGTGAAGATGAGCCCGGCGACAAGCGCCTGGTGGCTTACTACACCGCCCAGGCGCCGCTGAGTATTGAAGCGTTGCGAGCGCACCTGCAAAGCCGGCTGCCGGACTACATGGTGCCGTCGGCCTATGTCTGGTTGGAACTGTTGCCGCTGACCGCGAATGGCAAGCTGGACCGCAAGGGCCTGCCTGCGCCGGATCAGGCGTCGCTGCTCAGCCGTGGTTTCGAAGCCCCGGAGGGCGAGGTGGAAACCCTGCTGGCGCAAATCTGGCAGGACGTGCTGAAGGTCGAGCGTGTCGGGCGTTTTGACCACTTCTTTGAACTCGGCGGCCATTCGTTGCTGGCGGTGAGCCTGATCGAGCGCATGCGCCAGGCCGGCCTGAGCGCCGATGTGCGGGTGCTGTTCAACCAGCCAAGCCTGGCGGCGCTGGCGGCGGCGGTGGGCAGTGGCCGGGAAATCGTGGTGCCGGCCAACGGCATTGCGCCTGGCTGCGAGCACATCACGCCGTCGATGCTGACCCTGGTCAAGCTGGACCAGCCGGCCATCGACCGCATCGTGGCGACGGTGCCCGGCGGTGCGGCCAATGTGCAGGATATCTACCCGCTGGCGCCGTTGCAGGAAGGCATCCTCTACCACCACATCAGCGCCGAACAGGGTGACCCCTACCTGCTGCAATCGCGCATGGCGTTTGACAGCGTCGAGCGTTTGCAGGCCTTCATGGGCGCGCTGCAAAAGGTCGTGGCGCGCCACGATATCCTGCGCACCGGCGTGGTGTGGGAAGGCTTGGACAGCCCGGTGCAAGTGGTGTGGCGCCAGGCCGAACTGGTGGTGCAGAACATCCCGCTGGACCCGGCCGATGGTGATGTGATCGAACAACTGCACGCGCGTTTTGATGCCCGCCACTATCGCCTGGATATCACCCAGGCGCCGCTGCTGCGTATGGTGTATGCGCAGGACCCGGCCAACCAGCGGGTCGCGGCGATCCTGCTGTTCCATCACCTGGCACTGGACCACACCGCCATGGAAGTGGTCGGCCAGGAAATGCGGGCGTTCCTGTTCAACCAGGCCGATGACTTGCCGGCCGCGGCACCGTTCCGTCACTACGTGGCCCAGGCGCGCCTGGGTGTCAGCGCCCAGGAACACGAGCAGTTCTTCCGCGAAATGCTCGCCGATGTCGACGAGCCCACGCTGCCCTTCGGCGTGCAGGATGTGCAGGGCGATGGCCGGGATATCGAAGAGGCCGAATTGCCCGTCGATGCAGGGCTGGCGCTGCGGGTTCGTGAACAGGCGCGGCAACTGGGGGTCAGCGCTGCGAGCCTGATGCACCTCGCGTGGGCCCAGGTCCTCGGGCTGGTGTCGGGCCGTCAGGACGTGGTGTTCGGCACCGTATTGATGGGCCGCATGCAAGCCGGCGAAGGTGCCGACCGGGCATTGGGCATGTTCATCAACACCTTGCCGCTGCGGGTGGAGGTGGGTGCCGACGCGGTACGTGCCGGCGTCAAGGCGACCCACGCCCGGCTCAGTGCCTTGCTGGGTCATGAGCATGCGTCCCTGGCGCTGGCCCAGCGGTGCAGCGGCGTGCCGACCTCGATGCCGTTGTTCAGCGCCTTGCTCAACTACCGCCACAGCACCCCGGGCGAAATGGCCCGCGACGGCCACGGTATCTGGGAAGGCGTGCAATTGCTCGGCGGCGAAGAACGCAGCAACTACCCGCTGACCCTGAGTGTGGACGACCTTGGCACAGGCTTCGGCCTGACGGTACTGGCGCTGGAATCCATCGGCGCGCAGCGCCTGTGCGACTCCATGCACAGTGCGCTGGAGCAACTGGTGGAGGCCCTTGAGCACGCGCCGCAAACGCCGTTGCATCAGTTGCCGGTACTGCCTGCCCGCGAACGCGAACACCTGCTGCGCAGCTTCAACGCCACCGCCCGCGACTACCCGCAAGGGCAGACCCTGCACGGCGCTTTCGAAGCCCAGGCCCTGCGCCTGCCGCAGGCGATTGCCGTGAGCCAGGACGGCCAGCACCTGACGTACCAACAGCTCAACCAACGCGCCAACCAACTGGCCCATCACCTGCTGGCGCTGGGCGTACAGCCCGACGACCGTGTGGCGATCTGCTGCCGACGCGGCCCGCAGATGCTGGCGGGCCTGCTGGCGATTCTCAAAGCGGGCGCGGCCTACGTCCCGGTAGACCCGGCCTATCCGGCCGAGCGCATCGCTTACCTGCTGCAAGACAGCGCACCGGTCGCGGTCCTGGCCGAAGAGAGCACCCGTGGCGTGCTCGGTGATGTCGCCATCGTCGATCTACATGGCGCCTATCCCGACGGCACCAATCCCCACGTCGCCAGCCTGACCCCGGCGAACCTCGCCTACGTCATCTACACCTCCGGCTCCACCGGCCAGCCCAAAGGCGTGATGGTGGAACACCGCACCGTGGAAAACCTGGTGCATTGGCACTGTGAAGCTTTCGACCTGCAGGCCGCCAGCCACACCAGCAGCGTGGCCGGCTTCGGTTTCGATGCCATGGCCTGGGAAGTCTGGCCGGCATTGTGCGTGGGGGCGACCTTGCACCTGCCACCGGCCCATGTCGGCAATGAAAACATCGACGAACTGCTGGCTTGGTGGCTGGCCCAGCCGCTGGACGTGAGCTTCCTGCCCACCCCGGTGGCCGAGTACGCGTTCAGCCAGGACCTTGAGCACCCAAGCTTGCGCACCCTGTTGATCGGCGGTGATCGCCTGCGCCAGTTCAGCCATGAGCGACGTTTCGCGGTGATCAACAACTACGGCCCCACCGAAGCCACGGTGGTCGCCACCTCTGGCCGGGTGCGCGCCGGCCAGCCGCTGCATATCGGCAAGCCGATGGCCAATGCCACGGTGTACCTGCTGGATGCACAACAACGGCCGGTGCCGGTGGGTGTGGCCGGTGAGCTGTATGTAGGCGGCCGCGGCGTGGCCCGCGGCTACCTGAATCGCCCGGACCTGACCGCCGAGCGATTCCTCAATGACCCGTTCAACCCGGGCCGCATGTACCGCACCGGCGACCTGGCGCGCTGGCTGCCGGATGGCAACATTGAATATCTGGGCCGTAACGACGACCAGGTAAAAGTCCGGGGCGTGCGCGTCGAGCTGGGAGAAATCGAAACCCGCCTGGCCGCCGTCGACGGCGTCAAGGAAGCCGTGGTGCTGGTGCGCGGCGGCCGCCTGGTGGCCTGGTTCACCGAACAAAAACCGCTGGTTATCGAAACCCTGCGCGCCGAGCTGCACAGCCAACTGCCCGAGGCCATGGTGCCGGTGGCCTACGTCAAACTCGACAGCTGGCCGTTGACCGCCAACGGCAAGCTTGACCGCAAGGCGCTGCCGGCACCGGATCAGGCCGCCGTGCTCAGCCGGGAATATGAAGCCCCACGCGGCGAAGTCGAGACCACCCTGGCGCGGATCTGGGCCGAGGTGTTGCAGGTGGAGCAAGTGGGCCGCCATGACCACTTCTTCGAGCTGGGCGGCCATTCCTTGCTGGCGGTAAGCCTGATCGAGCGCATGCGCCAGGCCGGCCTCAGCGCCGATGTGCGGGTGCTGTTCAGCCAGCCGACGCTGGCGGCATTGGCAGCGGCAGTGGGCAGTGGCCGGGAAGTGGTGGTGCCGGTGAATGCCATCGCCGCCGATTGCCCGCGCATCACGCCCTCGATGCTGCCATTGGTGGAGCTGGATCAGCCGATGATCGACCAGATCGTCGCCAGCGTGCCGGGTGGCGCCGCCAATGTGCAGGATATTTACCCGCTGGCACCGTTACAGGAAGGCATTCTTTACCACTACATCACGGCGGAGCAGGGCGATCCGTACCTGCTGCAATCGCACCTCGCATTCGATACCCAGGCGCGCCTGGACAGCTTCGCCCAGGCCTTGCAGCAGGTGATCGACCGCCACGACATCCTGCGGACCGGTGTGGTCTGGGAAGGCTTGGCGCAGCCGGTGCAAGTGGTGTGGCGCAAGGCTCGATTGACGGTCGAAGCGCTGCATCTGGACGGTGATGTGCTGGCCGGCCTGCATCAGCGTTTCGACGCCCGGCGCTACCGGCTGGACATCGCCCAGGCGCCGCTGATCCGCCTGATGTACGCCAACGACCCGGCCAATCAGCGGGTGGTGGCGGTGCTGCTGTATCACCACATCGTGCTGGACCACACCGCGTTCGACGTGGTGCTGCGGGAAATGCAGGGCTACCTGCTGGGGCACCCCGCACCGCAGTCCGCGCCGATGCCTTATCGCAACTACGTGGCGCAGGCGCGACTGGGTGTCAGCGAGCAGGAACATGAAGGGTTCTTCCGCGAGATGCTTGGCGATATCCATGAGCCAACGCTGCCGTTTGGCTTGCAGGATGTGCAGGGCGATGGTCGGGATATCGAAGAATTCACGCATCACCTGGACGCTGCCGTCAGCCGGCGCCTCAGGGCCCAGGCACGCCTGCTGGGCGTGAGCACCGCGAGCCTGTTCCACCTGGCATGGGCGCAGGTGTTGGCGGTGACGTCGGGCAAGCCGAATGTGGTGTTTGGCACGGTGCTGGTCGGCCGGATGCAGGGCGGCGAGGGCGCGGACCGGGCCCTTGGCGTGTTCATCAACACCCTGCCATTGCGCCTGGATATCGACGGGCAAGGCGTGCGCGACAGCGTGCGCAGCACCCATGCCCGGCTCACCGCGCTGCTGGGCCATGAACATGCTTCCCTGGCCCTGGCCCAGCGTTGCAGCGGGGTGGCGGCGCCGCTGCCGCTGTTCAGCTCGATGCTCAATTATCGCCACCGGGGCGGCGCCACCCGTTCACAGGACGCGCAGCACGCCTGGGAAGGCATGCAGACCCTGACCAATGACGGGCGCACCAACTATCCGTTGACCCTGAACGTCGATGACCTGGGTGATGGTTATGACTTCACCGCGTTGACCCCGGCCCAGGTAGGCGCACAACGGGTCTGCGGTTATATGCAGATGGCGTTGACCCAGTTGGTGGAGGCCCTGGAGCACGCGCCGCACCAGGCCCTTGACCGCCTGCCGATCCTGGGGGATGCAGAGCGTCAGCAACTGCTGTTTGATTTCAATGCCACCGAGGTTGACTACGACCTGGCGCAGACCCTGCACGGCCTGTTCGAGGCCCAGGTCGAGCGCACGCCGGATGCATTGGCGGTGAAGGCGGGTGAGCAATGCCTGACCTATGCCGAGCTGAACCAGCGCGCCAACCAACTGGCGCACCACCTGCGGGAACTGGGCGTGCAGCCGGATGCGCGGGTGGCGATTTGCGTCGAGCGTGGTCTGGAGATGGTCATCGGTCTGTTTGCGATCCTCAAGGCCGGTGGTGGTTATGTGCCGCTGGACCCGGCGTACCCGCTGGGTCGCCTCGCCTACATGCTGCAAGACAGCCAGCCCGCGGCGCTGCTGGTGCAGGGCGCTACCCGTTCGTTGCTGGGCGACGTGACGGTGCCGGTGGTGGATCTTGACCAGAACACCTGGGCGCACCAGCCGGTGTCCAACCCACAGGTTCCCGGGTTGACCGCGCAGCACCAGGCCTACGTGATCTACACCTCCGGCTCCACCGGCCAACCCAAGGGCGTGATCAACGAGCACGCGGGTGTGGTCAACCGCCTGCTGTGGATGCAGGACGCCTACGGCCTGAACGCCACTGATGCGGTACTGCAGAAAACCCCGTTCAGCTTCGATGTGTCGGTGTGGGAGTTCTTCTGGCCCCTGTTCACCGGTGCGCGGCTGGTCATGGCACGCCCCGGCGGGCACAAGGAGCCGGCTTACCTGTGCGAGGTGATCGCGGCAGAACAAATCACCACCTTGCACTTCGTGCCGTCGATGCTCGATGTGTTCCTGGCCCACGGTGATGTCAGCCAGGGCGCCGGACTGCTGCGGGTGATGTGCAGCGGCGAAGCCTTGCCCGGCAGCCTGGTGCGGCGCTTCAAGCAGCAATTGCCCGGCATCGGTTTGTACAACCTCTATGGCCCGACGGAAGCCGCGGTGGACGTGACCGCCTGGAACTGCGCCAGGCCCGTGGTGCCGGACAACACGCCTATCGGCAAGCCGATTGCCAACACCCGCATGTACCTGCTGGATGCCCGGTTGCAACCGGTGCCGCTGGGCGTGGTGGGCGAGCTGTTTATCGCCGGTGTGCAAGTGGCTCGCGGTTACCTGCACCGTCCCGAACTGACGGCCGAGCGCTTCCTCAAGGACTCGTTCAACCCAGGCCGGATGTACCGCACCGGTGACGTCGGGCGCTACCTGCCGGATGGCAATATCGAGTACCTGGGCCGTAATGACGACCAGGTAAAAATCCGTGGCCTGCGTATTGAACTCGGAGAAATCCAGGCGCGGCTGACCGAGTACCCACAGGTGAAGGAAGCGGCCGTGTTGGCCCGCGACGAACGCCTGGTGGCGTACTACACCGGCGTGCCAGCCGATATCGAACAGTTGCGGGCGCACCTGCTGGCGCGCTTGCCGGACTTCATGGTGCCCGCGGTATTCGTCCATCTCGACGCTCTGCCCCTGAGCCCCAACGGCAAGCTCGACCGCAAGGCCTTGCCGACGCCGGGTGTGGAATCACTGATCGTGCGCGAGTACGAGGCCCCGGTGGGCGCTACCGAAATCACCCTGGCGCGGCTGTGGACCGAGCTGCTGAAGGTGGAGCGGGTCGGGCGTCACGACAACTTTTTCGAGCTGGGCGGGCACTCGTTGCTGGCCGTCAGCTTGATCGGACGCTTGCGTCAGGAAGGCATGGAAGCCGATGTGCGGGGCCTGTTCGAACAGCCGACCCTGGCCGGCTACGCCGCAATTACCGAACGAATGGAGATCGTCCTGTGAGCATCATCGAACTGTTGGCGACACTCAAGGCCAAGGATGTGCAACTGGCGCTCAAGGGCGATCAGTTGTCGGTGCAAGGCAACAAGCAGGCCCTGAGCGACGCGGCACTGGTGGCCTCGCTGCGCGAACACAAGCCGGCGCTGATCGAGCTGATCAAGGCCGGGGAGTACTCGGCCACCAAGGCCGGTGAGGTGCAGGTGCCGGCCAATGGCATTCCACCGGGCGCTACCTCGATTACCCCGCAGATGCTGAGCCTGTCGACCCTCAGCCAGGCGTCCATCGACCGTATCCTCGAGACCGTCGAGGGTGGCGTCGCCAATGTGCAGGACATCTACCCGCTGGCACCGTTGCAGGAGGGCATCCTCTACCACCATGTGAGTGCCGAGCACGGCGACCCGTACATCATGCAGTCGCTGTTTGCCTTCGACAGCCTTGAGCGTTTCGAGGGCTTTGCCCTGGCCTTGCAACAGGTGATCGACCGTCACGACATCCTGCGGACCGGCGTGGTGTGGGAAGGCCTGGAAGAACCGTCGCAAGTGGTCTGGCGCACGGCGCGCCTGCCGGTGCAGGCGATTGAACTGGACCCGGCAGACGGCGATATCGCCGCCCAGTTGCATCGCCTGTTCGATGGCCGCCACTACCGCATGGACGTGACCCGCGCGCCGCTGCTGCGCCTGGTGCGGGCCTGGGATGAAGCCGGCCAACGGGTGGTGGCGATGCTGTTGTTCCACCACATGGCCCTGGACCACAGCGCGCTGGAAGTGGTCTGCCACGAGATGCAAGCCTGCCTGCTGGGCAGGGCGGCTGAACTGGGCCAGGCGGTGCCGTTTCGCAACTATGTCGCCCAGGCGCGCCTGGGCATCAGCGAGCAGGAGCACGAAGGGTTCTTCCGGCAGATGCTCGGCGACATCAGCGAGCCGACCTTGCCCTACGGCCTGCAGGATGTGCAGGGCGACGGCGACAACATCCAGGAGATCAGCCTGCCGCTGGCCCCGGAGCTGAGCCGGCGCTTGCGCGCCCAGGCCCGGCAGTTGGGCGTCAGCGCCGCGAGCCTGTTCCACATGGGCTGGGCCCAGGTGCTGGGAGTGCTGGCGGGCAAGGAACAGGTGGTGTTCGGCACGGTGCTGATGGGCCGCATGCAGGGCAGCCACGACACCGACCGTGCCCTGGGGATCTTTATCAACACCTTGCCATTGCGGGTGGATGTAGGCGCCGAAGACGTGCGCACCGGGGTCAAGGCGACCCATGCCCGGCTGACCACCTTGCTGCGTCACGAACACGCGGCGCTGGCCCTGGCCCAGCGTTGCAGCGGTGTAGTGGCGCCGACGCCGCTGTTCAGCGCGTTGCTCAACTACCGCCATAGCGCAGGCGGCGCGAGCGCCGAAGCGGTCTCGGCTTGGCAGGGTATTCAAGCGTTGCGCTCCGAGGAACGCACCAACTACCCGTTGACCCTGAGCGTCGACGACCTGGGCGAAGACTTCAGCCTGAGCCTGTTGGCCAGCGCCCAGGTTGATCCGCAGCGGGTGTGCGCTTATCTGCAAACTGCCCTGGAGAATTTGGTACAGGCGCTGGAACAGGCACCCGAAACACCCTTGAATCGCTTGTCGGTGTTGCCCGAGGCGGAGCAGCGGCACTTGCTGGAGCAGTTCAACGCGACAGCCATCGACTTCCCCCAAGGTACCACCCTGCATGGGCGTATCGAGGCCCAGACCCTGCTGACCCCGGACGCGGTGGCCGCGGTGTATCAAGGCCGCCAGCTGACCTATGCCGAGTTGAATCAACAAGCCAACCTGCTGGCCCATCACCTGCTGGCGCTGGGGGTAAAACCCGACGATCGCGTGGCCATCGTTGCCCGGCGCGGGCTGGATACCCTGGCCGGGTTGCTGGCGACCCTCAAGTCCGGCGCCTGCTATGTACCGGTGGACCCGTCGCACCCGGCCGAGCGCCTGAGCTACCTGCTCGGCGACAGCGCCCCGGTCGCGGTACTGACCCAGCATGCACTGCTGGAGCGCCTGCCCGCGCTCGATGTGCCGGTGATCAACCTGGACCGTTTTACCTGGCATCACCATTCGGCGAGCAACCCGCAGGTGGCCGTCACGCCCGCCAACCTGGCCTACGTGATCTACACCTCCGGCTCCACCGGCCTGCCCAAGGGCGTGATGGTGGAACATCACACCGTGGCCAACCTGGTGGACTGGCATTGCACAGCGTTTGACCTGTGCGCAGGCCGCCACACCGCGAGCGTTGCCGGGTTTGGCTTTGACGCGATGGCCTGGGAAATCTGGCCGGCCCTGTGCGTGGGGGCCACCTTGCACCTGCCGCCGGCCCACGACGGCGCCGAAGATATCGACGCGCTGCTGGACTGGTGGCGCGCACAACCGCTGGACGTGTGTTTCCTGCCCACGCCGGTGGCCGAATATGCGTTCAGCCAGAACATCGAGCACCCGACCCTGCGCACCTTGCTGATTGGCGGCGACCGCCTGCGCCAGTTCACCCGCGCCCAGCGTTTCGAGGTGATCAACAACTACGGCCCCACCGAAGCCACGGTGGTCGCCACCTCCGGGCGGATCGAGCCCGGGCAGCCGTTGCACATCGGCAAACCCATTTCCAATGCCACGGTTTACCTGCTGGACGAACAGCAGCGCCCGGTGCCCTTGGGGGTTGCCGGTGAACTGTATGTGGGCGGCAAGGGCGTGGCGCGGGGTTACCTCAATCGCCCGGAAATGACCGCCGAACGTTTCCTGGATGACCCATTCAATTCGGGCCGCATGTACCGCACCGGCGACCTCGCGCGCTGGTTGCCGGACGGAAATATCGAGTACCTGGGCCGCAACGACGACCAGGTGAAAATCCGCGGTGTGCGCATCGAACTGGGGGAAATCGAAACCCGCCTCAACCAGCTGCCCGGTCTCCAGGAAGCCGTGGTGCTGGCCCGTGAAGACCAGCCCGGCCAGCCCCGGCTGGTGGCTTACTTCACCGAAAACCCGCAATTCGAACCGCTTGAAGTGGGCGAGGTTCGTGCCCATCTGGTGGCGCACTTGCCGGACTACATGGTGCCGGTGGCCTACGTGAAACTCGATGCGTTGCCCCTGACTGCCAACGGCAAACTGGACCGCAAGGCCCTGCCAAAGCCGGACCTGGCCGCCGTCTTCACCCGCGAATACGAGGCGCCTCATGGCGATATCGAAGCCGTCCTCGCGCAGATCTGGGCCGATGTGTTGCAAGTGGAACGTGTTGGGCGCCAGGATCATTTCTTTGAGTTGGGCGGCCATTCGTTGCTGGCCATGCGCATGGTGTCCCAGGTTCGCCAGCAACTGGGGGTCGACCTGGCACTGGGCGAACTGTTCGCCAATGCCGAACTGGCGGCGGTGGCGCAGGTAGTGGCCCAGGCCGGGCGCAGCACTTTGCCGGATATCCTGCCGGCGGCGCGGGACACGGAGTTGCCGTTGTCGTTTGCCCAGCAACGCCTGTGGTTCCTGGCGTTGATGGAGGGCGCCAACACCGCCTACAACATTCCCATCGGCCTGCGCCTGCGCGGGCAGTTGCACGTCGACGCGCTGCAACGGGCCCTGGCGCGGATCGTCGCGCGGCATGAGACCTTGCGCAGCCGGTTTGCCCAGCAGGATGACGACGCCCAGGTGCTGATCGTGCCGCCTGAAGAAGTGATGCCCCTGCAAGTCCAGGACCTGCGTCGCCACCCCGAAGCACAGCAGGTGCTGGACGCGTTGATCCAGGGCGAAGCCTCGGCGCCTTTTGATTTGCAGCGCGGCCCGCTGTTGCGCGGGCGCCTGGTGATCATGGCCGACGATCATCACGTGTTGCTGCTGACTATCCACCACATCGTGTCCGATGGCTGGTCCATGGGCGTGCTGACCCGCGAACTGATGGCGCTGTACCAGGCGTTCAGCCACGGTGAGGCTGACCCACTGCCGCCGTTGCCGATCCAGTACAGCGACTTTGCCGTATGGCAGCGCCTGTGGCTGAGCGGCGAAGTGCTGCATCGCCAGAGCAGCTACTGGCAACACACCCTGGCCGGTGCGCCGGCGTTGCTGATGTTGCCGACCGACCGTCCACGCCCGGCCCAGCAGGACTACGCCGGCAGCAGCGTCGAGGTGCACCTGGATGAGCGCCTGAGCGCCGGGCTCAAGGCCCTCAGCCAGCGCCACGGCACCACGCTGTACATGGTGATGATGACGGCGTGGGCCTCGTTGCTCGCGCGTTTGGCCGGGCAGGAGGAAGTGGTGATCGGCTCGCCGGTCGCCAACCGCCAGCGGGCCGAGGTGGAAGGCCTGATCGGGTTGTTCGTCAACACCCTGGCAGTGCGCATTGATACCTCGGGCGAGCTGAGCGCCGAGGCGCTGCTGGCGCGGGTCAAGGGGCTGGCGCTGGACGCCCAGGCTCATCAGGATCTGCCGTTTGAGCAGGTGGTGGAAATCACCCGGCCATTGCGCAGCCTGGCCCATAGCCCGCTGTTCCAGACGATGTTGACCTGGCAGGACAGTGACGCGCCGGTGCTGGCTCTGGGCGACCTGAGCCTTGAAGGAATCGTGGAGGACAGTCACTTTGCCAAGTTCGACCTGTCCCTGAACCTCGGCGAGACCCGGGGCGAAATTCGCGGCACCCTGGAATACGCCATCGCGTTGTTCGACGAGTCGACCATGCAACGCTATGTCGGCTATTTCACCCGCGTGCTACAGGCCATGGTGGATAACGATCAGGCGGTGCTGGAGCAGGCTGACTTGCTGGACGATCAGGAGCGCCAGCATCTGCTGTTCGACTTCAATAACACCACAGTGGATTACAACCTCGACCAGACGCTGCACGGTATGTTCGAAGCCCAGGTGGCGAGAACGCCGGATGCGCTTGCGGTGAAGGCAGGCTCGGAGTGCCTGAGCTATCGCGAGCTGAACGAACGGGCCAATCAGTTGGCGCACCATCTGCGGGAGCTGGGTGTACAGCCGGATTCGCGGGTGGCAATTTGCGTCGAGCGCGGCCTGGAGATGGTCATTGGCCTGTTCGCAATCCTCAAGGCGGGCGGCGGTTATGTGCCGCTGGACCCGGCGTATCCGCTGGAACGTATCGCCTACATGCTCAAGGACAGCGCCGCGGCCGCCGTGCTGGTGCAGGGCGAAACCCGTTCGTTGCTGGGCGACGTCACGGTGCCGCTGGTGGACCTGGACCGGAACACCTGGCAGCACCAATCAACGTCCAACCCACGAGTGGATGGGCTGACCGCGCAGCATCAGGCCTACGTGATCTACACCTCGGGTTCTACCGGCCAACCGAAAGGCGTGATCAACGAGCACGCGGGCGTGGTCAACCGCCTGCTGTGGATGCAGGACGAGTACGGACTGACTGCCCAGGACAGGGTGTTGCAGAAAACCCCGTTCAGCTTCGACGTGTCGGTGTGGGAGTTCTTCTGGCCGCTGTTCACCGGCGCGCGGTTGGTGATGGCGCGTCCTGGCGGGCATAAAGACCCGGCCTACCTGTGTGAGGTGATCGAGGCGGAGCAGATCACCACGCTGCACTTTGTGCCGTCGATGCTCGATGTGTTCCTGGCCCACGGCGACGTCAGCCAGAGCGCCGGGCTGGTGCGGGTGATGTGCAGTGGTGAAGCGTTGCCAGGCAGCCTGGTGCGCCGCTTCAAACAGCAGTTGCCGGGCATCGGTTTGTACAACCTTTATGGCCCGACGGAAGCGGCGGTGGACGTGACGGCGTGGGATTGCGCCGGGCCCGTCACGCCGGACAACACCCCCATCGGCAAGCCGATTGCCAACACCCGCATGTACCTGCTGGACGGGCAGTTGCAGCCTGTTCCATTGGGTGTGGTGGGCGAGCTGTTCATCGGCGGTGTGCAAGTGGCGCGGGGTTACCTGCACCGTCCTGAGCTGACGGCCGAGCGCTTCCTCAAGGACCCGTTCAGCGCGGGCCGGATGTACCGCACCGGCGACGTCGGGCGCTACCTGCCGGACGGCACCATCGAGTATTTGGGCCGCAATGACGACCAGGTGAAAGTCCGTGGCTTGCGCATCGAACTGGGGGAGATCCAGGCGCGACTGCTGCAATTCCCGCAGATCAACGAAGCCGCCGTGGTCGCCCGCGATTCACGGCTGGTGGCTTACTACACCGGCGTGCCGGCGCAAATCGACGCTTTGCGCAGCCATTTGCTGGAACACCTGCCGGACTACATGGTACCGGCCACCTTCATGCACCTGGAGGCCTTGCCCCTGAGCCCCAATGGCAAGCTCGACCGCAAGGCACTGCCGGCGCCAGGCCTGGAATCGGTGAGCGCCCGGGAGTACGTCGCGCCTGTGGGGGAAACCGAAATCACCCTGGCCGGCCTGTGGGCGGATTTGCTCAAGGTGGAGCGTGTCGGTCGGCACGACCATTTCTTCGAGCTGGGCGGCCATTCGCTGCTGGCCGCCAGCCTGATCGGCCGCATGCGTCGGGTCGGGTTGTCGGCGGATGTGAAAGTCCTGTTTGGTCAACCCACCCTTGCAGCCTTGGCGGCTGCCGTGGGTGGTGGTCGCGAAGTGGTGGTGCCAGCCAATGGGATCGCCGCGGATTGCACGCGGATCACCCCGGACATGCTGACGCTGGTGAACTTGAAGCAACCCGCCATCGACCGCCTTGTCGCGACCATTCCCGGTGGCGCGGCCAACGTTCAGGACATTTACCCGCTGGCGCCGTTGCAGGCCGGGATCCTGTATCACCACCGCGCAGTGCAACAGGGTGACGCGTACCTGTTACAGGCGCAGTTTGCCTTCGCCAGCGTCGAGCGCCTTGAAGCGTTTGCCCAGGCGTTGCAAGCGGTGATCGAGCGGCAGGATATCCTGCGCTCGTCGATGCACTGGGACGGGCTGGAAGAACCGGTGCAGGTGGTGTGGCGCCAGGCTTCGCTGCGGGTTGAGCCGATTCAACTGGCGGGCGATGTGCTGGCGCAATTGCAGGCGCGCTTCGAACAGCATCGGCTGAACTTGGCTCAGGCACCGCTGATGCGCCTGGTATACGCCGAGGACCCGGCCAACCAGCGGGTGGTTGCGTTGTTGCTGTTCCATCATCTGGTGATGGACCACGTTGCGCTGGAGGTGCTGCAGCACGAGATGCAGGCGTGCTTGCTCGGCCGGCGCGAGCAATTGGGTGCGGCGGTGCCGTATCGCAATTATGTGGCGCAGACGCGGTTGGGCATGCGTGAGGAAGAGCACGAAGCGTTCTTCCGCGAGATGCTCGGGGAGGTCGATGAGCCGACGCTGGCATTGAGTGCACCGGGTGAAGCGCAACAGGCACATTTGCGCGTCGACCCGCTGTTGAACGGGCGCCTGCGCACCCTGGCACGGCAGCTTGGGGTGAGTGCTGCGAGCCTGATGCACCTGGCCTGGGCGCAGGTGCTGGGCAAGGTTTCCGGCCGCGAGCAGGTGGTGTTCGGCACCGTATTGCTGGGCCGGCTGCAAGGCGGCGAAGGCGCCGAACGTGCCTTGGGCGTGTTCATCAACACCTTGCCGCTGCGGGTCGACCTGGGTGAGCGCACGGTGCACGCAGCGCTGATGGCCACCCACGCAAGCCTGACCCGGTTGCTCAGTCACGAACATGCGCCACTGGCCCTGGCCCAGCGTTGCAGCGGGCTGCCGGCCAATACGCCGCTGTTCAGCGTGCTGTTCAACTATCGCCACAGCGCCCCGCACGCTGGCGGCGTAGCCGAGGCGTGGCAGGGCATGCAGGTGCTCAAGGCCGAGGAACGTACCAACTTTGCGCTGTCCCTGAGTGTCGATGACCTGGGCGACGGGTTTGGCTTTGACGCCATGGGGCAGGGCGCGCCACGCCTCTGCGAGTACCTGCATGTTGCCCTGGAGCAACTGGTGCAGGCCCTGGAACAGAATGCAGGGGGCTCAATCAGCCAACTGTCGATTCTGCCGGCGGCGGAGCGTGAAAAACTGCGGATGGAATTCAACGCCACCCAGCGCGAATTCCCTCACGAACATACGGTGCAGCGTTTGTTCGAAGCCCAGGCCCAGGCACGCCCGGGTGCTATCGCAGTGGTGCATGGTGAACACACCCTGAGTTACGGCGCGCTGAACACCCGAGCCAACCAGTTGGCGCACCACCTGCGCAACCTGGGCGTGCAGCCCGGCGACCATGTGGCGATCCTGTTGCCGCGCTCGATTGACCTGTTGCTCAGCCAACTGGCAATCCTCAAATGCGCGGCGGCCTACGTGCCGCTGGACATCAACGCCCCGGCCGAGCGCCAGGCCTTTATGGTGCAGGACAGTGGCGCGGTGTGGCTGTTGACCCACAGCAGCGAGCCTGTCGCTTACCCGGCCCGACGTATCGACCTCGACACCCTGGCGCTGGACCCGCAACCGAGCCACAACCCGGACCTGTCGCAGTCCTCGGAGCGCGTGGCGTACATCATGTACACCTCCGGTTCCACCGGCACCCCCAAGGGTGTGCTGGTACCGCACCGGGGCGTCACGCGGCTGGTGATCAATAACGGCTACGCCGATTTCAACGCCCATGACCGCGTGGCGTTCGCTTCCAACCCGGCGTTCGACGCGAGCACCATGGACGTGTGGGGCCCCCTGCTCAACGGTGGCCAGGTGCTGGTGATCGACCATGCGACCTTGCTCGACCCCGGCGCGTTTGGCCGGGCACTGAAGGCGGGCGGGGCGACGATCCTGTTCGTCACCACTGCGCTGTTCAACCAGTACGTGCAATTGATTCCCGACGCGTTGGCCGGGCTGCGCATCCTGTTGTGCGGCGGCGAACGGGCCGATCCGGCGGCGTTCCGCAGCCTGCTGGCCCAGGCGCCGGCACTGCGGCTGGTGCATTGCTACGGCCCGACGGAAACCACCACTTACGCCACCACGCATGAAGTGCAGGCCATCGCCGCCGATGCCGAAAGCGTGCCGATCGGCAGGCCGATTGCCAACACGCAAATCCACCTGCTGGATGCGCACTTGCAGCCGGTGCCGCTGGGCGTGGTCGGGGAAATCTGCATTGGCGGGCATGGCGTGGCCAAGGGGTACCTGAACCGGCCGGAGCTGACGGCCGAGAAGTTTGTCGATGATCCGTTTGGCGATGGCTTGTTGTACCGCACCGGCGACCTTGGGCGCTGGTCGGCGGACGGACTGCTGGAGTGCATCGGGCGTAATGACGACCAGGTGAAGATCCGCGGCTTCCGCATCGAGTTGGGCGAGATCGAAGCACGCCTGGCCACCTGCAGCGGCATCAAGGATGTGGTGGTGCTGGCACGAGAAGATGCGCCGGGGGACAAGCGCCTGGTGGCGTACTACACCGGCGAGCCGCTGGCCATCGAAGTGTTGCGCAGTCATCTGCTGCAGCACCTGCCGGACTACATGGTGCCATCGGCCTATGTACCGCTGGAAAAAATGCCCCTGACGGCCAACGGCAAGGTCGACCGCAAGGCCCTGCCAGTGCCTGCGCTGGAGGCATCGGCGAGCCGCGTGTTCGAGGCGCCGGCGAACGAGCTGGAACAGACCCTGGCACGCCTCTGGGCCGAGGTGTTGCGGCTGGAGCAGGTCGGTCGGCATGACAGTTTCTTTGAACTGGGTGGCCATTCGTTGCTGGCGATCCGGCTGGTCAACCTGATGGAAGAGGCGGGGCTTGAGGTGTCGTTGGCCGAGCTGTTCCAGCACGCCAGCGTGGCCTCGGTCGCCTCGATGCTTGGTCAGCGCACGGCGCGGGAGGACAACAGCTCGCTGATCACCGTACGCGCCAGCGGCAGCCAGCCGCCGTTGTTCCTGGTGCATGAGTTCAGCGGCATGGACGTGTATTTCCCGGCGCTGGGTCGGCACCTGCCGGGGGACTACCCGATCTATGGCCTGCCCGGTGCACCCCTTGGCGAGGTGCAGTTGCAGACCATGGAAGGCCTGGCGGCGCGGCTGGTGGGGATCATCCGCTCGGTGCAGCCCCATGGGCCGTATCGGCTGGCGGGTTGGTCGTTCGGCGGGGTGTTGGCCTATGAAGTGGCGATGCAACTGCAGGGGCTGGACGAACCGGTGGCATTCCTCGGGTTGATCGACAGCTACGTGCCGCGCATGACCGACCAGGGCAAGGCGCGCTGGAGCGGGCCGGATGCCCTCAAGCGGCATTTGCTGTTGCAGTGCACGGCGTATTGGAAGGCACAGGGAGGTGTGGATGAGTTGGCGAGCCTTGAGCAACTGGAAGCGGACATTGGACAGCTGGACTTTGCGGGTTTGCTGCAACGCTGCCGCGATCGGCATTTGCTGTACGCGCAGATGGCGGCGGCTTCGGACGCGGACCTGTTGAGTTTTATCGAGCGGGAAGTCGGGCATGGGCATGCGTTGGCGCATTACAGCCTGTTCCCGATGCCACTGGTGGTGCACTTGTTCAGCGCCGCCGAGCGGCCGACGGAACTCTCGCGGCGCAGCCTGGATTTGGGATGGGATGAGGCACTGGCCGTGGGGCAATTGCGCCGCATTGAGGTGCCGGGGGATCACCAGAGCATGATGCAGGCACCGCATATCCAGGCGCTGGGGCAGGCGATGGTTGAGGCCCTGGCGTTGAGTGAGGCGCCGGCGGTGGCGGTGCATCAGCCGTTGTTGCGGATCCAGAGTGGTCGCGCCGGGCAGGCACCGATCTTCTGTGTGCCGGGGGCGGGGGATAGCGTGACGGGGTTTGTAGGGTTGACCGAGGCGTTGGGACGGGACTGGCCGATCTTTGGCTTGCAGCCCCGTGGGCTGGATGGGGAGGTGGTGCCCCATAGCCAGGTTGAGGCGGCGGCGCGCTGTTATTTGCAGGCCCTGGAGCAGGAATGTCCTTCGGGGCCAGTGCATTTGGTGGGGCATTCGTTTGGCGGTTGGGTGGTGTTCGAGATGGCCACGCGGTTGCAGGCTCAGGGGCGAGAGGTGGCGTCGTTGACGTTGATCGACAGCGAGGCGCCCGGGGGCAATGGGGTGGTGGGCCGGCCCTATACCACGACGGCGGCGTTGTTGCGGTTGGTGGAGTCGATGCAGGTGGCTTCGGGTAAGTCGCTTGGGATTGATGCGGTGGATTTTGCCGGGCGCGATGAAGTGGAGCAGCGAAGGTTGTTGCATGGGGGGATGGTGGGGGTTGGGTTGTTGCCTGCGCGGTCTTCGGTGGAGGCGATGGATGGGCCGGCGCGCACGTATGCGTCGGCGTTGCGCACGGTTTATCGGCCTGGTCGGCGGTATGAGGGGGTGGTGCGGTTGGTGTTGGCGGAGGATCCGACCCTGGACGCGGCAGGGAATCAGCGGGAGCAGGGGTTGATGGTTGAGGGGTGGCGCGGGTGCGTGGGGGTGTTGGAGGTTTGGTATGGGCCGGGGAATCATTTTTCGCTGCTCAAGGCGCCGAACGTCTTTAGTTTGGCGGCTTGGTGGCGGGATGGGGTTGTGGTTGGGGAGCGGGTTTCGTGAGTGTACATATCCGTTGCTGCGGTAACGGCTACTTAGGGTTCCGCTCTTACA
>NZ_JACAPT010000076.1:0-447 GCF_013385565.1 Pseudomonas sp. E6002 | reverse complement strand
TGCTGGCGTTGGTGTTCGCGGCCGGATTTGAACAGGTGCGAGGTGAGCAGGCTGCCATTCAGTTCGACGGTGGCGAGGTCGCCACCTTTGTCGTGGTGGAAGGCGAGGCGGTTGTTGTCTGGCAGCCGCAGGTAGTTGAGTTGCCCGCATTCGTCGTAGCGGTAGCGCAACGTGCCCCAGCCCTGGTGTTCGGCGGTGAGGCGGTTTTGCAGGTCGTATTCGTAATGCAGCGGCCAATGACCGTCGTCGACGCTGAGGAGATTGCCGAGGCGGTCGTAGGTGTAATCGACAATGCTGCGGTCGGGCAGGGTTTTTCTTACGAGGCGACCGGCAGCATCGCGCGCATAACCGGTAACCAACTGACTGCCGTCATCGCCGTATTCGGTCTTTTCCAGCAGATGCCCGGCGAGGTCGTAGGCATAGGCGGTGCGGCGCCCATCAAACCCG
>NZ_JACAPT010000075.1:0-1687 GCF_013385565.1 Pseudomonas sp. E6002 | reverse complement strand
GCGATACGCTCGGCGGCTTCGTCGGTACCGTCGCAGACAATCACCATGCCCGAGTGCTGGGAGAAGCCCATGCCGACGCCGCCGCCGTGGTGCAACGAAACCCAGGTCGCGCCGCTGGCGGTGTTGAGCAAGGCGTTGAGCAGTGGCCAGTCGGACACGGCGTCGGAACCGTCCTGCATCGATTCGGTTTCACGGTTGGGGCTGGCCACCGAGCCGGAGTCCAGGTGGTCGCGGCCGATCACGATGGGTGCCGACAGCTCGCCGCTGCGCACCATTTCGTTGAATGCCAGGCCGAGCTTGGCGCGCTGGCCCAGGCCAACCCAGCAGATACGCGCCGGCAGGCCCTGGAAGCTGATGCGCTCGCGGGCCATGTCCAGCCAGTTGTGCAGGTGCGCGTCGTCCGGGATCAGCTCTTTGACTTTGGCGTCGGTCTTGTAGATGTCTTGCGGGTCGCCCGACAGCGCAGCCCAACGGAACGGGCCGATGCCACGGCAGAACAGCGGACGGATGTAGGCCGGGACGAAACCCGGGAAGTCGAAGGCGTTTTCCACGCCCACTTCTTGCGCCATCTGACGGATGTTGTTGCCGTAGTCGAACGTCGGGATGCCTTGTTTCTGGAACTCGAGCATGGCCTTGACGTGCACGGCCATCGACTGCTTGGCGGCCTTGATCACTTCGGCCGGTTCGGTCTTGGCGCGGGCGCGGTATTCGTCCCAGGTCCAGCCGGCGGGCAGGTAGCCGTTGAGCGGGTCGTGGGCGCTGGTCTGGTCGGTGACCATGTCCGGGCGCACGCCGCGCTTGACCAGTTCCGGAAGGATTTCAGCGGCGTTGCCCAGCAACGCGATGGAGATCGCCTGGCCGGCCTTGGTGTATTTGTCGATGCGCGCCAGGGCGTCGTCGAGGTCGGTGGCTTGTTCGTCGACGTAGCGGCTGCTCAGGCGGAAGTCGATGCTGACCTGCTGGCATTCGATGTTCAGCGAGCAGGCACCGGCCAGGGTCGCGGCCAGTGGCTGGGCGCCGCCCATGCCGCCGAGGCCGGCGGTCAGGACCCAACGGCCCTTGAGGTCATCGTTGTAGTGCTGGCGACCGGCTTCGACGAAGGTTTCGTAGGTGCCCTGCACGATGCCCTGGCTGCCGATGTAGATCCAGCTGCCGGCGGTCATCTGGCCGTACATGGCCAGGCCCTTGGCATCCAGTTCGTTGAAATGCTCCCAGCTCGCCCAGTGCGGCACCAGGTTGGAGTTGGCGATCAGCACGCGCGGGGCGTTGCTGTGGGTCTTGAACACGCCGACGGGTTTGCCGGATTGCACCAGCAGGGTTTCGTCGTCGTTGAGGTTGGTCAGGCTCTCGACGATCTTGTCGTAGCATTCCCAGTTACGTGCCGCACGGCCGATGCCGCCGTACACCACCAGTTCTTTCGGATTTTCGGCAACCTGCGGGTCGAGGTTGTTCATCAACATGCGCAGCGGCGCTTCAGTCAGCCAGCTTTTGGCGGTCAGCGTGTTGCCGCGTGCGGCACGGATTTCAACGTCACGGTATTGGGTAGGCTTGGTCACAAAAAAATCCTCAACGATCAATGCGCGAACATTGATGGGTGCGAAGAGGATGTTCATGGACTCTTACGCACACATCTTTACTTGTACATACAAGCATATGCAAGGTTGTTGCCAACTCGACGCGTCGTTGA
>NZ_JACAPT010000074.1:0-2695 GCF_013385565.1 Pseudomonas sp. E6002 | reverse complement strand
CGGAGCAATGCCGGAGTGAGGGAACGCCGAGCCCTAGCGAGGCGCCGACAGGCGGGGCAGAGCGCTTTGGTTACTTTGCCGCTTTTGCAAAGTGACTCGCTGTAAGAGCGAAACCATAAGCGGCCGTTACCGCAGCAACGGATATATACCCAAACCCAACCAACACCCAACCACTACTCCGCACTACGCTGCGTATGACTCGATACAAACTGCCGAAACCGCTCAGTCGGCAACCCCTCAAACAACTCCGCCGGGGTGCCCTGGGCATCAATCAACCCATTGGCCATAAACACCACCCGATTGGACACATGCCGCGCAAACCCCATCTCATGGGTCACCACCAACATGGTCCGCCCTTCCTCGGCCAGCGACCGCATCACCCGCAACACCTCCCCCACCAACTCCGGGTCCAGCGCCGACGTCGGCTCATCAAACAACATTACTTGCGGGTTCATCGCCAACGCCCGGGCAATCGCCACCCGCTGCTGCTGCCCACCCGACAAATGCGCCGGGTAATAATCACGGCGATCATAAAGCCCCACCTTGTGCAGCAGTTGCTCAGCTTCCTCCACACACTCGGCCTTCGAACGCTTGAGCACCCGCATCGGCCCCTCGATGACATTTTGCAAAACCGTCATATGCGACCACAGGTTAAAACTTTGGAACACCATGCCCAGCTTGCTGCGCATGGTCTCCACCTGCCGCGTGCTGCCAGGCAACAACCGACCGTTGCGCTGGCGCTTGAGCTCGATGGTTTCGCCGTCGAGCACAATACTGCCCTCGTCCGGGGTTTCCAGCAGGTTGATACAACGCAGGAAAGTGCTCTTGCCCGAACCGCTGGCACCGAGGATGGAAATCACGTCACCTTTGTGAGCCTCCAGCGAAATCCCCTTGAGAACCTGTGCCGAACCGAAAGCCTTGTGAATGTTGTTAACCGTAAGGGCGCTCTGAATCTGAGTACTCATGACAAGCTCCGCTGCAATCAGGAATGAGAAATAGGTTCGGGGGTTTGCTTGACCGGCACGTCTTTCGGCCGCTCACGCAGATGGGGCGACAGACGATGTTCAATCCACGCCACCACACGCACCACCAGGAAATTCAGGATCAGGTAGATCAACGCCGCACAAATGAACACTTCCATGGTGCGGTAGGTACGCTGGATGATTTGTTGCGCCACGCCGGTGACGTCCCACACGGTGACCAGGCTGGCCAGCGCGGTGGACTTGACCAGCAAAATGGCCTCGGTGGAATAGGCCGGAAGCGCCTGGCGCAAGGTGACCGGGCCGATCACTCGCCACAGCAGGGTCCAACGCCCCATGCCTACCGCCTGCCCCGCTTCGATCTGCCCTTGAGGCACGCTCAGCAGGCCACCGCGAATGATTTCAGCGGTGTAACCGGCGGTGCACAGCGCCAGGGAGACCACGGCGCAGCCATAAGGGGACCTCAACACCACCCACAGGAAGCTGTCGCGAATCGCCGGGAACTGCCCCAGGCCGTAATAGATCAGGAACATCTGGATCATCAACGGCGTGCCGCGAAACAGCATGATGTAGAAACGCGCCGGGTAGCTGAGGAATGGCCAGCGGCTGACGCGCATGGACACCACGCCCAGCGACAGCAGCAACCCCAGGGTCAGGGACGAAAAAAACAAGGCCAGGGTGATGGGCAAGGCACCCAGCAACTTGAGCATGGTGTCGGCAAGAAAGGCGAAATCGATCATGGCAAACGGTCCCTTCTCACGACTGTGCAGGATTGCGCCGCTGCGTACGCTGTACGCGCGCTTCGGCAATATTGAAAAGACGGCCCGAAAGCCCGGTCAGAATCAGGTAGCACACGCCGCCGACGATGTAGAACGTGAAGTACTGGCGCGTGGAACCCGCCGCCACCTGGCTGGCGCGCATCAGTTCCACCAGGCCAATCACCGAAATCAGCGCGGAGTCTTTCAGGCTCATTTGCCAGACGTTGCCCAGGCCCGGCAGCGCGTACCGCCAGATCTGCGGGATCAGCACCCGGCGAATCCGCGTTGCGCGGTTCATGCCGATCGCCAGTGCTGCCTCAAGCTCACCCTTGGCCACCGCGATAAAGGCACCGCGATAGACCTCAGCCTGATACGACGCCGAGATCAATCCGACGGCGATGGCCCCCACCATGAACGGCGGGACATCGACATAGCCTTCACCGCCAAACCAATGATTGACGGCCGTCACCACACTGGCACCGCCGAAATAGAACAGGTAGATCACCAACAGCTCCGGAATCCCCCGGAACAGGATGGAATACGCATCCCCCAGGTATCGCAAGGCACGCTTTTTGGAAAGCTTGGCCATGGCCACCAGGCTGCCGACCAGCGCACCGACCACCAGCGCCGCAAGGGTCAACAACACGGTCATGAGGGCGGCCTTGAGCAAGGCCATCCCCCAACCCGTGTCGCCAAAACTGAGCATCTGCATGAGACTCATCAAGTCACTCCTACCGAAAACACATAAAGCACCGGAACCTTGAAATCCGTCTCAACCTGCCCGACGTCCATGAAGCAAAGGGTGCAACTGGCTGCCTGGTTTACTTGACCATCGGCAGGTTCAAACCCTGCTCCCTGGCGCAATCAATCGCGATCTGGTAGCCCGCATCCGCATGACGCATCACGCCGGTCGCCGGGTCGTTGTGCAGCACGCGAGCGATACGCTCGGCGGCTTCG
>NZ_JACAPT010000073.1:0-511 GCF_013385565.1 Pseudomonas sp. E6002 | reverse complement strand
GCTCCGCGTGGGAATGCAGACTGTGACGCTCCGCGTCACAAAGGCAGACGCAGAGCGTCCAGGGCTGCGCTCCCACGCAGAGCGTGGGAGCGATCAATAGCCGGAGCACCGACTTGGCGGGGCCTGGACGACACGATTGGGCAACATGGACCGTCTCTGACTGAGGGAGACATGCTCGGATTTTTCCGACAACTGTTTCAGGTTGTCGGTCGGACCCGGGCTGACTAACCTCCCGCAGTCGCTGCCAATTCAGCGACCGGATTTGACCGTCCGCAACCATAGAACAACTGCGCCAAAACCGATCTTGGGCGTTTTTTTTACGCCTGATGTATTGTGTCGCGGCAGCTGTACGCGGGATACCTTCGGGTATGCCGGTTTTGTTCTTTGGGCCGGTCGGTCAACCCGCGTATAGCTGCCACCCTAATCGTTTGACCGCGAATCGTGGCAGCTCCATTCACAAAGGAGCTTCACCATGATTAAAGACAGCCCAAATCCCCCACCGCACACCGAC
>NZ_JACAPT010000072.1:0-425 GCF_013385565.1 Pseudomonas sp. E6002 | reverse complement strand
GATTCATTGAAGAAGACGATAGAAGCAGCTTTAAGCTCCAAGCTGATAGCTCTTAGCTAATCAGTTACGCGCTCGAAATTGGGTCTGTAGCTCAGTTGGTTAGAGCGCACCCCTGATAAGGGTGAGGTCGGCAGTTCGAATCTGCCCAGACCCACCAATTTTGTTATGGGGCCATAGCTCAGCTGGGAGAGCGCCTGCCTTGCACGCAGGAGGTCAACGGTTCGATCCCGTTTGGCTCCACCATTAACTGTTTCTACTGTTAGAGTTTAGAAATGAATATTCGCGAATGAATATTGATTTCTAGTCTTTGATTAGATCGTTCTTTAAAAATTTGGGTATGTGATAGAAAGATAGACTGAACGTTACTTTCACTGGTAACGGATCAGGCTAAGGTAAAATTTGTGAGTAATTGCGAATTTTCGGCG
>NZ_JACAPT010000071.1:0-3282 GCF_013385565.1 Pseudomonas sp. E6002 | reverse complement strand
AGAGACTGAACGTTACTTTCACTGGTAACGGATCAGGCTAAGGTAAAATTTGTGAGTAATTGCGAATTTTCGGCGAATGTCGTCTTCACAGTATAACCAGATTGCTTGGGGTTATATGGTCAAGTGAAGAAGCGCATACGGTGGATGCCTTGGCAGTCAGAGGCGATGAAAGACGTGGTAGCCTGCGAAAAGCTTCGGGGAGTCGGCAAACAGACTTTGATCCGGAGATGTCTGAATGGGGGAACCCAGCCATCATAAGATGGTTACCTTACACTGAATACATAGGTGTATGGAGCGAACCAGGGGAACTGAAACATCTAAGTACCCTGAGGAAAAGAAATCAACCGAGATTCCCTTAGTAGTGGCGAGCGAACGGGGACTAGCCCTTAAGTGGCTTTGAGATTAGCGGAACGCTCTGGAAAGTGCGGCCATAGTGGGTGATAGCCCTGTACGCGAAAATCTCTTAGTCATGAAATCGAGTAGGACGGAGCACGAGAAACTTTGTCTGAATATGGGGGGACCATCCTCCAAGGCTAAATACTACTGACTGACCGATAGTGAACTAGTACCGTGAGGGAAAGGCGAAAAGAACCCCGGAGAGGGGAGTGAAATAGATCCTGAAACCGTATGCGTACAAGCAGTGGGAGCAGACTTTGTTCTGTGACTGCGTACCTTTTGTATAATGGGTCAGCGACTTATTTTCAGTGGCGAGCTTAACCGAATAGGGGAGGCGTAGCGAAAGCGAGTCTTAATAGGGCGTCTAGTCGCTGGGAATAGACCCGAAACCGGGCGATCTATCCATGGGCAGGTTGAAGGTTGGGTAACACTAACTGGAGGACCGAACCGACTACCGTTGAAAAGTTAGCGGATGACCTGTGGATCGGAGTGAAAGGCTAATCAAGCTCGGAGATAGCTGGTTCTCCTCGAAAGCTATTTAGGTAGCGCCTCATGTATCACTGTAGGGGGTAGAGCACTGTTTCGGCTAGGGGGTCATCCCGACTTACCAAACCGATGCAAACTCCGAATACCTACAAGTGCCGAGCATGGGAGACACACGGCGGGTGCTAACGTCCGTCGTGAAAAGGGAAACAACCCAGACCGTCAGCTAAGGTCCCAAAGTTATGGTTAAGTGGGAAACGATGTGGGAAGGCTTAGACAGCTAGGAGGTTGGCTTAGAAGCAGCCACCCTTTAAAGAAAGCGTAATAGCTCACTAGTCGAGTCGGCCTGCGCGGAAGATGTAACGGGGCTCAAACCATACACCGAAGCTACGGGTATCACCTTCGGGTGATGCGGTAGAGGAGCGTTCTGTAAGCCTGTGAAGGTGAGTTGAGAAGCTTGCTGGAGGTATCAGAAGTGCGAATGCTGACATGAGTAACGATAATGGGTGTGAAAAACACCCACGCCGAAAGACCAAGGTTTCCTGCGCAACGTTAATCGACGCAGGGTTAGTCGGTCCCTAAGGCGAGGCTGAAAAGCGTAGTCGATGGAAAACAGGTTAATATTCCTGTACTTCTGGTTATTGCGATGGAGGGACGGAGAAGGCTAGGCCAGCTTGGCGTTGGTTGTCCAAGTTTAAGGTGGTAGGCTGGAATCTTAGGTAAATCCGGGATTCTAAGGCCGAGAGCTGATGACGAGTTATCTTTTAGATGACGAAGTGGTTGATGCCATGCTTCCAAGAAAAGCTTCTAAGCTTCAGGTAACCAGGAACCGTACCCCAAACCGACACAGGTGGTTGGGTAGAGAATACCAAGGCGCTTGAGAGAACTCGGGTGAAGGAACTAGGCAAAATGGCACCGTAACTTCGGGAGAAGGTGCGCCGGTGAGGGTGAAGGACTTGCTCCGTAAGCTCATGCCGGTCGAAGATACCAGGCCGCTGCGACTGTTTATTAAAAACACAGCACTCTGCAAACACGAAAGTGGACGTATAGGGTGTGACGCCTGCCCGGTGCCGGAAGGTTAATTGATGGGGTTAGCTAACGCGAAGCTCTTGATCGAAGCCCCGGTAAACGGCGGCCGTAACTATAACGGTCCTAAGGTAGCGAAATTCCTTGTCGGGTAAGTTCCGACCTGCACGAATGGCGTAACGATGGCGGCGCTGTCTCCACCCGAGACTCAGTGAAATTGAAATCGCTGTGAAGATGCAGTGTATCCGCGGCTAGACGGAAAGACCCCGTGAACCTTTACTATAGCTTTGCACTGGACTTTGAATTTGCTTGTGTAGGATAGGTGGGAGGCTTTGAAGCGTGGACGCCAGTTCGCGTGGAGCCAACCTTGAAATACCACCCTGGCAACTTTGAGGTTCTAACTCAGGTCCGTTATCCGGATCGAGGACAGTGTATGGTGGGTAGTTTGACTGGGGCGGTCTCCTCCTAAAGAGTAACGGAGGAGTACGAAGGTGCGCTCAGACCGGTCGGAAATCGGTCGTAGAGTATAAAGGCAAAAGCGCGCTTGACTGCGAGACAGACACGTCGAGCAGGTACGAAAGTAGGTCTTAGTGATCCGGTGGTTCTGTATGGAAGGGCCATCGCTCAACGGATAAAAGGTACTCCGGGGATAACAGGCTGATACCGCCCAAGAGTTCATATCGACGGCGGTGTTTGGCACCTCGATGTCGGCTCATCACATCCTGGGGCTGAAGCCGGTCCCAAGGGTATGGCTGTTCGCCATTTAAAGTGGTACGCGAGCTGGGTTTAGAACGTCGTGAGACAGTTCGGTCCCTATCTGCCGTGGACGTTTGAGATTTGAGAGGGGCTGCTCCTAGTACGAGAGGACCGGAGTGGACGAACCTCTGGTGTTCCGGTTGTCACGCCAGTGGCATTGCCGGGTAGCTATGTTCGGAATAGATAACCGCTGAAAGCATCTAAGCGGGAAACTAGCCTCAAGATGAGATCTCACTGGAACCTTGAGTTCCCTGAAGGGCCGTCGAAGACTACGACGTTGATAGGTTGGGTGTGTAAGCGCTGTGAGGCGTTGAGCTAACCAATACTAATTGCCCGTGAGGCTTGACCATATAACACCCAAGCAATTTGCGTCGAAGAGACCAGATTGCGGTGTGTGAAGACGAAACGAACCGAAAGTTCGAGATCTTGCAAAACACCGAAAGCTATCACATACCCAATTTGCTGAAGCGAGGCCAACTGGCCACGACTCAGTACCCGAATTTCTTGACGACCATAGAGCATTGGAACCACCTGATCCCATCCCGAACTCAGCAGTGAAACGATGCATCGCCGATGGTAGTGTGGGGTTTCCCCATGTGAGAGTAGGTCATCGTCAAGATT
>NZ_JACAPT010000070.1:930-1454 GCF_013385565.1 Pseudomonas sp. E6002 | reverse complement strand
ATCGTCGCCGATCCGCAACGGCGCATCGGGGAATTGCCGCTGCTGGACGCGACCGAGCAACAGCACAACATCGCCCAGTGGAACCCCGGCCCGCGCAGCTTCCCAAGCGACACCTGCGCCCATCAACTGATCGCCGAGCAGGCCCGTCAACGGCCTGACGCCGTGGCCCTGCGTTGCAACGGCCAGACCCTGACCTACGCCGAACTGAATGCCCAGGCCAACCGCCGTGCGCATCAGTTGATCGCTCACGGCGTGGGGCCGGACGTGCTGGTGGGCCTGGCCGCGGAGCGGGGTATCGAGATGATCGTCGGCCTGCTGGCGATCCTCAAGGCCGGCGGCGCTTATGTGCCGCTCGACCCAACCTACCCGCAGGACCGCCTGGCCTACATGATGCAAGACAGCGGCATCCAGCTGCTGCTGGCCCAGGCGTCGCTGACCGGTCAATTACCGGTGCCTGACGGCGTGAAAACCCTGCTGCTGGATACCGACGTCAGCGCCTTTGCCGACAGCGACCCGCAAGTCGT
>NZ_JACAPT010000070.1:0-884 GCF_013385565.1 Pseudomonas sp. E6002 | reverse complement strand
GCGCACCACAATATCCTGCGTCTGTTCGCGGCCACTGAACCGTGGTTCGGCTTCGGCCCGCAGGACGTCTGGAGCCTGTTTCACTCCTATGCTTTCGACTTCTCGGTCTGGGAAATTTTCGGTGCACTGCTGCACGGTGGCGAACTGCTGATCGTGCCGTACGACGTCAGCCGCTCGCCCCAGGAATTCCTCGACCTGTTGTGCGACGCGGGCGTCACGGTGCTCAACCAGACGCCGTCGGCGTTCAAGCAGTTGATGCACGTGGCTTGTACCGACTCCCGGGCCAATGCCCTGCGCTACGTGGTATTCGGCGGCGAGGCGCTGGACGTCAAGAGCCTGCGCCCATGGTTCGAACGGTTTGGCGACAGCGCGCCACAGCTGATCAACATGTACGGCATCACCGAAACCACGGTGCACGTCACCTACCGTCCGCTGTCGGTGGCTGATCTCGAGCTGGACGCCAGCAGTCCGATTGGCGAGCCGATAGCCGACCTGTCGTGGTACCTGCTCGACGGTGAACTGAACCCGGTGGCCAAAGGCTGCATCGGTGAACTGTATGTTGGCCGCGCCGGCCTGGCCCGGGGCTACCTGAAGCGTGGCGACCTGACGGCACTGCGTTTTATTCCCGACCCGTTCGGCGAAAGCGGTGCGCGGTTGTACCGCACCGGTGACCTGGCGCAATACCGCAGCGACGGGGTGATCGAGTACATCGGCCGGATTGACCATCAGGTGAAAATCCGTGGCTTCCGTATCGAACTGGGTGAAATTGAAGCGCGCCTGAACGCCCTGGCGGCGGTGCGCGAAGCCGTGGTCTTGGCCCAGGAAGGGCTGAACGGCCAGCAATTGGTGGCTTACGTGATCCCGGCGCAAGGCGCCGAGGATGC
>NZ_JACAPT010000007.1:63988-64109 GCF_013385565.1 Pseudomonas sp. E6002 | reverse complement strand
GCGATGCAGACAACTCGGTGCATCAGGTACACCCAGTTGATGCTATCGCAGGCAAGCCAGCTCCCACATTTGACCGTGCCCGATTCTGATCTTGCTGTTGCTGTTGCTTCACCACACTCAA
>NZ_JACAPT010000007.1:0-63881 GCF_013385565.1 Pseudomonas sp. E6002 | reverse complement strand
CGAGTGGTGGGGCAAGAGCGTTTTGCTTACTTTTGCGCTCTTCAAAAGTGAGCCGCTGTAAGAGCGGAACCAATAGTCGCCGTTACCTAAATAACGGATATACACACAGTCAAAAACAGAGGCACAACCCATGCTCCAGTTGATCCTCGGCGGCGCCCGCTCCGGCAAAAGCCGCCTGGCTGAAAAACTCGCCACCGACAGCGGCCTAAGCGTCACCTACATAGCGACCAGCCAACCCCTGGACGGCGAAATGTCCGCACGCGTCGCCCACCACCGCGAGCGGCGCCCGACCGAATGGGGCCTGATCGAAGAGCCCATCGAACTGGCCCGTGTCCTCAAGGAAAACGCCACCCCGAACCATTGCCTGCTGGTTGACTGCCTGACCCTATGGCTCACCAACCTGCTGATGCTCGAAGACCCCGACCGTCTCAAAGAAGAGCGTGAGGCCTTGCTCCAAACCCTGGCCACCCTCCCAGGAGAAATCATTTTTGTCAGCAACGAGACCGGAATGGGTGTCGTCCCGCTGGGCGAATTGACTCGCCGCTATGTCGATGAAGCCGGTTGGCTGCATCAAGCCTTGGCCGAACGTTGTCAGCGCGTTGTCCTGACCGTCGCCGGCCTGCCCCTGACTTTGAAAGGTACTGCGTTATGACCGACACCTGGTGGCTCAACCCCTGCAAAACGATCGACACCCAAGCCCACGAACAAGCCCTGGCCCGCCAGCAGCAACTGACCAAGCCCGCCGGCTCCCTCGGCCGGCTGGAAGCCGTGGCCGTCCAACTGGCCGGCCTCCAGGGCCAGGTCAAACCCAGCGTCGACCACCTGTGGATCGCGATCTTCGCCGGCGACCACGGCGTCGTCGCCGAAGGTGTCTCCGCCTTCCCCCAGGAAGTCACCGGCCAGATGCTTCACAACTTCGTCACCGGTGGCGCCGCCATCAGCGTGCTTGCGCGCCAACTCGACGCCAAGCTGGAAGTGGTCGACCTCGGCACCATCACCCCGACGTTGAACCTACCGGGCGTCCGCCACCTGAATATCGGTCTCGGTACCGCCAACTTCGTCAACGGCCCGGCAATGACCGAAGCCCAGGGCCAACTTGCCCTGCAAGCCGGCCGCGACAGCGTGCACCGCGCTATCACCAGCGGTGCGCAACTGTTTATCGGTGGCGAAATGGGCATCGGCAACACCACCGCCGCCAGTGCCCTGGCCTGCGCGCTGCTGGATTGCCAGGTCAGCGACCTGACCGGCCCCGGCACCGGGCTGAACGCCCAGGGCGTGAGCCACAAGGTCGCCGTCATCGAGCGCGCCCTTGCACTGCACGCGGGCGATCGCGACGACGCACTGAAAACCCTGTTCAACCTCGGCGGCTTTGAAATTGCCGCGCTGGTCGGCGCCTACCTGGCCTGCGCTCAAGAAGGGGTCGTGGTGCTGGTGGACGGTTTTATCTGCACCGTCGCCGCCTTGGTCGCCACGCGCCTGAACCCCGGCTGCCGTGAATGGCTGCTGTTCGGCCACCGCGGTGCCGAGCCCGGCCATCGTCACGTGCTGCAAAGCCTCAACGCCGAGCCTTTGCTGGAACTCGGGCTGCGCCTGGGTGAAGGCAGTGGCGCCGCGCTCGCTGTGCCGTTGCTGCGCCTGGCCTGCGCGCTGCACGGGCAGATGGCGACCTTCGCCGAAGCAGCCGTAGCGGATCGCCCGGCATGACTTTGCGCCTGGACCTGCTGCGCCACGGCGAAACCGAACTGGGCGGCGGCTTGCGCGGCAGCCTGGACGATGCGCTCACGGCCAAGGGCTGGGAGCAGATGCGTGAGGCGGTGGTGGCGCAGGGCCCATGGGAGCGTCTGGTCAGTTCGCCGCTGCAACGTTGTGCGCGGTTTGCCGAGGAGTTGGGCACGCGCCTGAACCTGCCGGTCACCCTCGAAAAGGATCTGCAGGAACTGCACTTCGGCGCCTGGGAAGGGCAGAGCGCTGCAGCCTTGATGGAAACCGACGCCGACGCGCTGGGCCTGTTCTGGGCTGATCCCTACAGTTTCACGCCGCCGCAGGGCGAGCCGGTTTCACAGTTTTCCGCGCGTGTTTTGGGGGCTGTCGGCCGCTTGTATCAAGCTTATGCCGGCCAGCGAGTGCTGCTGATCAGCCATGGTGGAGTCATGCGTTTGCTGCTGGCCCAGGCACGTGCTCTGCCGCGTGAGCAACTGTTGAATGTCGAAGTCGGCCATGGTGGCCTGTTCAGCCTGCAGGTCGAGGCGGATGGCGTATTAAGGGAAGGACGCTGAGCATGTTGCCGTTCTGGATCGCCTTGCAGTTTCTCAGCAGCCTGCCGATTCGCTTGCCGGGCATGCCGCAGCCCCAGGAACTGGGGCGTTCGTTGCTGTTTTATCCGGTGGTGGGGCTGCTGTTCGGGCTACTGCTGTGGGGCTTGAACGCCGTGTTGATGGGCGCGCCATTGCTGCTGCACGCCGCGCTGCTGTTGACCGCGTGGGTGTTGCTCAGTGGCGGCCTGCACCTGGACGGCCTGGCCGACAGCGCCGACGCCTGGCTCGGTGGCTTCGGTGACCGCGAGCGCACCCTGACCATCATGAAAGACCCGCGCAGCGGCCCGATCGCGGTGGTCACCCTGGGCCTGGTGTTGCTGCTCAAATTCACCGCGCTGGTGGCATTGATCGAGCAGCACAACGGCGCCGCGCTGATCCTCGCACCGTTGATTGGCCGCGCTTCGATGCTGGCGCTGTTTCTCACCACGCGCTATGTGCGCGCCGGTGGGTTGGGGCAGGCCCTGGCGGATCATTTGCCACGGATCGTCGGCCAACAGGTGCTGATCCTCAGCGGCCTGGCGTGTATCTTGATCGGCGGTTTCAGTGGCGGGATTGCCGTGCTGGTGGCTGCCCTTTGTTTTATCGGCTTGCGCCAATTGATGGTCAATCGCCTCGGCGGCACCACCGGCGATACCGCCGGCGCGCTGTTGGAGCTGCTGGAAGTGGCGGTGTTGATCAGTCTGGTGCTGTAACACTTTCTTGCATTTCATTAATCCCGGGTATATACACGCTCCATGCTTGCCTCCCAATGTTTATGCACAAACCTGCGTCGCGCCGCTCGTGGCGTCAGCAGGCATTACGACGGCGCTCTCGACGGCTTCGGGATCAACGTTGCCCAGTATTCTTTACTGTGTAATCTGCAGCGCCTCGATCAACCGAGCATTTCCAGCCTGGCCGACGCCATGGGCCTGGATCGCAGCACGCTGGGGCGCAACCTGCGGGTGCTGGAAGGCGAGGGCCTGGTGCAGTTGGTGGAGGGCGATGACTTGCGCAACCGCCTGGTCTTGCTGACCGAGGCGGGTATCGAACGGCTCGCCGCCGCATTGCCGGCCTGGGAAGCGGCGCAGCAGAAATTGATTGATAAGTTGGGCGCCGAAAAGCGCGAAACCCTGTTGGCCTTGCTGGATGAACTCGCTTGACGCGAGTTTGTTCGATGATAAGCGGGTATATACCCGCGAACGGAGAATAAGAAATGACCTCGATGTGGCGCACCAGCGGCTGGATCCTTGTGGGGAGTGCGCTGATCCTCGCGTTATCCCTCGGCGTGCGACATGGCTTCGGCCTGTTCCTGGCGCCCATGAGTGCCGAATTCGGCTGGGGCCGTGAGACCTTTGCCTTTGCCATCGCCCTGCAAAACCTGATCTGGGGCCTGGCACAGCCGTTTACCGGCGCCCTGGCCGACCGCTTCGGCGCCGCCAAGGTGGTGATGATCGGTGGTGTGCTTTACGCGCTGGGCCTGGTGTTCATGGGCCTTTCGGATTCAGCGTGGTCGTTGTCCCTGAGTGCCGGGTTGCTGATCGGCATTGGCCTGTCGGGTACTTCGTTCTCGGTGATCCTCGGGGTGGTGGGGCGTGCCGTGGCGCCGGAAAAACGCAGCATGGCCATGGGTATCGCCAGCGCCGCCGGCTCGTTCGGCCAGTTCGCCATGTTGCCGGGCACCCTCGGTTTGATCGGCTGGCTTGGCTGGTCCGCCGCGTTGCTGGTGCTGGGCCTGATGGTGGCGCTGATCGTGCCGTTGGTGACCATGCTCAAGGATCGACCGTTGCCTGCGGTGGCTGGCCAGCAGACCTTGCGCGAAGCCTTGGGTGAGGCCTGCTCCCATTCAGGGTTCTGGCTGCTGGCGTTCGGCTTTTTTGTCTGCGGTTTCCAGGTGGTGTTTATCGGCGTGCACTTGCCGTCGTACCTGGTGGACCAGCACTTGCCGGCCTCGGTGGGGACGACCGTGCTGGCATTGATCGGCCTGTTCAATATCTTTGGCACCTATACCGCCGGATGGCTCGGCGGGCGCATGTCCAAACCCCGTTTGTTGACCGGTTTGTACCTGCTGCGGGCGGTGGTGATTGTGATCTTCCTGTGGGCGCCGGTGACGCAGACCAGCGCCTACCTGTTCGGCATGGCGATGGGCTTCCTGTGGCTGTCCACGGTGCCACTGACCAACGGCACGGTCGCGACCTTGTTTGGTGTCAGAAACCTTTCCATGCTCGGTGGGATCGTGTTCCTGTTCCATCAACTGGGCTCGTTCCTCGGCGGCTGGTTGGGCGGGGTGGTCTATGATCGAACCGGCAGCTACGATTTGATCTGGCAGGTGGCAATCGTCCTGAGCCTGGTGGCAGCGGCGCTGAACTGGCCGGTGCGCGAGCGCCCGGTGGCACGTTTGCAGGCGCAAATGGGGGTGGCATGAATTCGGCCTGGCATTGGCTCGGCGCAGCAGGAGCAGGACTCTTGCTGCTGCTGGCGTGGTGGGGCTGGCAACAGGGCGGCCTGGCATTGATGCAGTTGGGCATGGCGATCTGTTAAGTTCTGTGTCTGAGACTTTTCAAGGACACCTCACATGCAGATGCGCTGGTTCGCAGTACCCGCTCTGATGGTGGCTTTTGGCGGTGTCGCCATGGCTGCCGATTGCCCGCCGTTGCTTGAAGGCCAGTTGCCCAAGCTGCGCGCCAAGGAATCCATCGACCTGTGCCAGCGCTTTGCCGGCAAGCCGCTGCTGATCGTCAACACCGCCAGCTTCTGCGGGTTTGCGCCGCAGTTCAAAGGGCTTGAAGCGTTGTACCAGCGCTACAAGGGGCAGGGGCTGGAAGTAATTGGCGTGCCGTCCGATGACTTCAAGCAGGAAGCCAAGACCGGGGAGGAAACTGCCAAGGTTTGTTACGTTAATTACGGCGTGACCTTCACCATGACCGAACCACAGAAGGTCAAGGGCCCGGACGCGGTGCATCTGTTCAAGATCCTGGCGCAGCAGAGCAGTGCGCCGAAGTGGAATTTCTACAAGTACGTGGTGGACCGCCAGGGCAAGGTGATCGCCAACTTCTCCAGCCTGACCAAGCCGGATAGCCCGGACCTGGTCAAGGCGGTGGAAGACGCGTTGGCCTCCAAACCCTGATCACCGCCCACTAAAAAGCCCCGCCTCTTTTGCAAGAGTGCGGGGCTTTTTTGTGCCGCTTTACATCAGAACTTGTACGTCACGCCCAGGCCGAAACCGTTGGCGCTGTTTTCGTACTTGGCGCTGTAGGAACCCAGTGCGTTGGACTTGTTAACTTTTACCGGCTCTTCCTTCAGGTAGGAATAAGCCAGGTCAACAGTCATGTTATCCATCACGGCATAACCCAGGCCCACACTGAAGATGGTCCGGTCGCCAGTGGGAATACGTGGGGAACGGTCAGTGTTGTTGGTTGGCGACTGGTCGAAAGTCAGGCCGGTACGCAGTACCACTTGCTTGGTGACCTGGTACGAAGTACCAAGGGCGTAGGCCCAGGTGTCGTGCCAGTTCTGAGGTTCAGTGATAGTGCCGATGACCGACGGTGCGAGGAAGCCGTTGGCGCCCGTTACACCCTGGTTCTTGACCGTGATGTCTTTCAGGCGGCTCCAGCGGGTCCAGGTAGCACCGCCATAGAGTTTCCAGGCGTCAGTCAGGTCCTGGGTTACCGACAGGTCGTAAGACTCTGGCGTGTCGATGCTCAGCGAGGCGTCGTAGCGGCCACTGCCAATGGCACCGGCAGTCGGGGCAGGCGCTGTCACCTCGGTGTGGCCGTCAAGCTTGTAGCTGACCTTGGAGTGGTAGGTCAGGCCGACGCGCGTGGTATCGGTGGCCTGTACCAGTACGCCGACGTTGAAACCAATGGCGGTATCGTCGCCCTTGATCGTGACGTTGGTCGAAGGCACGGCAGGGTTCAGGGTCAGTTCGGACTCCAGCTTGCCGGAGATCCGGTTGATGGTAGGACCGAAACCGATGGAAACCCGGTCGTTGAATGCGTAGCTGACCGTTGGCTGCAGAGTGATTACAGATACTTTGCTGTAGCTGCCGAACCCGCTGCCCTGGAAGCCGCGTTCGTAATCAGTCACCAGGCCGAACGGTGCGTAAACACCAAAGCCGACAGCCCACTGATCGTTGAGTTTGTTGGTGTAGAAGCCGAACGGTACGCCGGTGAAGGGCACCATGTCGCCTTTGTTGGTGCCCCTGGAACGGCCGCCGGCATCTTTGATGTCGGTCGAGGCATCGATGGCTGCAACACCACCCGTGATTTGCTGGCCTTCAAGGCGAGCCATACCGGCAGGGTTGCCATAAACAGTGCTTGCGTTATCGGCAGATGAAGAACGTCCCGCAAAACCGGTACCCATCCCGGCAACGTCTTGTTCGTTGAGGGCGAAGCCGCTCGCGAACACGTGGGAGGATGCCATTGCAACGGCGAGGCTAAGTGTCGTCTTGAGCATTACTTTTTTCATTATTAGAACTCCGTGGTGATCACCGCTGCGGAAAGTAACAATAAATTTATGTTTGCGCTATAGGCTCAAACACAGGAGATAGAGCGGTTTTGTAGGACAATCCGACCAAAATCAACGTTTTTAGCCGAATCTTGCAAATCGCCCGGTCAACAGGCGACGTGATTCATGGGTGAAACACAGGTTTGCCAGGCCTGGGTGAAATCCCGGAGCCGGCCTTGAGGGTGAAATATTTCTTTCCAGATACGTGCCATCGCCAATACGTCGTCGGCCGGTGGCAGGTTTGGGCGGTGTTGTTCCACCAGCAGCCAGGCGATGGCGGTGGCGTAACGCAGGTTGACCGTCAGCTCAAGCTGCGGCCCGCTGAGGAAGGCATGCTGGCTGGCGAGTCCGCGTACCAGGCTGGCGCGCTCGGGGTCCAGCGCCAGATAGTTATCCCACAGCGCGCGATGGCGCGGCTCGGTGATGCTGTAGAGGCCATGGCCGCGGCGGTCGTGCAGGGCTGAGCCGAGCGCCGACTGGCTGGCGGCGATGCCCAGCAGCAGGGATTCAGCCGTCTGGTTATGGCGACCCAGGTAAAGCAGGGTGGGCCGGATCACATAACGACACAATTCGCTGGCGGCGATGCCCATAAATGCCTCAATCCATGAAATTAATCGGCGATACCTGAGCGAGGGCTTGGCAGCGGTGAATCGGATCTCAGGTCCGCCGGAAGCGGATCATGCCGCTTGAGTTGAAGTGTAGTGTCATATTTACGATGTAAAGGACTGTTTTTAAAATATTTTCATCATTTAGTTATATCGGTTATATCAATTTAAACTTAGCGCGCCTGAATTTCAGGCAATAAAAAACCCCGGGTTTTAACCGGGGTTTTTGTGTTTCAGCGATTCGGGTCGATCAGGCAACCAGTGCCTGGCGAGTACGATCGATCACGGCCTGCAGCGGTTCTGCGCTGGAGTATTGATCGGGGTACAGGCGTTCGCTGTGACGAGCGATGCCGTGTTCGTTGACCAGGGTAAAGCTGAAGCAGCCTTTGCGAGCGGCCATGATCAGGCAGTTCATTGGTGCAAAAGCGTTGGTGAGGGTGCGAATGGCATCCTGAGTGTGGATTTGAGTGGACATATTATTGGTGTTCCTACAAATGACACGGTTAAGAACCGTGCAACGTTAAAACGTTCCAGTGACGTTGATCACCATTGATCGAACGAAGAACCCGACTGGAACAAAGCAGCCAGTTTGAAGCGCTATTAAGTTGGCGCGCTTGGGCTGGCAGGTAGGTACTTAGGAGGGCAGGCAACACAACAGGGGCAAAGGTTCTGGGCCCGGGGTGAAGATCCTGATCAATTTGCAGGTTGGTTCTTTCAGAGTATGGAAACTTCGCGACACCCTTTGCATTGTTCAAAGGCCGTGTCGTCGCAAGTGATACCTGGAAACCATCGAGGTGGTCGATCCCTTTTTGTCGGCGGTGCCGTGAGGGAGTTGTTCGACCAGAATTGACTTTCAGCTTGGTACTAACGCCGCGGATAGTAACGGATTGAAACGATGAAAGGAAGTGTGATAGGCAAAAAACTTTTCGGGTCCTGGGCCTGCGGTAACATTCCTTAGCCGCTGCCTGAGCAAAAAACGCGGTTGATATAACCGGCGAGTGGGTAGTTGTGCACATTGGTGGCGCCCTGTGTAACTGAACTGACATACGCCCCGCAAAGCGCCCGGGTGCCTGCAACTAAAATTTAAGTCAATGAAAAATCGAGCTTTTTTTTATTGGTGAAAAAATCGTCAGTTTGACTGCGGCCCCCGTTCCATGGGCCTTTGCGGGACTTACAGAACGGTTGTCCACTGAGTTATCCACAGCTTCTGTGGATTGTCCCAAGCGCTTGCTCTAGAACGGGCGTGCAGGCTTTTTTCAGCTTTACCTGTACGAAAAAAAGAGTAGAGTGGCGCGCCTTCCGTTCTGTCCCACAGTGCTTTATGAAGTTTCGCTCAGTATCACCTTCTGTTACCGACAGCCCTCAGGTTGTTACCGCACCCAAGCGTTTTTCCCTGAAAGTTGCCTTGTGGTTGCTCGACAGCCCGCGCCTGGGCCACAGCCCCAACGTCAAACATTTTGCAGGGCATTTGCTCAAGCAACCGGCTCGTGCTGGCGTGGTGGTGGCGCAAAGCCGTCTGGGCCAGTTGATGTGCCGCGAGTGCGGCAATGCCCGCGACCGCCGTATCGGCCACGAACTGCTGCGCCAGGCCGCCCGCGCCGGTGACCGCATCGCCCAGCGTGAACTGGGCCAGATCGAAGACTGAGCTGTCCTCAATGCGCTGGCTTGGTTAACCTTCTTCTTTTCGGGTGACGGCAGGAATCGCTATGGCTTTTGACTGGACCAGTGTTGTGCTGGGTCTCGCCGCTGCTGGATTGCCGCTGTTGGGCCTGTGCTGGCAAATTCAGCGCCGACTGAGCGCGCGAATCGCCGGCTGGGAATTGCTCGAAGAGCGCCTGGCCACCGCACAACTGGCCCAGGAAGGGCTCGCCGCGCAGTTGGACGCCAGCCGTGACGAAATCAGCGACCTGAGCCAGGCCAACGCTGCCAAACAGGCTGATTTGGCCGCCGTGCGCCGGGAAGTCGAACTGCTGCAGATCGACCGTGACAACGCCCGCGACGCCGCCCACGCCTGGAACCTCGACCGTTCCGCCAAGGAAACCGAACTACGCCGCCTGGATGCCTTGTCCGCGTCCCTGCGCGCCGAATTGCGCGAGCAACAGGAAAGCCATCAGCAACGCCTCAGTGACCTGCAAGGTTCCCGTGATGAGCTGCGGGCGCAGTTCGCTGAACTCGCCGGGAAGATCTTCGACGAGCGCGAGCAACGCTTCGCCGAAACCAGCCAGCAGCGCCTCGGCCAATTGCTCGACCCGCTCAAGGAGCGCATCCAGTCGTTCGAAAAGCGCGTCGAAGAAAGCTACCAGAGCGAAGCCCGCGAGCGGTTTTCCCTGGCCAAGGAGCTGGAGCGCCTGCAACAGCTGAACCTGCGCCTGTCCGATGAAGCCACCAACCTGACCCGCGCCCTCAAGGGCCAGAAAACCCAGGGCAACTGGGGCGAGTTGATCCTGGAGCGGGTGCTGGAACATGCCGGTCTGGAAAAGGGCCGCGAGTACCAGACCCAGGTCAACCTCAAGGGCCCGGACGGCGAACGCTTCCAGCCCGACGTGTTGATCATGCTGCCGGGGGACAAGCAGGTAGTGGTGGACTCCAAGGTCAGCCTGACCGCCTATCAACAGTACGTCGCCGAGGACGACCAGGCGATCGGCCAGGCAGCCCTCAAGCAGCACGTACTGTCCTTGCGCAACCACGTCAAAGGCTTGGCCGGCAAGGACTACAAACGTCTGGAAGGCCTGCACAGCCTGGATTTCGTGCTGCTGTTCGTGCCCATTGAAGCCGCATTTTCGGCGGCGCTTCAAGCCGAGCCGAACCTGTTCCAGGAAGCCTTCGACCGCAACATCGTGATTGTCAGCCCGACCACGTTGTTGGCCACCTTGCGGGTGATCGACAGCCTGTGGAAACAGGAACGGCAAAGCCAGAACGCCCGGGAAATTGCCGAGCGCGCCGGTTGGCTGTACGACAAGTTCGTGCTGTTTATCCAGGACCTGGACGAGGTAGGCAACCGCCTGCAGCAGCTGGATAAAGCCTACAGTGCAGCGCGCAACAAGCTGACCGACGGACGCGGAAACCTGGTGAGCCGTACCGAGCAACTGAAGCTGCTCGGCGCCCGCGCCAGCAAAAGCCTGCCGGCCGACTTGCTGGAACGGGCGATGACCGATGAAGACGGCGTGGCGCAGTTGCCAGAATAGTCACCGGTCTCTGTGGGAGCTGGCTTGCCTGCGATGCAGACACCTCGTTCCTCCAGATACACCGAGGCGATGCCATCGCAGGCAAGCCAGCTCCCACATGGGCTAAAGCGGCAGGTGCCGGCTCAACAATGCCCGCAACGCCGCCGGCTTCACCGGCTTGGCCAGGTAATCCAACCCTGCCGCATGCACCTGGGCCACCATCTCCGGCCGCCCGTCGGCACTGATCACCACACCCGGAATCGGCTCTGCCAGTTGTGCCCGCAGCCAGCCCATCAACTCGGTGCCGGTCTCGCCGTGGTCGAGGTGGTAATCCACCAGGGCCAGTTGCGGCCGCACACCCTCGGCCAGCAACGCGGCACATTGCGCCTGGTCGCGGGCGGTCCAGACTTCACAGCCCCAGCGCGTGAGCAAACTGCGCATGCCGATCAGGATGCTTTCTTCGTTATCCACACACAGCACCTGTGCACCGCTCAACGGCTGGCCGCTTTCCTGCGCCGGCTTGGCAGGCGCGCTGACCTGAGTGCGCGCCAACGGCACACGCACGCTGAACACGCTGCCTTTGCCCGGCCATGAACGCACGCTCAGGCGGTGCCCGAGCACGCGGCACAGGCCATCGGCAATCGCCAGGCCCAGTCCCAGGCCTTTCTCGGCACGGGTCTGGTGACTGTCCAGGCGTTTGAATTCCTCGAAGATGACTTTTTGCTTGTCCTGGGGAATCCCGGGACCGCGGTCCCACACTTCCAGGCACAACTCGCCGCGACGGCGCCGCACACCCAATAGCACCGGCCCGTCGGCGTACCGGAATGCGTTGGTGAGGAAATTCTGCAACACCCGCCGCAGCAACTTGATGTCACTGTCCACCCGCAAACGACTGCCCCGCAGACGGAAACGCAAACCCTGCTCCTGAGCCAGCGCCTTGAACTCGGCGCCCAGCGTATCGAACAGTTCATTGAGCACGAAGGGCTGGCGCTGCGGATTGATCTTGCCGTTTTCCAGGCGCGAAATATCCAGCAGGTCGCTGATCAGGTCTTCCGCCGAACGCAACGAGCTGTCCAGATGCTGCACCAACTGCCGGGCATCCGGCGACATGCCGTCGTTCTGGTGGGAGAGGGCGGCAGAGAACAGCCTTGCGGCGTTCAACGGTTGCATCAAGTCGTGACTGACCGCTGCGAGGAACCGGGTTTTCGACTGGCTGGCGGTCTCGGCCACGCCCTTGGCATCGGTCAGCGCGACGTTGAGTTGCGACAGTTCGTGGGTTCGCTCGGTCACCCGCTGTTCCAGGCCTTCATTGGCCTCGGTCAACGCCTGCTCGGCTTCGCGGAACGCGGTGATGTCGGTGAAGCTCATCACAAACCCGCCACCCGGCATCGGGTTGCCGATCAGCTCGATCACCCGGCCATTGGGAAACAGCCGCTCGGAGGTATGCGCACGGCCCTGGCGCATCCAGTGCAGGCGGCGCGCCACGTGTACTTCCGCCTCGCCCGGGCCGCACAGCCCGCGCTCGGCGTTGTAGCGAATGATGTCGGCAATCGGCCGGCCCACGCTGATCAGGCCCTCGGGGTAATTGAACAGCTCCAGGTACCGCCGGTTCCACGCCACCAGCCGCAGGGACTGGTCGACCACGCTGATGCCCTGGGTGATGTTTTCGATGGCGCCTTGCAGCAATGCCCGGTTGAACTGCAGCACTTCCGACGCCTCGTCGGCGATGCGTACTACGTCCTCCAACTGCATTTCCCTGCCTTCAATGGCGGCTTTCACCACTGCGCGGGTCGATGAAGCCCCGAGCACACCGGCCAACAGGCGTTCGGTGTGGGCAATCCAGTCATTGTCAGCGTTCTGGTTGGGGTTAAACCCTTTGCCTTGGCGATAGGCGAAGCGCACAAAACTCTGGTGAGCCCGTTCTTCACCGACAAACCGCGCTGCGAGGCTGAGCAAATCATTGATCTGCACCGAAAGCATTGAGCGGGCGCTGGCTCGCTGGCTGATTTCCTGGCCAATAAAACGCCCGGCCTGCCAATGCTCCGACACCCGCGTACGCGACAGCATTGAGACCCACACAAACAGTGTGAAGTTACCCGCCAGGGAAAATACGGTGCCCAGCGTCAGAGAAGTTACAGACAAGCCCAGCGGATGCGAATGCAGCCACGTCATGCCCGGGAAAAGGCTGAACGACCAGCCCAGACTTTTCGCGGTGACCGGCAGGACCAAGGTGTAGAACCACAGGAACGTACCCGCCGCCAATCCGGCAAACACGCCGCGCCGGTTGGCCTGTTTCCAGTACAGCGCACCCAGCATCGCCGGTGCCAGCTGGGTCACGGCGGCGAACGCAATCTGGCCAATGGTTGCAAGGCTGGCGGAGGACCCCAGCAGCCGGTAACTGACGTAAGCCAGCAGCAGGATGATGACAATGCTCACCCGGCGTACCGACAGCATCCAGTGACGGAACACTTCGAACGGCCGCTCGGCACTGGAACGGCGCAGCAGCCAGGGCAGCAGCATGTCGTTGGAGACCATGGTCGACAGGGCGATGCTCGCGACGATCACCATGCCCGTAGCCGCCGAGGCGCCGCCGATAAACGCCAGCACGGCGAGCGCCGGATGGGCTTCGGCCAACGGCAGGCTGATCACGTAGGAATCCGGCAATACCGAGCCCGGCAGCAGCATCTTCCCGCCGAGGGCAATCGGGATGACAAACAGGGCGGCCAGGATCAGGTAGGCCGGGAACACCCACTTGGCCAGCCGCAGGTCCTGGGGGTCGATATTTTCCACCACGGTGACATGGAACTGCCGGGGCAGGCAGATGATCGCCATCATCGCGACACCGGTCTGCACCACCATCGAGGGCCAGTTGACGGTCTCTTTCCAGTATTCCTCCAGCCGTGGCGCGAGCATCGCCTGGCTGAACAAATCGTCGAAACCGTCGTACAGGCCGTAGGTCACAAACGCACCGACGGCGAGAAACGCGAACAGCTTGACCAACGATTCAAAGGCAATCGCCAGCACCATGCCGCGGTGGTGTTCCGTGGCGTCCAGGTTGCGGGTACCGAACACAATGGTGAACAACGCCAATACCAGCGACACGATCAGCGCCGTGTCCTGGGAGCGGGTGCCCGTGGTGTCGGCGCTGGCGCCGATCAGCAGGTTCACCCCCAGCACGATGCCTTTGAGTTGCAAGGCTATATAAGGCAGGACGCCCACCAGGCAGATCAGCGCCACCACCACCGCCAGGGATTGGGATTTGCCGTAACGGGCGGCGATAAAGTCGGCGATGGAGGTGATGTTTTCCTGCTTGCTGATCAGCACCATCTTCTGCAGGACCCACGGCGCGAGCACCAACAGCAGCACCGGTCCCAGGTAGATCGGTAAAAACGCCCACAACTGTTCGGCCGCCTGGCCTACGGCACCAAAGAATGTCCAGCTGGTGCAATACACCGCCAGCGACAGGCTATACACCCAGGCACGCATCCGCGGCGGCAGCGGCGCATGGCGACGGTCACCGTAAAAGGCGATGGCAAACATAATGGCCATATAGGCCAGGGCAACGGCGGCGATCAGCCCGCTGGACAGCGTCATGAGAACTCCAGACATAAGAACGCCCGGGCATTCCCGGCCCGGGCGAACAGTCTCGCATGATGCTTGGCGTTAGTCAGTGTCGACCAAGGTCGGAGCGTGGTGTGATGTCGCAGCGTTGGTTCAGGCGCCGAAACCACCGTCGATGGTCAGGCTGGCGCCGGTGATGTAGCCGGCCTCAGGGCCTGCCAGATAGGCAACGAAACTGGCGATCTCTTCTACATGGCCATAACGGCCCACGGCCATGAAGCCGATCAGGCTTTCGGCGAAATCACCGCTTGCCGGGTTCATGTCGGTGTCCACCGGGCCTGGCTGCACGTTATTGATGGTGATGCCCCGTGGGCCCAGGTCGCGGGCCAGGCCTTTGGTCAGGCCGACCAGCGCCGATTTGCTCATGGCGTACGGGCCGCCACCGGCAAACGGCATGCGATCGGCATTGGTGCTGCCGATGTTGATGATGCGGCCACCTTCGCCCATGTGCCGCGCGGCTTCCTGGGTGGCGACAAATACGCTGCGTACGTTGATGGCGAGGGTGCGGTCGAAGTCTTCCAGCTTGAAATCTTCCAGCGGGCCGACGGCCAGCACGCCTGCGTTGTTGACCAGAATATCCAGGCGCCCGAACGCTTCGACGGTGGCGTTGACGGCGCTGCGGATGGCGTCTGCGTCGGCGCTGTCGGCATGAATCGCCAGGGCTTTGCCGCCTTGGCTGATCACGCTGTTCTGCAACTCTTCAGCCTTGGCAGCCGAACTGACGTAGGTAAAGGCGACGGCAGCGCCCTGTGCGGCCAGGCGCTTGACGATGGCGGCGCCGATACCGCGGGAACCGCCCTGGATCAAGGCGACTTTGCCGCTGAGGTTTTGTGTGGTCATGTCGTTCTCCAAAAGGTGTGTTTAGGTTGGAGTCGAGTATCGACCTCACCCGGCGCGCCCGGTAGACCGTGATTGCTATAGTCTGTGTAAACCAAAAGTTTAGAGTGGGGCGATATGGAAAGCTTTGGCAGTATCGAATGCTTCGTGCGCAGCGCCGAAGGCGGCAGTTTTGCCGAGGCTGCCCGGCACCTGAGCCTGACCCCGGCGGCCGTGGGCAAAAGTGTGGCCAAGCTGGAGGCGCGCCTGGGTGTAAGGCTGTTCCAGCGCAGTACCCGGCGCCTGACGCTGACTGAGGCCGGCAAGCTCTTCCTCGAAGAAGTCAGCGGCAGCCTCACCACCATTCAAAACGCCGTGGCTAACCTGGCCAGTGCCGAAGGGCGGCCAGTGGGCACGCTGAAAGTGAGCATGGGCACGGTGTTCGGCAACCGTTATGTGGTGCCGTTGCTGGGGGAGTTTCTAAAGCGCTTTCCTGATATCAACCCCGACTGGCATTTCGATAACCGCCAGGTGGACCTGATCGGCCAGGGTTTCGATGCCGCGATCGGCGGTGGTTTTGAGCTGCCCCAGGGCGTGGTCGCGCGCAAGCTGGCGCCGGCTCACCGGATCCTGCTGGCCTCACCGGAATACCTCGCCAAACGCAAGCCGGTGGTCGCGCCCGAGGACTTGTCTGTGTGCAACGGCATCCTGATCCGCTCACCGCAAACCGGGCGCGTGCGTTCGTGGCAACTCACCCACCGCACCCGCGAACAACGCCCGCTGGTGCTCAAGCCGCGCATGACCATGAGCGACTCGGGCGCTGCCTGCTGCGCCAGCGCCCAGGGCCTGGGGATTGCGCTGGTCAGCATGCCGATGGCGGTGCCGTATCTGGACAGCGGCCAACTGGTGCGAGTGCTGCCCGACTGGTACGTCGACGACGGCAACATCTCGCTGTACTACGCCGAACACAAGCTGCTGCCCGGCAAGACCCGGGCGTTTGTGGATTTCATCCTGGAGCAGTTTGTCGAACGCGAGTTGGGGCGGCGGTTCAGCGCCATTTGATCCTTGTGGGAATCAAAGTGTGGGAGCGGGCTTGCTCGCGAAGGCGGTGTGACAGTCACCACATGCATCGACTGATCCACCGCTTTCGCGAGCAAGCCCGCTCCCACATTTTGGATCTTCAATGTCCGAACTTTCCGGGCCAGCCGATCACTTTCTTCGGCCTCGGCGTCGCATACGTGCGGATCTTCGAGGTCGACAGTCCCAACCGCACCAGGCCTTCGGCAATGGTGACAGCCGAGGTCACACCGTCCACCACCGGCACACCCGTGCGGTAGCGAATCTGCTCATCCAGCCCGGCCATGCCGCCGCAGCCCAGGCAGATCACTTCGGCCTTGTCTTCGCTGATCGCCAATTCGGCCTGGCGTACGATGGCCTCCATGGCCCGCAGCGGGTCTTCTTCCAGCTCCAGTACCGCCATGCCGCTGGCCCGTACCGACGCGCAGCGCTGATACAAACCCGCCAGTTTCAGTCGGTCCTCGATCAGCGGCACGGTGCGGTCCAGGGTGGTCACCACGGAGTAGGCATGTCCGAGGAACATCGCGGTGCTGGCGGCCGCTTCGGTGATGTCCACCACCGGCACGTTGAGCAACTCCTGTAAGCCTTCGCGGCCATGTTCGCCGTAGCCGGCCTGGATTACCGCATCGAACGGCTGGTCGTAAGCCATCACCCGGTCCATCACCGCGATGGCCGCCAGGTAGCTTTCGAAATTGCCTTCCACCGATTCGGCACCGAAAAACGGAGTCAGGCCGACGATCTCGGTGCCGGGGGACGCCACCGCCCGTGCCTGTTTGGCGATGGCCTCGGTGATGGACTCGGTGGTGTTGACGTTGACCACAAGGATGCGCATGGAATGTCCTTACTTAATGACTGATGTTATCGACTGCAATGCTTTCGCCGCTCACATCGGCGTAGTACGGCTGGCGCTTGGCGAACAGCAGGTACAGCAGCCCTGCAATACCGGCGCCAATCAGCCAGGAGAAGGGCGAGACGAGGGCGAACCCGGGCAGCAGGGCCAGGAGAATGGCGATCACCGCCGCAGGAATAAACGCCGCCACCGCCCGCAAATTGATCCCGCAGCTGTAGTAATAAGCGCCATTCGGGTCTTCGCTATACAACTGCGGCACGTCCACCTGGCTTTTACGGATCAACCAGTAGTCGACCATGATCACGCCGTACAACGGCCCCAGCAGTGCGCCCAGCCCTGAGAGGAAATACACGATCACCAGCGGGCTGTTGTAGAGGTTCCACGGCAGGATCAACACCGCCACGGTGGCGCTGATCAGCCCGGCGCGGCGGAAGTTCAGGTACTTGGGCGCCAGGTTGCTCAGCACAAAGGCGGGTGCGACGAAGTTGGCCATGATGTTCACCGCCACGGTCACAATCAGGAACGCTAGGCAGCCCAGCACCAGGAAGAATGTGTTGGGTATCGCCGCAATGATTTCCGTAGGGCTCTCGATCACCCGGCCATTGAGGTGGAACTGCCCGCCGCACAGCAGCACGGTGATGGCCGCGAACACCAGGATATTCACCGGCAGGCCCCAGAAATTACCGACCTTGATGGTCTTGCGGCACGGCGAGGAGCGGGCGAAGTCGCAGAAATTCAGGATCAGCGTGCCGTAGATCGCCAGCCACAGCGCGCCGCCGGCAAAGATATTGCGCCACATCTCACCACCGGTCAGCGGCTCGCGGATCGACCAGGCGATCTGGCCGCCGGCCTGGAAATACATCCAGCCGGCCAGGGACGCTACTGTCAGCAGAATCACCGGCCCGGCGAAGGCTTCATAGCGGCGCACCATCTCCATCCCATAGGCGAGGATGGCGAGCTGCACAAACCAGATCGCCACAAAACACGCCCAGCCCAGGGTGGACAGGCCGAGGATCGAGTTGTGGTCGTAGTCGGCAAAACCTGGATGAACCGCTGTCAATAGCACGCGGAAAACCACCGAGGCCAGGTAGGTCTGTATCCCGAACCAGGCAATCGCGATCACCGCACGAATCAGTGCAGGAATCTGCGCACCATGGATGCCAAAACTGATGCGGCTGATCACTGGAAACGGTACGCCGGTCTTCTGCCCCATATAGCCCGACAGGTTCATGAAGAAGTACACCAGCGCCGCGCCGATCCCCAGGGACAGCAGAATCTGCCAGCCACCCAGGCCCAGCGCATACAGGCCGATGGCGAAGGAGTAGTTGGCGATGTTGTGCACATCGTTGGTCCACAAGGCAAAGATGCTGTAGCGGCCCCAGCGCCGGCCTTCGGCCTTGGTAGGCGCCAGGTCCTTGTTGTGCAGGCGCGGGCTGAGGACCAACGGGCCGGGGCTCGTGGCCTCGGGGTTCAGGGTGGAGGAGGGCAGATCCAGTGCGATGTTATTGGAGAGACTTGTACGCATTCCGGCAGGCTCCTGGACATCAGCAGGAGAGCGGCTGATGTCAAAGTGTATGTATCTTTTTTATTAATTGTATACAAAGTGTGTTTTGCCTTAAGCCACATGCGTGCCAGATTTTCGCCGGGTGAAATACACGGCGATTTGGTTTTTAGCGTGATTGGAAATAACCGGCTGAATTTAAAGCGATATAAATTGACCGTTTGAACAGCTATTTATTTTGTGGTGCAGAGAGGGGCGGGGATTTTAGAAGAGGTGTGACGAGGGAGGATGTAACTTTTCGGTGCAGGATTTTATAAGTGCACACAAAAATGGCACCGATGGTGACATTTCTGTGTACAGGATTCTGGCTCAGGCGTTATGCCTTGCTGATGATGTTCCCGGCGTGCAACCCGCATTCTTTTTGGGTTGCTTCTTCCCACCACCAACGGCCTTCGCGTTCGTGCTGGTTCGGCAGTACCGGACGGGTGCACGGCTCACAGCCGATGCTGATAAAACCGCGCTCGTGCAGGCTGTTGTACGGCAACTCCAGCATGCGGATGTAACCCCATACTTCCTCACTGGTCATCTGCGCCAGCGGGTTGAACTTGTACAGGGTGCGTTCCGGGGTGGAAAAAGCCGTATCGATTTCCAGCGCGGCCACCTGGCTGCGGGTGCCGGGGCTCTGGTCGCGGCGCTGGCCGGTGGCCCAAGCGCTTACACCGGACAGCTTGCGGCGCAGCGGTTCGATCTTGCGCACGCCACAGCACTCGCCATGGCCGTCCTTGTAGAAACTGAACAGGCCCTTTTCCTTGACGAAGGGTTCCAGCTTGCTCTGGTCCGGCGAGATCAGTTCGATGTCGATCTTGTAGAACTCACGCACCTGCTCGATAAACCGGTAGGTCTCCGGGTGCAGGCGACCGGTGTCGAGGCTGAACACCTTGACGTTCTTGTTCAGCTTCCAGGCCATGTCTACCAGCACCACGTCCTCGGCACCGCTGAAAGAGATCCACAGGTCGTCGCCAAACTGGCTGAAGGCCAGCTTGAGAATGTCCTGGGCGGATTTGTTGGCGTAAGTCGCGGCGAGTTCAGCGACGTCGAAGGCTTGGTTCATCAGGACGGTTCCTACAGGTCAGTGGCGCTGAGCGCTCTATAGGGGGGCGATGGTAACAAAATCCCGCCTGCGTTGCGGCGGCCAGCGTGAATCGCTAGAGTTCGGCAGTCCTTTTGCTCGCTCAACTCAATAACTTTAAATGGGAGTGTCTTGTGGAAATTGCCTGTCTCGACCTGGAAGGGGTGCTGGTTCCGGAAATCTGGATCGCCTTCGCCGAAAAAACCGGTATTGAATCCTTGCGGGCCACCACCCGGGACATCCCCGACTACGACGTGCTGATGAAACAGCGCCTGCGCATTCTTGATGAGCATGGGCTGAAGCTCTCGGACATCCAGGAAGTGATCGCCACCCTCAAGCCGCTGGACGGCGCCATCGAGTTCGTCAACTGGCTGCGCGAGCGCTTCCAGGTGGTGATCCTGTCTGACACCTTCTATGAGTTCTCCCAGCCGCTGATGCGCCAACTGGGTTTCCCGACCTTGCTGTGCCACCGGTTGATCACCGACGAGAGTGACCGGGTGGTGAGCTACCAGCTGCGTCAGAAAGATCCCAAGCGTCAGTCGGTGCTGGCCTTCAAGACCCTGTACTACCGCGTGATTGCCGCCGGTGATTCCTACAACGACACCACCATGCTGGGTGAGGCCGACCGTGGGATTCTGTTCCACGCGCCGGAGAACGTGATTCGCGAGTTCCCGCAGTTCCCGGCGGTGCATACGTTTGAGGACTTGAAGAAAGAGTTCATCAAGGCGTCGAATCGGCAGTTGAGCCTGTAAGTTATTGGGTGTGGCTGATGGAAGCCAGCTCCCACATGTTGACCGCGCTCCAATGTGGGAGCCGGGCTTGCCCGCGATGGGGCCGGTATGGCCACTGCACAGCCTAGACCCCTGCCAGCAAACTCTCATAAGGAATGCGCAAGCCTTCATGCAGGCGTTTGATCATCGACAAGCTCAGCTTGCGCTTATGATTCAACACTTCGGAAACCCGCCCGCTCGGACCTATGAAAGGCTCCAGGTCACGGGCGGTCAGGCCTAGTTGCTCCATTCGAAATTTAATCGCTTCTACGGGATCCGAAGGCGGCATTGGGAAATGCTCCGCTTCGTACTTTTCGATAAGTATCGCGAGAATTTCCAGCTCGTCACCCTCGGGCGAGCCGATTTCCGCTTCCCATAGCTGTTCGACGCGCGCGAGCGCAGCGGTCAGGTCTTCCTGGGAATGAATGGGTTTGATGTTCATCACACGGTCTCCGCATTGATCTGATCGTACTGCGCGTGGGTCCCCACGAAGCGTATGAACGCAAGCTGTCGCTGATAATTGATCGCCATGATCACTCGATACTTGTTGCCGCCTATGTTGAACACAACCCTGCCCCCTTTGAGAATGCTCGCTGTCCTTAGCTCTGCCTTGAGGGCCTGAGGGGTTGGGTAAACAGCTTTTTCCATATGGCGATACAGCTCGACCAGCGGCGTTTTGGCATCCATGCAACCAGGGTGGTTTTCCCGGCAGACAGAGCGATTATCCGCATCGCTGCGACCTCCCAATTTGGGAGATAATAGGTGCGGTTGAGGGCGGATGCAATCTCGGAAATCTTTCCTGACAAGTAGGCAGTCGTTTCATGTGATCCTTCACAGACGGCTGGTGGACGGTTGAAACCGGACGCTATCCTCCGGCTTCGACCTCGTCTACTTCGGTACTGATTCAGGTCTTTTCTGCTGCCTGGCTCCGCGTCGCAGAGCCAGGGAGGGCTGCGTGCTACAGGCTTTCCAAGGTTTGTAACAACACCCGCACCTTGGTCATCGACTCCTGATACTCCGCCTGCCACTCCGAGTCCGCGACAATCCCGCCGCCGCCCCAGCAGCACACCTGACCATCCTTGACCAACAGGCTGCGAATGGCGATGGAGCTGTCCATCTCGCCGCGCACGTCCAGATACACCAGCGAACCGCAATACAACCCGCGCCGGGTCGGCTCCAGCTCGTCGATGATCTGCATCGCGCGAATCTTCGGTGCGCCGGTGATGGAGCCGCCGGGGAAGCTGCCGGCGATCAGGTCGAGGGCGTCTTTATCGTCCGCCAGCTCACCGGTGACGCTGCTCACCAGATGATGCACGTTGGGATAGCTTTCCAGGCTGAACAACTCCGGCACTTTCACCGAGCCGGTACGGCAGGTGCGGCCCAGGTCGTTGCGCAGCAGGTCGACGATCATCAGGTTTTCGGCACGATCCTTGGGGCTGGCCAGCAATTCAGCGGCGTTGGCTGCATCTTCCTCAGGCGTCGCACCCCTTGGCCGGGTGCCCTTGATCGGGCGGGTTTCCACCTGGCGCTGGCTGATTTTGACGAAGCGCTCCGGCGATAAACTCAATACCGCGCCATCATCCGGCAAGCTTTGGAACCCGGAAAACGGTGTTGGGCAGGCTTCGCGCAAGGCGCAGTAGGCCACCCACGGATCGCCACTGCACGGAGCACGGAAACGTTGGGCAAAGTTGACCTGGTAGCAGTCACCGGCCTGGATGTAGTCCTGGATACGGGCGAGGGCGTGCTGGTAGGTGTCGGCTGTCACGTCCGGGGCCATTGGGCCTTGCAGCTTGAAGGTGGCCGATGCGCTGATGGTCGGCTGACCGAACAAGGTAATCAGGCGTTGCCGTTCGCTTTCCGCCAGTTTGGGGTGGAACACCAGTTGGCTGGTCTGCGCCTGGTGATCGCTGATCAAGGCCCAGGCGTACAGGCCAAAGCGTGCATCCGGCAGGTGCAGGTCGTCCACCGCCAGGTGCGGCAGGTGCTCAAGATGACGACCGAAGTCGTAGCTCAGGTAGCCGATGAGGCCGCCGGCAAACGGCAGTTCGTAGGGCGTGGGGATCGTGGCTTCACCCAGCAACGTCAGGTTTTCCCGCAGGCGCTGCAGGAAATCACTGCCGCTTTCGTCGGGCAGTACCGCCAGGGTCGTCTCGGGCCAGGCGCTCAGCAGGTCATAACGGCCGCGCTCGGCCGCCGGTCGGCCACTGTCCAGCAGCACCGCGCCGGGCGCATGGCGGATTGCTGCAAAGTATTCGGCAGGGTTGGCCCGGTAGGGCAGCGGGTGTACGGAGCAGGTCACTGGGTTTATCCCTCGACCGCCGGAATATGCCCAAACATTTCCTGCACAAACTTAACCCGTTCCTCCGGTGTTTCCGTCACGCCCGCCGCCTTCAGCTCTTCCAGTCGAGCCTCCACGGCATGGGTGCGCAAGGTCAGGCCGCAGTCGTTGGCAATCTGGATGTTCAGCCCCGGGCGAGCGTTAAGTTCCAGGATCAACGGACCCTTTTCCTGGTCCAGCACCATGTCCACGCCGATATAGCCCAGGCCGCACAGCTCGTAGCAGCCGGCGGCGAGCTTCATGAAACCGTCCCAGTTGGGCAGTTGCACGCCGTCCACCGCATTGGTGGTGTCGGGGTGCTTGGTGATGATGTTGTTCAGCCAGGTGCCGCGCAGGGTCAGGCCGGTGGCGAGGTCGACACCCACGCCAATCGCGCCCTGGTGCAGGTTGGCCTTGCCGCCGGACTGGCGGGTGGGCAAGCGCAGCATGGCCATCACCGGGTAGCCCATCAGCACAATGATGCGGATGTCCGGTACGCCTTCGTAGCTGATGCTCTTGAAGATCTGGTCGGGCACCACCCGGTATTCGATCAGCGCGCGGTCACGGTGGCCGCCGAGGGAATACAGGCCGGTGAGGATGCTGGAAATCTGATGCTCGATTTCTTCATGGCTGATGATCTTGCCGGAGACCGTGCGATAGCGCCCTTCAAAACGGTCGGCGATCACCAGGATACCGTCACCACCGGCGCCCTGGGCCGGCTTGATCACGAAGTCGCTGCGCCCGCCGATGATCTCGTCGAGCTTGTCGATTTCCTTCTCGGTGGAAATGACCCCGTACATTTCCGGCACGTGGATGCCGGCGGCCATGGCCCGTTCCTTGGTGATGATCTTGTCATCGACGATCGGATACAGGCTGCGCTTGTTGTACTTGAGCACGTAGTCGGCATTTCGCCGGTTGATGCCCATGATCCCCCGCGCTTCCAGGGCCTTCCAGGTCTTCCAGAAGCCGAACATTACGAGTCAGCCTTGAGGAAGGCCTTGAAACGCACCAGTTCGGTCAGGCGGTAGCCGCGATAACGACCCATGGCCAGCATGAAGCCCACCAGGATCAACAGGATCGCCGGGAAGGTGAACACGAAGTAGATCAGTTCCGGCACGCTCATGATGATGTGCGCCAGGGAAGCGGCGAACAGCGTGCCGATCGCGACTTTCATCGCATGGCCGCCACCGCGTTCTTCCCAGGTGATCGACAGGCGTTCGATGGTCATGGTCAGGATCACCATCGGGAACAGTGCCACCGACAACCCGCGCTCCAGGCCGAGCTTGTGGCTGAACAGACTGATGGCGGCGATCAGCACCACCACGAAGGTCAGCACCACCGAGAGCCTCGGCAGCATCTGCAGCTTCAAGTGTTCCAGGTAAGACCGAAGCGACAGCCCCAGCGCCGTAATAATGGTGAACAGCACAATCCCGAAGCCCAGCTGTGTCTCTCGGAACGCCAGGGCAATCAGCACCGGGGTAAACGTGCCAAGGGTCTGCAGGCCGATCAGGTTGCGCAGGATCAGGATCACCAGCACGCCAATCGGGATCATCACCATGATCATGAAGGTCTGCTGGGTTTGCAGCGGCAGGCCGTACAGCGAGTACTCGAGGAAGTTGGCGTCGGTGTTTTCGTCCGTCAGCTTGGCCAGGCGAATCGCGTTCATTTCGCTGTTGTTGAGGCTGAAGGTCACCATGGCCTTCTTGCCGCCGTCGACGGTGATCAGGTTTTCATCACCGGTCCACCACAGCAGGCGGTCGGCTGGCAGCCCTTGTTCGCCGGTGTCGGGGTTGAAGTACAGCCAGTCATTGCCGTTGAAGCTGCGCAGCCAGAGTTCCGGGGTTTGCGGCTGGTCGGCCACCAGGCGGATGGTGTGGACCTTTTCCACCGGCACGTGGGCGATAGACAGCAGCAACTCGACGATCTTGGCCTTGTGCGGCGTCGACGGGTCGCCCGCCAGCAGCAGCTTCACGTTGTCGTCGTTGAGGTTGTTGGTGCGCTTGATGGCTTCGCTGATAAAGGTCTCGACGTCGGCCGAGTGCTGGCGGATCGGCGCCAGCAGGGCTTCGGCGGCGATTTTTTCCGGGCCTTCGACGGCGATGCTGTCGCGGAAGGTCGGGCCCTTGACCTTGACCTTTTCACCGCTGTAACGCTTGGTCAGCACCAGGCGGTAGTAGAGGGTCTGGTTGCCCTTGGCCCGGCGTGCCGACCAGGTGACCTTGCGGTTGCCGTCGAGGCGATTGACGCTGACGCCGTAGTTATTCGAGATAAAGCTTTCATTCAGGCTGACGAAGTCGCGGCTCAGGGGCGGCACGAACATCTGGATTTTCACCGGGTCCTTGGCGCTGGCGACGAACTCGACCTTGGCGTCGATGTTCCACAGGTCGTCGGTGGCGTCCTCGGTGACGGGAATCCCCAGCACGAAAATCTGATAGGCGGTGACCGAAATGCCCAAGACCACCAAAACGGCGATCAGGATTTTCAGGTGCAGATTAAGAGAGCGCATTCAAATTACTCAGCGGTATGAGCGTCGGAGGCGCAGGCAGGTTTGCCCGCCGCGTATTTAAGACTGGGGTCGACCAGCGCATCAAAGCGTTTCAGCGCTTCGGAGCCGATCAGCAGCGGGTATTGGAAGGCGCTGCGGTCAGTCAAGTTCACTTCGATACTGCGTAAAGCGGTGCCCATGCAGATGTCCAGGGCGATGACTGGACGGGCGGTGTAGTTCTTGTCTTCATCGGGGTCGTAGTCACCGGCGCGGCGCTTGATCTTGCTCACGCGGGCCAGGGGGCGCTCGATGGGGTGGGAGTGTGCGGTGTCGATGGCCAGGTAGAAGCGCACCCAGGACTCGCCGTTGCGCTTGAAGCGCTTGATGTCGCGGGCGCTCAAGGACGCGGTCTTGGCCCCGGTGTCGAGCTTGGCGGCCACTTCCAGGTCAATGCCGGCCAACTTGGCGTATTCATTGAGTCCATAAACGGTCTTCTCGGCAGCAACGCCAAGGCCCGGGATAAACAGTAGAAGCAAAAGGGGGAAGGGCTTGAGTCTCATAAATCCTGACGCGGTGCAGTGCGATGTTCAATTCAAGGCGACTGGCATTGCTGCGCAAGCTCCCTCGTGCGCCTTTTCATCCAGGGATGTGAGGCAAAAGTGGCCGGCATTCTAACATGAAGGTTTTCTGGCGCCAGCGCTGGCAGCCGGCCATGCCCCGATAGAGTGCAAGGCGGGTTATTAGACGATTGTCGACAATGTGTATTTATTCTTTGACTATCCGGGGCTGATTGGCTAGTTTTTGCGGCATTGCTTTTAAAGGTGTCGACAATATGCTGGATCAACTGGAAACCCCAGTGATGGCCCAAGACGATTCCCAGACCATGTCCGAGAACGTCTTCCGGCGTATCCAGGCCGCCATCGTCAAGGGCGAAATCGCCCCCGGCAGCAAGATCTCCGAGCCGGAACTGGCGCGCACCTATGGCATCAGCCGTGGCCCGCTGCGCGAGGCGATTCATCGCCTGGAAGGCCAGCGCCTGCTGGTGCGCATCCCCCATGTGGGCGCGCGAGTGGTCTCGTTGAGCCATGAAGAACTGATCGAACTCTACGAAATCCGCGAATCCCTGGAAGGCATGGCCTGCCGCCTGGCCGCCGAGCGCATGACCGACGCCGAGATCGAAGAGCTGCGCCAGGTGTTGCACACCCACGAGCGCGATGCGGCCTTCCAGGCCGGTGTCGGCTACTACCAGCAGGAAGGCGACTTCGATTTTCATTACCGGATAATTCAAGGCGCCGGTAATCGCACCCTGACCCAAATGTTGTGCGGCGAGCTGTATCAGTTGGTGCGCATGTACCGCATCCAATTCTCCGCCACCCCCAATCGTCCACGCCAGGCCTTTGCCGAGCATCACCGCATTCTTGACGCGATTGCCGATCGCGACGGTGAACTGGCCGAGTTGTTGATGCGCCGGCATATCGGTGCCTCCAAACGCAACATTGCCCGTCACTTCCCGGACGGCGCTCCCCAATCACGAGGTGAGTCATGAGTTCCAATAACAACACCACTCCAGGCCAGCGTTTCCGTGACGCGGTTGCCAGCGAGCACCCGTTGCAGGTAGTCGGCGCGATCAACGCCAACCATGCGCTGCTGGCCAAGCGCGCCGGCTTCAAGGCGATCTACCTGTCGGGTGGCGGGGTGGCTGCCGGCTCCCTCGGTGTGCCGGACCTGGGCATCACCGGCCTGGATGACGTGCTGACGGACGTGCGCCGCATCACCGACGTGTGCGACCTGCCGCTGCTGGTGGACGTGGACACCGGTTTCGGCTCCTCCGCGTTCAACGTGGCGCGCACCGTCAAGTCGATGATCAAGTTCGGCGCGGCGGCGATCCATATCGAAGACCAGGTGGGCGCCAAGCGTTGCGGCCATCGCCCGAACAAAGAAATCGTGTCCCAGCAGGAAATGGTCGACCGCATCAAGGCTGCGGTGGATGCGCGTACCGATGACAGCTTCGTGATCATGGCCCGCACCGATGCACTGGCCGTGGAAGGTTTGGAATCCGCCCTGGAACGTGCGGCCGCCTGCATCGAGGCCGGTGCCGACATGGTGTTCCCGGAAGCCATCACTGAGCTTGAGATGTACAAGCTGTTCGCCTCTCGCGTGAAAGCGCCGATCCTGGCCAACATCACCGAATTCGGTGCGACACCTCTCTATACCGTCGATCAACTGAAATCTGCGGATGTTTCCATCGTCCTGTACCCGCTCTCGGCCTTCCGCGCCATGAACAAGGCCGCCGAGAACGTCTACACCGCGATCCGTCGCGACGGCACCCAGCAGAACGTGATCGACACCATGCAAACCCGTATGGAGCTTTACGATCGCATCGACTACCACACCTTCGAGCAGAAGCTCGACGCGCTGTTCGCCGCCAAGAAGTAACGCGAGCGCCTCACTAATAACTACAAGATTGGAGATAACCATGGCCGAAGCAAAAGTACTCAGTGGAGCTGGCCTGCGTGGCCAGGTTGCCGGGCAAACCGCACTGTCCACCGTGGGCCAGGCCGGTGCCGGCTTGACCTATCGCGGCTACGACGTGCGCGAACTCGCCGCCGATGCCCAGTTTGAAGAAGTCGCCTACCTGCTGCTCTACGGCGAACTGCCGACCAAAGCCGAACTGGCCGCCTACACCGCCAAGCTCGGCAAACTGCGCGACCTGCCCCAGGCGCTGAAAGAAGTGCTGGAACGCATCCCCGCCGACGCGCATCCGATGGACGTGATGCGCACCGGTTGCTCGTTCCTGGGCAATATCGAGCCGGAGAAAGACTTCAGCGTGCAGCGCGACGTGACCGACCGCCTGCTGGCCGCGTTCCCGGCGATCATGTGCTACTGGTACCGCTTCAGCCACGACGGCCAGCGCATCAACTGCGTGACCGACGAGCCGAGCATCGGCGGGCACTTCCTGCACCTGCTGCACGACAAGAAGCCCAGCGACTTGCACGTCAAGGTGATGAACGTGTCGCTGATTCTCTACGCCGAGCACGAATTCAACGCCTCGACCTTCACCGCCCGCGTGTGTGCGTCGACCCTGTCGGACCTGTATTCCTGCGTCACCGCCGCGATCGGCTCCCTGCGCGGCCCGCTGCACGGCGGCGCCAATGAAGCGGCGATGGAGATGATCGAGCGTTTCTCTTCCGCCCAGGAAGCGGTGGAAGGCACCCTCGGCATGCTGGCGCGCAAGGACAAGATCATGGGCTTTGGCCACGCGATCTATAAAGACAGCGACCCGCGTAACGAGGTGATCAAGGGTTGGTCGAAAAAACTCGCGGACGAAGTGGGCGACACCGTGTTGTTCCCGGTTTCCGAAGCCATCGACAAGACCATGTGGGAGCAGAAGAAACTGTTCCCCAACGCCGACTTCTACCATGCCTCGGCGTACCACTTCATGGGCATCCCGACGAAGCTGTTCACCCCGATTTTCGTCTGCTCGCGGCTGACAGGATGGGCAGCTCACGTGTTCGAGCAGCGAGCCAACAACCGCATCATCCGTCCGAGCGCCGAGTACATCGGCGTTGAGCAGCGCAAGTTCGTGCCAATCGAACGTCGCTGAGTGGAGAAACCGCTGATCTTGAGGTGAAACCGGATCAAAAATGTGGGAGCGGGCTTGCTCGCGAAGGCGGTGTGACAGTCGCCATGTGTGTTGCATGACACACCGCTTTCGCGAGCAAGCCCGCTCCCACATTTTGATCGCATTCCACCTTGGATCAGCAACGGTTCTTCCTTTTGCAACTACCGTGACCGAGTCCTGACGATGAACACTGAACACCGCAAACCGCTCCCCGGCAGCCGCCTCGATTTCTTTGACGCCCGCGCGGCAGTCGATGCAATCACCCCCGGCGCCTACGCCACACTGCCGTACACCTCCCGCGTGCTCGCGGAAAACCTGGTGCGTCGCTGTGACCAGGCGACCCTCAACGCGTCCCTGAGCCAACTGATCGAGCGCAAACGCGACCTCGACTTCCCGTGGTTCCCGGCCCGAGTGGTGTGCCACGACATCCTGGGCCAGACCGCTCTGGTGGACCTTGCCGGCCTGCGCGACGCCATCGCCCTGCAAGGCGGTGACCCGGCCCAGGTCAACCCGGTGGTGCCGACCCAACTGATCGTCGACCACTCCCTGGCCGTCGAAGCCGGTGGTTTTGACCCGCAGGCGTTCGAGAAAAACCGCGCCATCGAAGACCGTCGCAACGAAGACCGTTTCCACTTTATCGAATGGACCAAAAAGGCCTTCAAGAACGTCGACGTGATCCCGCCGGGCAACGGCATCATGCACCAGATCAACCTGGAGAAAATGTCTCCGGTGATCCAGGTACGTGACGGCGTGGCCTTCCCGGATACCTGCGTCGGCACCGACAGCCACACGCCTCACGTTGATGCCTTGGGCGTGATCGCCATCGGCGTTGGCGGCCTTGAAGCAGAGAGCGTGATGCTCGGCCGCGCCTCGTGGATGCGCCTGCCGGAAAGTGTTGGCGTGGAGCTGACGGGCAAGCTGCAACCGGGCATCACCGCCACCGACATGGTGCTGGCGCTGACCGAGTTCCTGCGCAAGCAGAAGGTCGTCGGTGCGTGGCTGGAGTTCTTCGGTGAAGGTGCTTCGGCGCTGACCCTGGGCGACCGTGCCACCATTTCCAACATGGCCCCGGAATACGGCGCCACCGCCGCGATGTTTTACATCGACCAACAGACCATCGCCTACCTGAAGCTCACCGGCCGTGAAGACGAGCAAGTCACCCTGGTGGAGCAGTACGCTCGCCACACCGGCCTGTGGGCGGACGACCTCAAGGGCGCGCAATACGAGCGTGGCCTGAGCTTCGATTTGTCCTCGGTGGTGCGCAACATGGCCGGCCCGAGCAACCCCCACGCCCGCGTCGCCACCAGCGACCTGGCGGCCAAGGGCATCTCTGGCCAGTGGGATGACGTGCCGGGGCAAATGCCCGACGGCGCGGTGATCATCGCCGCCATCACCAGTTGCACCAACACCAGCAACCCGCGCAACGTGATTGCCGCCGGCCTGCTGGCACGCAATGCCAACAAGCTCGGCCTGGCCCGCAAGCCGTGGGTCAAGTCGTCCCTGGCACCGGGTTCGAAAACCGTCGCGATGTACCTCGACGAAGCCGGGCTGACCACCGAACTGGAGCAGCTCGGTTTTGGCGTGGTGGCGTTCGCCTGCACCACCTGCAACGGCATGTCCGGCGCACTCGACCCGGTGATCCAGCAAGAGATCATCGACCGCGACCTGTACGCCACCGCCGTGCTTTCGGGTAACCGCAACTTCGACGGCCGTATCCACCCGTACGCCAAGCAAGCGTTCCTCGCGTCGCCGCCGCTGGTGGTGGCCTATGCGATTGCCGGCACCATCCGTTTCGACATCGAAAAAGACGTGCTGGGCCTGGACGCCAACGGCAAGGAAATCCGCCTCAAGGACATCTGGCCAAGCGACGAAGAAATCGACGCGGTGGTCAAGGCGTCGGTCAAGCCGGAGCAGTTTCGCCAGGTGTACATCCCGATGTTCGCGATCCACGAAGACACCGGCCCGAAGGTCACGCCGCTGTACGACTGGCGCCCGCAGAGCACCTACATCCGTCGCCCCCCGTACTGGGAAGGTGCCCTGGCCGGTGCACGTCCGCTCAAGGGCATGCGCCCGCTGGCGGTGCTGCCGGACAACATCACTACCGATCACCTGTCGCCGTCCAACGCGATCATGCCGGGCAGCGCCGCCGGCGAATACCTGGCGAAAATGGGCCTGCCGGAAGTCGACTTCAACTCTTACGCGACCCATCGTGGCGACCACTTGACCGCGCAGCGCGCCACCTTCGCCAACCCGAAACTGTTCAATGAAATGGTGGTTGAAGACGGTAAGGTCAAGCAGGGTTCGCTGGCGCGCCTGGAGCCGGAAGGCAAGGTCACGCGCATGTGGGAAGCCATCGAAACCTACATGGAGCGCAAGCAGCCGCTGATCATCATTGCCGGCGCCGACTACGGCCAGGGTTCGTCCCGTGACTGGGCGGCCAAGGGCGTACGCCTGGCCGGTGTTGAAGCGATTGCCGCCGAAGGTTTCGAGCGCATCCACCGCACCAACCTGGTGGGCATGGGCGTGCTGCCGCTGGAGTTCCTGCCGGGCACCGACCGCAAGACCCTGAAGATCGACGGCACTGAAACCTACGACGTGATCGGCGAACGCACCCCGCGTGCGCAACTGACGTTGCTGATCAACCGCAAGAACGGCGAGCGTGTCGAGGTGCCGGTGACCTGCCGCCTGGACACGGCTGAAGAAGTGTCGATCTACGAGGCGGGCGGCGTGTTGCAACGTTTTGCCCAGGACTTCCTGGAATCGGCTGTAACTGCCTGACAACTGCGGCCGGGGCCAACGCCCCGGCCCATGAGGACCACCATGGCACACGTACCGCAGATCAAGATTCCCGCCACCTACATGCGTGGCGGCACCAGTAAAGGCGTGTTTTTCAGCCTCAAGGATTTGCCCGAGTCGGCCCAGGTGCCGGGCGCGGCGCGGGATGCGTTGTTGTTGCGGGTGATCGGCAGCCCCGACCCGTATGACAAGCAAATCGACGGCATGGGCGGCGCGACTTCCAGCACCAGCAAAACCGTGATCCTGGCCAAAAGTACCCGCGCCGATCACGACGTGGATTACCTGTTCGGCCAGGTGTCCATCGACAAACCGTTCGTGGACTGGAGCGGCAACTGCGGCAACCTGTCGGCGGCGGTGGGTTCGTTCGCCATCAGCGCCGGCCTGGTAGATGCCGCGCGCATTCCGCACAACGGCGTGGCCGTGGTGCGGGTGTGGCAGGCGAATATCGCCAAGACCATCATCGCTCACGTACCGATCACCGACGGTGCGGTGCAGGAAACCGGCGACTTCGAACTCGACGGCGTGACCTTCCCGGCCGCCGAGGTGCAGCTGGAATTCATGGACCCGGCGGCGGAAGAAGAGGGCGGCGGTGGCTCGATGTTCCCTACCGGCAACCTGGTGGATGACCTGGACGTGCCGGGTGTCGGCACATTCAAGGCGACGCTGATCAACGCCGGGATTCCCACCATCTTCATCAACGCCCAGGACCTGGGTTACACCGGTACCGAGTTGCAGGGCGCGATCAATGGCGACCCCAAGGCCCTGGCGATGTTTGAAACCATCCGCGCCCATGGTGCGCTGCGCATGGGCTTGATCAAACACCTGGACGAAGCGGCCCAGCGTCAGCACACGCCGAAGGTGGCGTTTGTGGCGCGGCCTGCGGACTACGTGGCGTCCAGCGGCAAGGCGATCAGGGCGGGTGATGTCGACCTGCTGGTGCGGGCGCTGTCCATGGGCAAATTGCACCACGCAATGATGGGCACGGCGGCGGTGGCGATTGGCACGGCGGCGGCGATTTCCGGCACGCTGGTGAATTTGGCGGCGGGCGGCGTGGAGCGTAATGCAGTGCGGTTCGGGCATCCCTCCGGGACGTTGCGCGTAGGCGCCGAGGCCAGCCAGGTCAACGGTGAATGGGTCGTGAAAAAAGCCATCATGAGCCGCAGTGCGCGGGTTTTGATGGAAGGGTTCGTGCGCGTACCCGGCGATGCTTTCTAACCTTGCGCCGTACGGGACGCGGAGCGTCCAAGGCGGCATTCCCACGCAGAGCGTGGGAACGATCACAGGCAGGCACCAAGACCTGCCTTTTATAAAACTTCAACCCTGACCCTGAGGATGGACCACACCTAACCCACTTTGGAGTACTGCCATGAGCGCCAACGTCGACCAGAACAACCGCCCCGACTACGACCAGGTCCTGCAGGACATCGCCGACTACGTCCTTAACTTCAGGATCGAATCCCGCGATGCCTTGGACACCGCCCGCAACTGCCTGATGGACACCCTCGGTTGCGGCCTGCTGGCCCTGCGTTTCCCGGAGTGCACCAAGCACCTGGGGCCGATCGTGGAAGGCACGGTGGTGCCGTTCGGCGCACGGGTGCCGGGCACCTCGTTCCGCCTGGACCCGGTCAAGGCCGCATGGGACATCGGCTGCATCGTGCGCTGGCTCGACTACAACGACACCTGGCTTGCCGCCGAATGGGGTCACCCTTCCGATAACCTCGGTGGCATCCTCGCGGTCGCCGACCATCTCTCGCAAAAACGCCTGGCCAACGGCGAAGCACCGCTGACCGTGCGGGCAGTGCTTGAGGCGATGATCATGGCCCACGAAATCCAGGGTGTGATTGCCCTGGAAAACTCCTTCAACCGTGTCGGCCTTGACCACGTGCTGCTGGTGAAAGTCGCCTCCACCGCCGTCACCGCCAAGCTGATGGGCGCCAACCGTGAGCAACTGCTGTCGGCCCTGTCCCAGGCGTTTGTCGATGGCCAGGCATTGCGTACTTATCGTCATGCGCCGAACGCCGGCTCGCGCAAGTCGTGGGCGGCGGGGGATGCGTCGAGTCGCGGGGTGCGCCTGGCGGATATCGCCATGCGCGGCGAGATGGGCATTCCCGGTGTGTTGAGCGCGCCGCAGTGGGGCTTCTATGACGTGCTGTTCAGCCACACCAACAAGGACCTGGCGCTCAAGCCCGAAGACAAGCGCGCCTTCAGCCTGTCGCAGCCCTACGGCACGTATGTGATGGAGAACGTGCTGTTCAAGATCAGCTTCCCCGCCGAGTTCCACGCACAAACCGCCTGCGAGGCAGCAGTCACCCTGCACCCACAGGTGAAGCACCGCCTGCATGAGATCGACAAGATTGTGATCACCACCCACGAATCGGCGATCCGGATCATCTCCAAGGTCGGGCAGTTGGCCAACGCGGCGGACCGCGATCATTGCCTCCAGTACATGACCGCCGTACCGCTGGCGTTTGGCAACCTGGTGGCCGAGCAATACGAAGATGAATTCCACGCGGCCCATCCGATCATCGATGAGCTGCGCGAAAAGATGGTGATTGTCGAGGAGCCGCGCTACAGCCGCGAATACCTGGAGGCCGACAAGCGCTCCATCGCCAATGCGGTGCAGGTGTTCTTCAAGGATGGTTCCAGCACCGAACAAGTGGCCGTGGAATACCCGATTGGCCACCGTCGCCGTCGGGTGGATGGCATTCCGTTGCTGGAAGACAAGTTCAAGGCCAATCTGGCGACCCGGTTTACCGCGCAGCGCAGTGCCGAGATTTTTGCGCTGTGCAAGGATCAGGCACGGCTTGAGGCCACTGCGGTAAACCGGTTTGTGGACCTGTTCGTCATCTGAAGAACACCACTGGTCAAATGTGGGAGCGGGCTTGCTCGCGAATGCGGTGGATCAGCCATATATGCATTGGCTGACACTCCGCATTCGCGAGCAAGCCCGCTCCCACATTAAACCTACATGCTGCCTTCCACATCATCCAGGCTGAACGTCTCGGTATGGTCGTCATAGGAGAAAATCTCCGCATACCGCCCCCAGGCCACCACGCTTTCCAGGGTTTTCTCCACAAAGGCTTCCGTCATCGAATCTTCCAGTTCCTGCTCGAAGCGCACCCGTGGCGCCCGGTGGCCGCTGCGCTCAAGCAACACCTGGTGAATGCGCGCGGCCAATGGCACGTGGCGGATCAAGTGTTCGGCGAACAGCGTTTTACGCTCCTGGGTGCCGTAGTCGGCGAACAGTTTGCCGGCATCGGTCAGGGTGATATCGGCACCCTTGAGTTCGGCGAAGCCCAAATGCTCAAGCATCTCCGCCACCGGGAACAGATCGTCGACTTCCAGCAAACGCCGTTCAGCCACGGTCGGCAGGCCGGCGTGGCCATTGTAGGGCTCGGCGGCCAGGGTTTCGATCAGGCCAGCCATCAGGTTGGTGGAGACTTCCGGCAACAGGCTGCCCATTTTCAGCTCAGGCAAACCTCTGCTCGCGTCGGCGCTGCGGCGGTCGGTCATCAGGGCGTAGATGTCGTCGACCATTTGCCGGAAGGTCGGGTCCAGGCGGTTGCGCGGGTGTGCAAACGGCACCTTGATCTCGGCCACCACCCGGCCAGGGTTGGACGACAGCACCAGGATGCGGTCGCACATCAGCACGGCTTCTTCGATGTTGTGGGTCACGATCAGGATCGACTTGATCGGCAGTTGCTTGCCGCTCCACAGATCCAGCAGGTCGGTGCGCAGGGTTTCGGCGGTGAGTACATCCAGCGCCGAGAACGGTTCGTCCATCAGCAACAGGGTCGGGTTGACCACCAGTCCGCGGGCGAAACCCACACGTTGGCGCATGCCACCGGACAGTTCGCGCGGGTAGGCGTTTTCAAAACCGTCCAGGCCGATCAGGTCGATGGCCGCCAGGGCGCGCCTGCGGGTTTCCTTGCGCTCGACCTGCAAGGCTTGCAGGCCGGCCTCGACGTTTTCCAGCACGGTCAGCCACGGGAACAGCGCGAAGGTCTGGAACACCATGGCCACGCCTTCGGCCGGGCCCTTGAGCGGCGCGCCGTTGTAGCGCACTTCGCCCGACGACGGCTGAATCAGCCCGGCGATGATGCGCAGCAAGGTCGACTTGCCCGAGCCGGACCGGCCGAGCATGCCGACAATCTCGCCTTCGTGCAGGCTCAAGTTCACGCCGCTGAGGACTTGCAGCTCGTCTTTACCTTTGCCGAACACCCGGTTCACGTTTTTCAACGAGTAGATTTCCGGAGTGTCGGCGGCATGCTCGGTATAGGTAGTCATCACAGCGAGTCCCATCAATTCAGACGAAGTTTGTTTTCAGCCATGGCGTACATCGGCCGCCACACAGCGCGGTTGAACGCCACCACGAAGATCGACATCACCACCACGCCCAGGGCGATCTTCGGGAAGTCGCCGGCCGCGGTGGTCTGGGCGATGTAGGCGCCCAGCCCGTGGGCGACCACGTTGTCGTGGCCCCAGGACACGTACTCGGACACGATACTGGCGTTCCAGGCACCCCCCGAGGCGGTAATCGCGCCGGTGACGTAGTACGGGAAAATCCCCGGCAGCATCACCTTGCGCCACCACAACCAGCCGCGAATGCGGAAGTTGGCGGCGGCTTCCTTGAAGTCATTCGGGAACGCGCTGGCTCCGGCGATCACGTTGAACAGGATGTACCACTGGGTGCCCAGCACAATCAGCGGGCTCAGCCAGATATCCGGGTTGAGGTTGTAGTGCAGGATCACGATGACGAACACCGGGAACAGCAGGTTCGCCGGGAAGGCCGCGAGGAACTGCGCCAGCGGCTGGATCTTTTCCGCCAGGGCCGGGCGCAAGCCGATCATCACGCCCAGCGGCACCCAGATCAGCGAGGCGATCAGGATCAGGCCAGCCACACGCAGCAGCGTGATGAAGCCCAGCACAAATACGTGGCCGACTTCGGCCAGGGTCACTTCGGTGCCGACGTACTGCACGATGTGGTACAGCGCATAAGCGGCCAGCAGCGCGATGAGTGCGCCCCATACCCAGTCGATCACTTTTGACGCTTTCGGGGTTTCTGCCGGCAGCGCCTTGAGTGCACCGCCCGCCAGGCTGAAGCGCTTGTTGCCAATGCGGCTGATGGCGCGGGTGACAGGCCGCAGGATGCGCTGGACGATGCGCGTGCGCTGGATCAGGTTCAGCAGCCAGGATTGCGGCGCGGCACCCTGGGAGGCGGTGGTTTCCATGCGGAACTTGTCGGCCCAGGCCACCAGTGGGCGGAACAGGAACTGGTCGTACATCAGGATGACCACAATCATCGCCAGGATCACGTAGCCCACGGCGTGCAGGTCTTTCTGGGCAATCGCCAGGGCCAGGTATGAGCCCACGCCCGGCAAGGTGATGGTCTTGTCGCCGACGGTAATGGCCTCGGAGGCGACCACGAAAAACCAGCCGCCGGACATGCTCATCATCATGTTCCACACCAGCCCGGGCATGGCGAAGGGCACGTCGAGCTTCCAGAACCGCTGCCAACCGGAAAGTCGCAGGTTGGTCGACACTTCCACCAGGTCATGGGGCAGCATGCGCAGCGACTGGTAGAAGCTGAACGTCATGTTCCAGGCCTGGCTGGTGAAAATCGCAAAGATGGCCGCGAACTCCGCGCCGAGCACACGCCCGGGGAACAGCAGCAGGAAGAACGTCACTGTGAACGAGATGTAACCCAGCACTGGTACTGATTGCAGGATGTCGAGCACGGGCACCAGCAGTTTCTCGGCGCGCCGACTTTTGGCGGCCAGGGTGCCGTACAACAGGGTGAACACCAGCGCTGCAACCATCGCCGCCAGCATGCGCATCGTGGTGCGCATCGCGTATTCCGGCAGGTTGGCCGGGTCCAGCGAGATCACTTCACTCTGCAGGGTGGCGATAGGCGCCCAGGTTTCCCGTGCAGTGATGGAGAAAAACAGTAAAAAGCCGATCACCAGGGGCAGGGCGACCAAATCCCAGCGGTTGGGTAGCAAGCGCAATGTGGATGCAGGGATGTAGTGACGGAACACTCTTTTCATAGGCAGTCATTCCTGCAGCGTTCAGGTTCAGGGGCGTGATGGGAGTGAGCTTAGCTGCTGCACGAATGACCCACCGAGAAGGGCATGCGCTGTTTTCGCGAGTCAGGGGCAACGAGGCGTTGCTGGCGGGATTGTACGTTTCTGAATGTTACAAGCGCATAAATTTGCTGTCAGTTTCCTGTACGAACGGCGACTAGGGCGTCGGCGCCCCGGTCGTCGCTCGGCGGTTATTCAAACCGCAGGATCACCCTGCGATTGTGTTTGCTCTTCTTCTCGATTTTTTCGCAGAACACCCGGCCGATTTCCTCGGTATTGGTCACATGGGTGCCGCCGCAGGGCTGGATATCGATCCCGGCGATTTCAATAACCCGTACTGCCCCCTGGATGACCGGTGGCGCCACCGCCTGGGTGCGAGTGATCTGCAGCAGGGTTGAATACTCCGAGGCGGGCATGGACAGGGTTTTCACCCCATGAGCCTGTTCGATCAAGGCATTGAGGTCACGGGTGATGGTCTCTTTGTCGAGGGTCATTTCCGGCAGGTCGAAATCCAGGCGGCCCTTGTCGGCGCCGATACTGCAACCGGTCACCGGAGCGTCGATGATCGAGCACAGGAGGTGCAGGCAGGTGTGCATTTTCATGTGCCGGTAGCGACGTTCCCAGTCCAGGCTGGCGTCTACCTGCATCCCGGCGGCCAGTTGCTCGGGGCAGTGTTCTACCTGGTGCCAGATGATCGAGCGCAGCACCGGGTCACGCACGGTGCCGGTGATGTCGACGCGGCTGCCGTCGGGCAGGATGAAATGACCGGTGTCCCCCGGTTGGCCGCCGCCGGTGGGGTAGAACAGCGTGTGCTCCAGGGCGATTCCCTGTTCGCTGACGGCAATCACCCGCGCACTGAAGGCATTCTGGTAAGGCGCGCTGTCGAACAGCGCGAGGGTTTCCATGGTGTGCACGGACATGTTCAACCTCCGACGATCAGTGGGCTGGCTTGCAGCAGGCGACGAACCATCGCGCTCAAGCCAGGAGGAGATAGCAGGGTGATTTCAAATTCGGGCCCGGTCACTTTCAGGTTCAGCGGCAGGCGCGGCGGGTAGGCGTTGGTTTCGATGTGCCGCAGGCGGAATTGCAGGTGATGACGTTCCTTGACTGTCGGCTCCAGCAGCAGGCCGGGCAGGGGATGAAAGTCAGCGTCCAATACCGTCACCTTGTGGCTGGCGTTGACTTCGCCCACCACGTGCAGGCGTTCGTCGAGGGCAAACGCGCCGAGGTAATTGCTGTGGTCCGACTCATCGTTTTTCTGCAACTGGATCTGGTTGACCACCTTGACCTTGGTGCCGGCCGGCACGTCCTGGGTGATCACGCAGGACGGGCTGATGAACACGTTGTCGCCGATCAGCACGTAACCGAGCACCCGTGCGCCGGAGCCGACTTCCACGTTGTTGCCCAGCCGCGGGTGGCGCTTGCCGTCCGGGTTGTTGGCGATGCCCCGGGCGCCGAGGGTCACGCCGCAGAGGATGTAGCAGTCGTTGCCGATCTCGCAGGTTTCACCGATGACCGTGCCGTAACCGTGGTCCAGCACAAAGCGCCGGCCGATCCGCGCCGCGGGGTGAATTTCGGCGCCGGACAGGATCTTGCCCTGGTTGCTCAGCTTCAGGGCGATGGCGGAAAACACGCCGTTGTTCTTGTCCGGGAAATTCCACACCAGGTGGGCCAGGCGGTAATACAGCACGGCCTTGAACGAGGCGTAGGACTCCAGGATCAGCTCTCCGCGCCCACGGGACGCCGGGTCGCGCCAGGCATAGGCGATCAGGTCTTCGGCCACCGCCTGGGCCGCCGCCTGGATCAGCGGCGCGAGATGCGCCTCCAGCTGCTTCAACTGCGCAGGCGTGAGCGTGGTGATGAGGTGGGTGAGCAACTCATCGTGCAGTTGTTGCATGTCGATAAAGCCCCCCATGGAGGCACCCCCGCAATAGTTGTTATTCAAAACAGGGCAGATAGCTGTCGGCACTGTCGTAGACCATGGTCAGCACGACGGTGTCGGTGGGCAGCTCCGGCGCCAGCTTGGCGATGGCTACCATGTTGGCGGCCGACGACAGCCCGAGGCTGATGGCGTCGGTGTGCATGATGCGTTTGATCATGTCGAGGCATTCCTGGCGCGAAACCTTGAGCATCCCGTCAATGATCGCGACGTTGAGAATGCTCGGGATCAAGCCGATCGACAGGCCCTGGATATGGTGCGGCGCATGGCGGTCGCTGAGCAGGTCGCACTCTTCCGGCTCCACCCCCATCACGCGGATCGCCGGCCAGGTGCTCTTGAGGGTTTCGCCGATGCCGGTGATATGGCCCCCGGTGCCGATGCCGCTGACGAAGTAGTCCACACGCAGCTCGCCGAAGGCGCGGATGATTTCCCGGGCGGTGGTGTCACGGTGGGTCTGCGGGTTGGCGCCGTTGCGCTGCTGGTTGAGCATCACGTAGCTGGGGTTTTCCAGCTGCAGCTCCATGCACTTTTCGCCGTGGGAATTGTTGCCCAGGCGGCTGTCCGACAGCACCACCCTGGCGCCGTACAGGCGCAGCAGTTTCTGCTTCTCGGGGCTGTAGTTGTCGGGGATCACCAGCACCACTTTATAGCCCAGCACGTTACCGGCCATCACCAGGCCGATGCCGGTGTTGCCGCCGCTGGGCTCAATGATGGTTTGCCCTGAGCCACGAATCAGAATGCCCCGGCGCTCGGCGTCGAGGATCATGCCCAGGGCGATGCGTGCCTTGTGGCTTCCGCCGGGGTTGAGGGATTCCAGCTTGGCGTAGACCTCGATGCCGAGGTCTTCGGAAAACTGTTCCAGGCGCACGATGGGCGTTTGGCCAATGGCGTCGAGTATCGAGTTATGCAACATCAAGTAAGAGCCCATGGCCGCTGATCAGTACAAAGGCATGTCGGGTTCGACGTCGCGAACCCAGTGTTTCATGCCACCTTGCAGTACTTTGGTGTTGGCGAATCCGGCGGCCAGCAAGGTGCTGGCGGCTTGCTCCGCGCGGGTCCCGGCGTAGCAGATGAGGTAGTGCGTGTTGTCGCGGCTGAGGTTGGCGAGTTGCCCGTCGAGCTCGGCCAGCGGGATGTGCACCACCCCCGGCAACTTGCACACTTCCAGCTCGCTGGCGTCCCGCACATCCAGCAGTACGTCGGCCTTGCTGTGTTGCTCGAGCAGTTGCTTGAGCACCCGCGGCTTGATGTAGCGTTCTTCGGCCAGGGAAGGTTGGCTTGGCAGGGCGTCGGCGCAGACGGCGGGGGCGATGGTTTGGCTGTGGCGCAGTTCCGAGCAGCAAGGGCAGTCGGCGCGGCGCTTGAAGCGGATCTCGCTGAACTTCATCGCCAGCGCATCAAAGCGCATCAGCCGGCCCGAGAGTGGTTCGCCAATGCCGATCAGCAGCTTGATCGCCTCGGTGGCCTGGATCATCCCGACCACCCCGGGTAATACGCCGATGACCCCGCCGGCGCTGCAGTTGGGCGCCAGTTCCGCCGGTGGTGCCTGGGGAAACAGGCAGCGATAGCACGGCCCGCCTTTATAGTTGAGCACGCTGATCTGCCCGTCGAAGCGGTAGATGGCGCCGTACACCAACGGCTTGCCCAACTGCACGCAAGCGTCGTTGACCAGGTAGCGGGTTTCGAAATTGTCGGTGCCGTCGATCACCAGGTCATAGGCGCCCACCAGTTCCAGGGCGTTGTCGGTGTTGAAGGCGGTGTCGTAGGTGTTGATCTGGATGTGGCTGTTGAGGTCCTGCAAGCGCTGCTTGGCGGACTCGACCTTGGGCAGGCCCAGGGTGCTGTTGCCGTGGACGATCTGGCGTTGCAGGTTGCTGCTTTCCACCACGTCGAAATCCACCAGCCCCAGGGTGCCGATGCCGGCTGCCGCCAGGTACAGGCTGATGGGCGAACCGAGGCCGCCGGTGCCGATGATCAGCACGCGGGCTTTCTTCAGGTTCAACTGGCCTTCGCGGCCGACGCCGGGCAGGGTGATGTGGCGCACGTAGCGCTGCACTTCTTCGTTGCTCAGTTGGTCGACGTCCATGCCGCCGGAGGTGGCCAGCAGCACTTCGATTTTGGCTTTTTCGGGCAACCGGTCGTTGGCGTCGATCAGTTCCTCTTCGGCGGTGAACAGGAAGTGTTCCTTGAGCTGGTTGTTCTCGTAGAGCAGGTGCGCCCGCAATTGCGGGTGCTCGATGCAGAGGTTTTCAATGACTTCGCGCAATGTCGATCCGGCACCCTCGAGGGTCGATGCTGGCAGCTTGGCCACGCGGACCAGGATGTCGGGGAAAGAGACAGCGTTCATGCACAACTCCGTTTGCAGGTCGTTGAAGGGTTTTTGGGCGAAGTGTTTGCCATCCCAGGCAAACAGCTTGGAACCTTGGGTCTTGCCCTGGCGAACATCCACCACCAGGTAGCTTACGGGGTAGATCGGCTCGCCCATGAAAAGGGCCTTGTCCTGGTCTTCGTCGCTGAAATACGCGCCGACGTCAGGGTGGGAGTGGTAGATCACCACCACCGGGTTATCACTGCGAAACGCCTTGTTCATCATCAGCGTGTCGGCCACCGAAAAGGTGTAGCCGTTGGCGGCGCTGCGTGAATACATATCCGGGTTCTTGCTGTGCAGCTCGTTCTGGATGTTGCTGCCCAGGTACACGCTGCCATCGGCGAAAACGAAACCGCAGCATTCCTCGGGGTAGCTGCGGTCGGCGTGGGCGTAGATCTGCTCCAGTGCGCTTGGGCTCAGGACCTTCATCTCAGTTTTTCTTCGCCAGGAGCTTTTCGATGGGCAGCTTGGTGATGGCAAAGCCGGCCAGCAGGATCGCCGAATACATCATCAGGTCCCTGGAAATCTGCACGCCCTCGTACCAGGCCCCGATGATCACCGCGAACACCGGGAAGATGATGAACACGAAGGACAAAATGATCGGGCTCAGGCGCTTGAGCAGCATGAAATACACGATAAAGCCGCCCACCGAGGCCACCAGCCCGAGGTAGAACAGCGCACTCCAGGAACGCAGGGTGATGTCTTCAAAGGTCGGGGTTTCAAACCACAGCCCGGCGACAAACAGCATCAACCCGGCGATGCCGATGGGCAGCGTGTTGTAGGTGATAACGCTGATGGCACTGCCTTGTTTCTTGGTAATCACGTAGCACAAGGCGTGCATGATCGCGGCGGCGAGGATCGCCAGCACGCCGAAGAACTCGGCGTGGTCCAGGTGCAGGCCCTGGCTCTTGATGATCATGTACAGGCTGCCGAACCCGATGGCGATGCCGATCACCTGGGAAAAGTAGATGCGCTCGCGCAGGAACAGCGCGGAGAAAATCAGGATAAACACCGGCATGCAGCTGAACAGCAGCGCGGTGAGGCCGGACGAGACATGCATTTCGCCGTAGTTGAGCAGGTAATACGGAACGCTGAAGTAGGACAGCGTCACAAACACGAAGAACCAGCGGCTTTCCCGGGGAAACAGGATCGGCTCGCGGCGCACCCAGGCGAAACACAGGAACAGCGGAAACGCGATCAGGAACCGCAGCCCGGCGGAGGTCAGCGGTGGCACGCTTTCCACGGCGATCTTGATGCCCAGCCAGGTAGTGCCCCAGCTGAGACACACGATCAGGAACATCACACTGGTAATCAGCCCGGCCAACCACTGCTTGTGAGTTTTTGTTTTTTCAGCATTTTCGAGAACGGCGGACATTGGCATCGTGACATTGCTTCCATGAGACCGAATTGACCTCTATATTGAGTGCCATGATTCGGTGATTGAACCCGTAAAAGCACACTATTAGGGCGAATGATGGCTGTCAAAACAAATATTGACATGGTGTCAATTATGCGAGAAGGACTCTCCAACGGGCAGGGCGTGAAGTACAAGCGCCTGTCCGATGTCATGGAGCGAGGCATCCTTGAAGGCTTGATTGAACCGGGAAGAAAACTGCCGCCTCATCGGGTGCTTTCCGACAATCTGGGGGTCACCATTGGCACCATCAGCCGCGCCTACGGTGAGCTGGAACGCCTGGGGCTGGTAGTGGCGCGGGTCGGCGACGGCACTTTCGTACGCAAGCGTGGGATGGAGCGCCAGCGGGATGAAGGCTTTCGCAACTTCAGCGACGAGCCGCGGCAATACTTTGATATGAGCCGCAACATGCACATCCCCGGGCAGGAGACCACGTTCCTGGCCCAGAGCTTCCAGACGCTGGCGAACAACGCCAAGTTCTTGCAGGACATCAGTGCCTACACCCCGGATGCCGGGCTGCCGCGTTACCGGGCGGCGGGTGCGCAGTGGCTGGTGCAGCGGGATTTCCACCCGATTCCCGAGCAGGTGATTTGCGTGAACGGCGGCCAGCATGGGTTGCTCTGCGCAATGATGGCGCTGTTGCGAGCCGGCGATACGGTGGTGACCGAACAGTTGACCTATCCGGGGCTGATCACCGCCGCGCGCATGCTGGGCATCCGCCTGATCGGCCTGGAAATGGATGAAGAAGGGCTGCTGCCGGGGGCGCTGGATGAAGTCTGCCGCAATCACCGGGTGTCGGCGTTGTACTGCACGCCGACCATCCAGAATCCTACGACGGCGGTGCTGTCGGTCCCGCGCCGTGAGGCATTGGTGAAGGTCTGTCGGGAACACAACCTGCTGATTCTTGAGGACGAGGCCCACGGTGTGCTGGTGGAAGACCGTCCGCCGCCCCTGAGTCATTTTGCTCCGGAGCGTACGATTCTGATCAGCAGCCTGAGCAAGGCGGTATCGGCAGGCTTGCGGGTTGGGTACGTGCATGCACCGCCGGCGCTGGTCAGCCGGATTTCTGCGGCCTTGCGTTCCACCTGCTGGATGGCCACGCCGGTCACCCTGGAACTGGCGACCCAGTGGATCGAAAACGGCACGGCGGAACACCTGTTGCAGCAGCAGATCCAGGAAATCAGCCGCCGCAAGGCACTGGTGGAAGGTTTGTTGATCGGGCTGGAGTACCGCACTCACCTGAACAGCCCGCACTTCTGGATCGAAGTCCCGGAGCCATGGCGCGCGTCGGAAATCGAAGCGGAGTTAAAGCAGAACAATTACCTGATTGCGACAGCCGAAGCGTTCGCGGTGGGGCAGACGGCGGTGCCGCAATTCATTCGGGCGAGCATCTGCAATACGTCGGGGGATGATCAGTTGCTGCTGGATGGGTTCGATGCGCTGGCGACGGCGCTGGGGCAGGGTGGGGGGCGGTTTCATCTGTGAACCAACAGCTTGTTGTGAACATGGCCCCTGTGGCGAGGGAGCTTGCTCCCGCTGGGCTGCGAAGCAGCCCCAAAGCCATTCACTAAATACCAGTCGTCTGGTTTGCGACTGCTGCGCAGTCGAGCGGGAGCAAGCTCCCTCGCCACAGAAGCTCCCTCGCCACACAAGCACCTTGGCCAGCGCGCGGAGTTACTTGAACCGCCGCTCCACCCCTTTCTCCACCAGAATCTTCGCCGAAATCTCTTCCACCGAAAAATGCGTGGAATTGATGTGCGCAATATTTTCCCGGCGGAACAGATTTTCCACCTCCCGCACTTCAAATTCGCACTGCGCATAGCTGGAGTAACGGCTATTGGGCTTGCGCTCGTTGCGAATCGCCGTCAGGCGGTCCGGGTCGATGGTCAGCCCGAACAGCTTGTGCTGGTGCGCGCGCAGGGCGCTCGGCAGCGTCAGGTGCTCCATGTCGTCTTCGGTCAGCGGGTAGTTGGCCGCGCGAATCCCGAACTGCATGGCCATATAAAGGCAGGTCGGCGTCTTGCCGCAGCGGGACACGCCCACCAGGATCAAATCAGCCTTGTCGTAGTAGTGGGTGCGGGCGCCGTCGTCGTTGTCGAGGGCGAAGTTCACCGCCTCGATCCGCTCCATATAGTTGGAGTTATGGCCAATGGAGTGAGATTTTCCGACAGAGTATGACGAATGTTCACTTAACTCTTGTTCCAGCGGCGCCAGGAAGGTAGAGAAGATGTCGATCATGAAACCATTGGAGGTGGCGAGGATCTCACGAATGTCCTGATTGACGATGGTGTCGAAAATGATCGGACGAAATCCGTCTTTTTCGGCCGCCAGATTGATTTGTTGTACCATGGCTCGCGCTTTATCCACGCTATCGATATAGGGTCGCGTGAATTTGCTGAAGGTAATGTTTTCGAACTGCGCCAGCAGGCTTTGACCCAGGGTTTCGGCTGTAATGCCGGTGCCGTCGGAGATAAAGAAAGCAGATCGTTTCATTTGAGCCTTGGGCCTTAAGCTGATGACGAATCTTGGATATGATAGGCGCGATTTTGCCGTCCCGCAGTGGGCCGCATTCTCACTTATTTTCCAGGTCCAGGCCACAAACGCCGGTAACCGCTCCTACTGAGCCGCCGGCGTCCTGAGCTTTTCCAACACAGAAAGTGGAGAGATCACCTTGGTAGAGTACGTAGTTTCCCTCGATAAGCTCGGCGTCCATGATGTAGAGCACGTAGGGGGCAAGAACGCATCCCTGGGCGAGATGATCAGTAATCTTGCGGGCGCCGGTGTATCGGTGCCAGGTGGTTTTGCCACCACCGCCCAGGCTTACCGTGATTTCCTCGAGTTGAGCGGCCTCAACGATCAGATCCATGCCGCCCTCGATGCGCTGGACGTCGATGACGTCAACGCCCTGGCCAAGACTGGCGCCCAGATCCGTCAATGGATCATGGAAGCCGAGTTCCCCGAGAAGCTCAACGCCGAGATCCGCACCGCGTTTGCCACGCTGTCGGCCGGTAACCCCGACATGGCTGTCGCCGTGCGCTCCTCGGCCACCGCCGAAGACCTGCCGGACGCCTCCTTTGCCGGTCAGCAGGAAACCTTCCTGAACATCCGCGGCGTGGAAAACGTGATCCGCGCAGCCAAGGAAGTGTTTGCCTCCCTCTTTAACGACCGTGCTATTTCCTACCGCGTACACCAGGGTTTCGACCACAAGCTGGTGGCCCTCTCTGCCGGTGTGCAGCGCATGGTGCGTTCGGAAACCGGCACCGCCGGCGTGATGTTCACCCTGGACACCGAATCGGGCTTCCGCGACGTGGTGTTCATCACCGGCGCCTACGGCCTCGGCGAAACCGTCGTACAAGGCGCGGTGAACCCGGACGAATTCTACGTCCACAAACACACCCTTGAAGCCGGCCGCCCGGCCATCCTGCGCCGCAACCTGGGCAGCAAGGCGATCAAGATGATCTACGGCGACGAGGCCAAGGCCGGTCGCTCGGTGAAAACCGTTGATGTCGACAAGGCCGAACGCGCGCGTTTCTGCCTGACCGACGCCGAAGTCAGCGAACTGGCCAAACAAGCGATGATCATCGAGAAGCACTACAAGTGCCCGATGGACATCGAATGGGCCAAGGACGGCGACGACGGCAAGCTATACATCGTCCAGGCCCGCCCTGAGACCGTGAAGAGCCGCACCTCGGCCAACGTCATGGAACGCTACCTGTTGAAAGAAACCGGCACCGTGCTGGTGGAAGGCCGTGCCATCGGCCAGCGCATCGGCGCCGGCAAGGTGCGGATCATCAAGGACGTGTCCGAGATGGACAAGGTCCAGCCAGGCGACGTGCTGGTCTCCGACATGACCGACCCGGACTGGGAACCGGTGATGAAGCGCGCCAGCGCCATCGTCACCAACCGTGGCGGGCGTACCTGCCACGCGGCGATCATCGCCCGCGAGCTGGGGATTCCGGCAGTGGTCGGTTGCGGTAACGCCACCCAACTGTTGAAAGACGGCCAGGGCGTGACCGTGTCCTGCGCTGAAGGCGACACCGGCTTCATCTTCGAAGGTGAGCTGGGCTTCGATATCAAGCAAAACTCCATCGACGCCATGCCCGACCTGCCGTTCAAGATCATGATGAACGTCGGCAACCCGGACCGCGCCTTCGATTTCGCGCAATTGCCGAACGCCGGTGTGGGCCTGGCCCGCCTGGAGTTCATCATCAACCGCATGATCGGTGTGCACCCCAAGGCCCTGCTGAACTACGACGGCCTGCCGCCGGACATCAAGGAAAGCGTCGACAAGCGCATCGCCGGCTACAACGACCCGGTGGGCTTCTACGTCGAGAAGCTGGTGGAAGGCATCAGCACCCTGGCAGCGGCGTTCTACCCGAAAAAGGTCATCGTGCGCCTGTCGGACTTCAAGTCCAACGAGTACGCCAACCTGATCGGCGGCAAGCTTTACGAGCCGGAAGAAGAAAACCCGATGCTGGGCTTCCGTGGCGCCTCGCGCTACATCAGCGAAGCCTTCCGCGACTGCTTCGAGCTGGAATGCCGTGCCCTCAAGCGCGTGCGCAACGAGATGGGCCTGACCAACGTCGAAATCATGGTGCCGTTCGTACGCACCCTGGGTGAAGCGAGCCAGGTGGTGGACCTGCTGGCTGAAAACGGCCTGTCCCGTGGCGAGAACGGCCTGCGCGTCATCATGATGTGCGAGCTGCCATCCAATGCCATCCTGGCTGAAGAATTCCTGGAGTTCTTCGACGGCTTCTCCATCGGTTCCAACGACCTGACCCAACTGACCCTGGGCCTGGACCGCGACTCCGGGATCATCGCCCACCTGTTCGACGAGCGTAACCCTGCGGTCAAGAAGCTGCTGGCCAACGCCATCCAGGCGTGCAACAAGGCCGGCAAGTACATCGGGATCTGCGGCCAAGGCCCTTCCGATCACCCGGACCTGGCCAAGTGGCTGATGGAGCAGGGCATCGAAAGCGTCTCGCTGAACCCCGATTCCGTACTGGAAACCTGGTTCTTCCTGGCTGAAGGCCAAGCCCAGGCGTAACACGCAACACCCAAAAGTGCCGGTCAACCTTGCGGTTGGCCGGCATTTCTCATTCTGTACAGGGCGGAACTCCTTCCGGACGCCGCCCTTTTTTGTGCAAGAGCATTATGCAAAGCAGCAGCAACCTGTTTCCCGTCGCCTTGATCAGCGCTGAGCGTCGTGGCGACCTGAGTGAAGATGTGTATCGGCTGAAACCCGGCAACAGCCCTGACGGTACCGTCGAGCTGGCCGTGACCCGCCTCGGCCTGGCTGACGTCCCGGAAAACCGGGGCGTGCCGGTGGTTTTGTTGCATGGCAGTTTTTCCAACCGCCGCTTCTGGTACTCGCCCAAGGGGATCGGCCTGGGCGCCTACCTGGCGCGCGAAGGGTTTGACGTCTGGATCCCGGAAATGCGCGGTCACGGGCTGTCCCGGCGCAACCAGGACTACGCCAGGAATCGTGTCGCCGACTATGCTCGCTACGACTTGCCGGCCATTGCCGCCTTCGTGCGTGAGCAAAGCGGGCAGATTCCCCACTGGATCGGGCATTCCCTGGGTGGCACAACCCTGGCTGCGGCCCTGGGTGGGCAGCACCTTGGCGCGCCGGCAGTGGCCTCGGTGGCGCTGTTTGGCTGCCAGGTCAGTCGCACGCATTGGCCGTTGAAGTTGCCACCGGTGGAGTGGACCGGTCGCCTGCTCTTGAAACGTTTCGGCCAATTGTCCGGCGCTCGGTGGAAACGCGGCCCGGAGGACGAGCCGGCGGGTGTATTGATTGAAGCCATGCGCTGGAATGGGCTGTTCGGCCGCTTTGGCGAAGGTAAGCAGGATTGGTGGAAAGGCCTGGCCGAGGTTGACGTGCCGCTGTTGGCGGTGAGCGCCGCCGGCGATCACCAGGACCCGGACTGGGCCTGTCGCAAGCTCTTTGAGCAGGTCGGCTCCGAGCATCGCCAATACCTGTGCCTGGGGCGCCAGCAAGGGTTCAGCGGGGATTTCGGGCATGTCGAGATGCTCGTCAGCAAGGCCGCCCAGGCTGAAGTGTGGCCGCTGGTGACGCGCTGGTTGAAAAATCCGCTTACACCTTTGCTGGGGGCGCAGGCGCAGGAACTGGCAGCGGTTTGAGCGCGAGGCTCTATCAGGGGCGTTTCGCTTGTTTGCCGTAGAGGCTAAGATATGACGCGTTGGGTGGTTCTGGTCATATTCAGTCGCGCAGTGGGTCTTGCGTTGCTATCCGATGGGCCTGACTATTCGGCCCGGATTAAAGAACCTTCACGGCAAAGCGTTTCCAGATGTAAGTAAACAGTGGGATGTTTGACACCTTCTTTCACCTACAGGAGTTTCTCGATGAACCATTACCTTACCCCCGACCTGTGTGACGCCTATCCGGAGCTGGTGCAGGTGGTTGAGCCGATGTTCAGCAATTTCGGCGGCCGGGACTCCTTTGGTGGCGAGATCGTGACCATCAAGTGCTTTGAAGACAATTCCCTGGTCAAGGAACAAGCCGAGCTCAATGGGGCCGGCAAGGTGCTGGTGGTCGATGGTGGGGGTTCCCTGCGCCGCGCGTTGCTGGGCGACATGATCGCCGAGAAAGCCGCGAAAAACGGCTGGGAAGGGCTGGTGATCTACGGCTGCATCCGCGATGTCGACGTGATCGCCCAGACCGACCTGGGCGTGCAGGCCCTGGCCAGCCACCCGATGAAGACTGACAAGCGCGGTATTGGCGATTTGAACGTGGCGGTGACATTCGCCGGCGTGACCTTCCGCCCGGGCGAGTACGTGTACGCCGACAATAACGGCGTGATCGTCTCCCCAAGCCCGCTGAAAATGCCTGAATAAATAGCCGTAGCCGACAGGGGTGAGGATGTTCGAGGAAGAAAACGCGCAGTGGGGGCTGGTGCATGCCCTGGTGCTGGACGGTAAAGGTGGTGCGCGTTCGATTGCCCGGACAGAGCTTGATGAGCTGCAACTGCAGCCTCAGGAAAGCCTGTGGCTGCATTGGGACCGTAGCCATCCCCAGACCCAGACCTGGTTGCGCAAATCCAGCGGCCTCAGCGAATTCGCCTGTGACCTGCTGCTGGAGGAGAACACTCGCCCACGCCTGTTGCCGCTGCCGGATGCCGAACTGCTGCTGTTTTTGCGCGGGGTCAACCTCAATCCCGGCGCCGAACCGGAAGACATGGTCTCGGTGCGGATCTTTGCCTCGGCAGCGCGGGTGATTTCCCTGCGTTTGCGCCCATTGCGCGCCACCGACGAGTTGCTGGTGCAACTGGCAGACGGCAAGGGGCCGAAGACTTCCTCTGAACTGGTCCTGTATATGGCGCAGTACCTGACCAACAAGGTTCAGGATCTGGTCAGCGACTTGTCCGAAATCGTCGATATCGAAGAAGAAAAACTGGATGCCGACGAACGGTATACTCCGGAGCACGGCAGCGTTTTGCAGATCCGTCGGCGCGCCGCCGGGCTTAAACGTTTCCTGTCGCCGCAGCGGGATATTTTCGCGCAGTTGACCCGGATCAAATTGCCCTGGTTCTGTGACGACGATGCTGACTACTGGAACGAATTGAACAACAGCCTGACCCGCTACCTGGAAGAGCTTGAGCTGGCCCGGGAGCGCGTGGGGCTTGTGCTGGAGACCGAAGACCGGCGTTTGAGCCTGCGCATGAACCGCACCATGTACCGCTTCGGGATCATCACCGGGATCTTCCTGCCGATGAGTTTCCTGACCGGTTTGCTGGGCATCAATGTAGGCGGAATTCCGTTCTCTTCCAGCCCTTACGGGTTCCTGATTGCCTGCCTGATGATGGTCACGGTGGCGGTCGGGCAATGGTGGTTGTTTCGACGGTTACGTTGGGTTTGAGCTGAATGTGACCTGAACGTGGAAAGAGGTCATGTGACCCGAAGAATTTTACCCTCGTCTTTTAAATCACTTGCGAGAGGTTTTTTATGCACGATCCGTTCGAACAGTCTTTGCGTGACATGCTCAATGCCTCGCCGTCCAACCGGGACGACGATGCTTGCCTGGGTCGCGTCTTGAAAACCGCCAACCGCCAGGTCGGGGCGGGGGATCTGTTCGGTCTGCTTGGCCGCTGGTTGCCGGCGTTGATGATGGCCTTGAACAATGGTTCGGCCCATGTCTCACCGGTTTCCCGTCGTAAACCTCTTGCTCGCACTGCTGATAAGGCTGAATGAATATGGAACTCGATCTCTGGACCCAGAGTCTGGTAACTGCAATGACTGCGTTGTGGACCAAGGTGGCGAATTTCATTCCCAACCTGTTTGGTGCACTGGTGGTGGTACTGCTGGGTTTTGTCGTGGCCAAGCTGCTTGACACCCTGCTTTCCAAATTGCTGGCTAAGCTGGGTCTTGATCGATTGATGGGTGGCACCGGCCTGACCAAGATTTTGGGGCGTGCCGGGTTGCAAGTGCCGATCTCGACACTGATCGGCAAGATCGTTTATTGGTTTGTTTTACTGATTTTTCTGGTTTCTGCGGCTGAATCCCTTGGACTTGAGCGAGTTTCAGCTACGCTCGACATGCTGGCGCTGTATTTGCCGAAAGTATTCGGTGGCGCGCTGGTGTTGCTGGTAGGGGTTTTGCTGGCGCAACTGGCCAATGGCCTGGTGCGTGGGGCGGCTGAAGGCGTGGGTCTGGATTACGCCAGCGGCCTGGGGCGAATTGCCCAGGGTCTGGTGATTATCATCAGTATTTCGGTCGCGATCAGCCAGCTGGAGGTCAAGACCGACCTGCTGAACCATGTGATTGTGATTGTTTTGATTACCGTTGGTCTGGCCGTTGCGCTGGCCATGGGACTGGGAAGCCGGGAAATTGCCGGGCAGATTCTTGCGGGAATCTATGTGCGTGAGCTATATCAGGTTGGGCAACAAGTGCGTGTGGGCGAGGTCGAAGGGCAGATCGAGGAGATCGGCACGGTCAAGACGACAGTGCTGACGGACGATGGCGAACTGGTGTCGCTTTCGAACCGGATCCTGCTGGAACAGCATGTGACTAGCCGCTAACCCGGCGAATCCTGCTAATGTACGCCGCCGCAAACCTGGGTATCCAGGCCATGGCGGACATTGACCTGACTGTCGGCACGACTTGTTTTGAATAAAGCCCAAACGCTGTCCACGCGCTATGACCCCCGTGAGCTCTCTGATGAGGAGTTGGTCGCGCGCTCGCACACGGAGCTGTTTCACGTAACACGCGCGTACGAAGAATTGATGCGCAGGTATCAACGCACTCTGTTCAACGTTTGTTCAAGGTATTTAGGGAACGATAGAGATGCGGATGATGTCTGTCAGGAAGTGATGCTCAAGGTGCTATACGGCCTGAAGAACTTCGAGGGAAAATCGAAGTTCAAGACATGGCTCTATAGCATCACGTACAACGAGTGCATCACGCAGTATCGGAAGGAACGGCGAAAGCGTCGCTTGATGGATGCTTTGAGTCTGGACCCCCTTGAGGAAGCGTCTGAGGAAAAGGCGCCTACCCCGGAAGAAAAGGGCGGACTCGATCGCTGGTTGGTGCATGTGAATCCGATTGATCGGGAAATTCTGGTGCTACGATTTGTCGCAGAGCTGGAGTTTCAGGAGATCGCTGACATCATGCATATGGGTTTGAGTGCTACAAAAATGCGTTACAAACGCGCTCTTGATAAATTACGTGAGAAATTTGCGGGCAGCACTGAAACTTAGTGCGTGGCAAATATCTCTTACGTGTAGGCAAGTTCTGTTAGACTTGTCGCCGAGTTGTCCCCCGGTATGTGGGACTGCTTTACAATCACCAGATGGGGATTTAACGGATGAAACTGAAAAACACCTTGGGCTTGGCCATTGGTACTCTTATTGCTGCCACTTCTGTCGGCGCTCTGGCACAAGGCCAAGGCGCAGTTGAAGGCCAGCTGTTTTACAAAAAGCAGTTCAACGATAGCGTCAAACATATCGAAGACGGCTTCAATCCTGGCGCCAGCATCGGTTACTTCCTGACCGACGACGTGTCGATCAACCTGAACTACGACACTACCAACCACACCCGTTCGAACGACGGTACTGGCAACCAGAAGATCAAAGGTGATACCGGCAGCGTTACTGCCCAGTACCACTTCGGTCAAGCTGGCGTCGACTCCCTGCGTCCATACGTAGAGGGCGGTTTCGGCCACCAGAGCCGTACCAACGTTGAAGCTGATGGTCACAAAGGTCGCGATCAATCGACCCTGGCTATCGCTGGCGCTGGTGTGAAGTACTACTTCACCGACAACCTGTTCGCACGTGCTGGTGTTGAAGCTGACTACGCTATCGACAACGGCAAGTGGGACTACTCCGCACTGGTTGGCCTGGGCGTAAACTTCGGCGGCAACGCTGGCAAAACTGCTCCAGCTCCTACCCCAGCACCAGCTCCAGAGCCAACCCCAGAGCCAGAAGCTCCGGTTGCTCAGGTTGTTCGTGTTGAGCTGGACGTGAAGTTCGACTTCGACAAGTCGGTTGTTAAGCCTAACAGCTACGGCGACGTGAAAAACCTCGCTGACTTCATGAAACAGTACCCACAAACCACCACCGTTGTTGAAGGTCACACTGACTCCGTCGGTCCTGACGCTTACAACCAGAAGCTGTCCCAGCGTCGTGCTGACGCTGTTAAGCAAGTCCTGGTCAAAGACGGTATCGCTCCTAACCGTGTAAGCTCGGTTGGTTATGGCAAATCCCGCCCAGTTGCTGACAACGCAACTGAAGCTGGCCGTGCTATCAACCGTCGCGTAGAAGCCTCGGTAGAAGCACAAGCAGCTCAGTAATTACTGAGTTGTAGAAAAAAGCCCGGCTTAGGCCGGGCTTTTTTTCGCCTGTAATTTGCCTCAGGCCGTGGCGCTGGCCAGGGCCGCAAGCGCCTGCGTCGCTTGCGCAACCCGGCCAATCACCAGGATAGCCGGGCTCTTGAGCGCGAATTCGTGCGCATCATCCTGCATCCGGGCGAGGCTGCTGCGGCATTCGCGCTGTTGTGGCAGTGAAGCGTTTTCAATCATCGCCACCGGCATGTCATCGCTCATGCCACCTTCCAGCAATTGCCGGCGGATTTCCCCCAGTTTCGCCACCCCCATATAGATCACCAGCGTCGTGCCGCCCTCGGCCAGGGCCCGCCAATTGAGGCTGCTGTCGTCCTGGGTATGGGCCGTGACCAACGTGACGCCACGGCTGACACCGCGCAACGTCAGCGAGATATCGCAGTTCGTTGCCCCGGCCAGCCCTGCCGTAATGCCGTTGACCAACTCCACTTCCACCCCTTGCTGCCTGAGCCACGCCGCCTCTTCGCCGCCGCGACCAAAAATGCACGGGTCTCCGCCCTTGAGCCGCACCACGCATTTACCCTGCCGGGCATAACGCAACATCAGGCGATGGATAAACGCCTGTGGGGTGGAACGGCAGCCACCGCGTTTGCCCACGGTGATCAGCCGTGCAGCGGGGCAATGCTCCAGCAGCGCCGGGTTGACCAGATCATCGATCAGCACCACATCGGCTTCCCGCAGGGCTCTCACCGCCTTGAGTGTCAGCAGTTCCGGATCGCCGGGGCCTGCGCCCACCAGCCAGACTTTTGCGCTCATATGCTTGCCTCACACTCTGATCGCGATTGGCTGCTTGCCACTCGCCAATAACCGTTTGATTTCCGGCACACAGGAGCCGCATTGCGTGCCGCAACCCAGTTCCTGCTTCAGCCCGTTCAGGTCCAGGCCCCGGGCAATGCCGGCGCAGACCGCGCTTTCGCTGACGTTCTTGCAGTTGCACAGCGTCTTGTTGCTGCTCGAACCGCCCCCCGGTGGCGCACTCAATGGCGCCAACAACCAGCGGCGTAACTGCTCATCGGTGCGACCTTCCAGCCACAGGCTTTGCAGCCAGTGGCGAGCCAGGGTTTCGCCAGCCAGGCGGATCGCGGTGATACGGCCTTTTTCAATCTTTACCCGCTTGCCAATGGAGCGCCGCGGGTCGTCGTACGCCATCACGGGGCCGTCGTTGAGGCCCAGCAGTTGGTCGATCTGCTTGAGCAGGTCAAGGGCGGGCGCCTCGTGATGCGCCGCACGAATCAGCAGGGCAGGCCGCTCGCGTCCGGTCAGGCTCAGGCTGACGTAGGCAAAGCCGTCACACAGCGGTCGCAACGCTTCGAAGTGTTGCTGCACATCGCCTTCAATCAGCGCAAACAAGTGCCAGGGCAGCCGCACCGCCTCCAGGCGCACGCCGCTGTGCTTGAGTTCCGGCTGTTTGGACAGCGGGTCGAATGCCGGCTGGGTCAGCGCATTTACGCCGCCTTTAAGAAAACGGTCGCCCCAGTGCATCGGCAGGAAAGCCTGGCCGGGACGCACGCTGTCATCGCTGCCGACGGCCACAATCACGCTGCCGCGCCGGCTTTTCAGGCTGACCAGATCCCCTTCCTTCAAGCGATGGCGACGCAGTTCGTCCGGGTGCAGGCTGAGCACTGCTTCACTGACATGGCCGAACAGCTGCGCAGCGGTGCCGGTGCGGCTCATGCCATGCCATTGGTCCCGCAGGCGGCCGGTGATCAGGGTGAGTGGGAAGCGCGCGTCACGCTGCTCCTTGGCGGCGCGATAAGGGTCGGCGACAAAGTGCGCGCGGCCAGTCTCCGTAGGGAAAAATCCGTCGGTGTACAGCCTTGGTGTTCCGCCCACCGCATCGGCCGGGAATGGCCATTGCTGCGGGCCTATCCGGTCCAGCAGCGCATGGCTGATACCCGACAGGTCCAGGTCCCGCCCACGGGTCAGCAGCTTGTATTCATCAAAGATCTGTGCCGGTTGCTCAAAGGCAAAAAGCCCCGGTTTTCCGGGACAAAGACGCTGCTCCAGGCGTTGGGCAAAATCCACGGTGATTGCCCAGTCCGGCCGCGCTTCCCCAGGTGGGGCGATGGCTCGGCGAACGTGGGAAATGCGCCGCTCAGAGTTGGTCACTGTGCCTTCCTTCTCGCCCCAGCTCGCGGCTGGCAGCAACAGGTCGGCGTAACGCGCCGTCTCGGTTGTACGAAAGGCTTCCTGTAGCACCACGAACGGACACGCTTCCAGGGCCTGGCGCACGGTGTTCTGGTCGGGCAGGGATTGGGCGGGGTTGGTGCACGCGATCCACAAGGCCTTGATCTTGCCGGCCTGCATCTGTTCAAACAATTCGATGGCGGTCAGCCCGGTGCTGGCCGGCAGTTGGTCGACCCCCCAATACGCGGCTACTTCTGCCCGATGTTCGGGGTTGGCAGCCTCACGATGGCCAGGCAGTAAATTCGACAAACTGCCGGTTTCCCGCCCACCCATGGCATTCGGCTGACCCGTCAGGGAGAAAGGTCCGCAGCCAGGGCGGCCGATGGTGCCGGTCGCCAAATGCAGGTTAATCAAGGCGCTGTTCTTCGCGCTGCCGGCGGTGGACTGATTGAGCCCCATGCACCACAACGACAGAAAACTCGCCGAGGTGCCGACCCATTCCGCACACAGGTGCAGTTGCTCGACACTGATCCCGCACAACTGCGTGACCATTTGCGGTGTGTAGTCGTGAACCAGGCGTTTGAGTTCGACCAGGCCGTCGGTATGGGCCTGGATAAAGTCGCGGTCGATCCAGTCTTCCCACAACAGCAAGTGCAGGATCCCATGGAACAATGCGACATCCGTACCCGGCAGAATCGCCAGATGCAGGTCCGCCAAGTCGCAGGTGTCGGTGCGCCGGGGATCAATTACCAGCACTTTCATCTGTGGCCGGCGGGCCTTGGCTTCCTCCAGGCGTCGGAACAACACCGGATGCGCGTAGGCCATGTTACTGCCGACGATCATCACGCAGTCGCTCGACTCCAGGTCCTCGTAGCTGCACGGTGGCGCGTCGGCCCCCAGGCTGCGCTTGTAGCCGACCACCGCCGAAGACATGCACAGCCGCGAGTTGCTGTCGATATTGTTGGTGCCCACCAGCGCCCGCGCCAGTTTGTTGAAGCTGTAGTAATCCTCGGTCAGCAACTGCCCGGAAATATAGAACGCGACGCTGTCCGGCCCGTGTTCAGCGATGGTTTCGGCAAACACGTTCGCCGCGTGCTCCAGGGCGGTATCCCAGTCGGTGCGGCTGCGGGCCAGGCCTTTGCCCAGCCGCAGTTCCGGGTACAACGCGCGGGCCGCGAGGTCTCCGGTGAGGTGCAGGCTGGAGCCCTTGCTGCACAATTTTCCGAAGTTGGCCGGATGACTCGGATCGCCACTGACGCCGAGGATCTGCGAGCCATCATGCTCGATCAGTACGCCGCAACCGACCCCGCAGTAGCAGCAGGTGGACGCGGTGGTCTGGCGGTTCATCAACCGGCGTCCCGCAGGGCCAACATCACCCGGCCGTTTTCCACACGGGCCGGGTGGTGATGGGCGCAGCCGACGTCCGGTGCCTGGGCCTCCCCGGACTCCAGGTCGATCTGCCAGTTGTGCAGCGGGCAGGCCACGCGCTTGCCGTAGATCAAGCCTTGGGACAGCGGGCCACCCTTGTGCGGGCAGCGGTCGTCGAGGGCGAAAACCTCGTCGTCACTGGTACGAAAAATCGCGATGTCGCCTTTTGGCCCGCTGATGATGCGCGAGCCCAGGGCGTTGATTTCTTCGAGGGCGCAGATATCCAGCCAGTTCATGCCGGCACCTCCAGCAGTTTGACGGGGATGGTGTCGAATTCCTTTTTCAGCAGCGGCTGTTCCAGGCGTTCTTTCCACGGGTCCTGCTCGAACGACAGGGAAAATTGCAGGCGTTCATTCAGCGCCTGGCGCCGCGCGGGGTCTTCCAGTACAGCCTTCTTGATGTGCTCCATGCCGACCCGTTGCAGGTAGTGCACGGTGCGCTCCAGGTAGAAGGCTTCTTCCCGGTAGAGCTGTAGGAAAGCGCCGTTGTATTCGCGCACTTCTTCGGCGGTTTTCAGCTTGACGAAGAACTCGGCGACCTCGGTCTTGATCCCGCCGTTACCGCCGATGTACATCTCCCAGCCGGAATCGACGCCGATGATTCCCACGTCCTTGATCCCCGCTTCCGAGCAGTTGCGCGGGCAGCCGGACACTGCCAGCTTGACCTTGTGGGGCGACCACATATTGAACAGGTCATGTTCCAGCTCAATCCCCAGTTGCGTCGAGTTCTGCGTACCAAAGCGGCAGAACTCGCTGCCGACGCAGGTCTTCACGGTGCGGATGGATTTGCCGTAGGCATGGCCGGATGGCATATCGAGGTCTTTCCACACGCCGGGCAAGTCCTGCTTCTTGATGCCCAGCAAATCGATGCGCTGCCCGCCGGTAACCTTGACCATCGGCACGTTGTACTTGTCGGCCACATCAGCGATGCGCCGCAGTTCCGACGGATTGGTCACACCACCCCACATCCTTGGGACTACCGAGTAGGTGCCGTCTTTCTGAATATTGGCGTGGACGCGTTCGTTGATCAGGCGCGATTGCGGATCGTCTTTTGCCTCGCCGGGCCAAGTGGAGATCAGGTAGTAGTTGAGTGCCGGGCGGCAGGTGGCACAGCCGTTCGGGGTGCGCCAGTTCAGGTAGCTCATGGTGCCGGCGATGGTCAGCAGGTGCTGGTCGCGGATGGCCTGGCGGATTTGCCCGTGGTTGAGGTCGCTGCAGCCGCAGATGGCTTTTTCGCTTTTCGGTTTGACGTCCGCCGCGCCGCCCACGGTGTTGATCAGGATTTGTTCCACCAGCCCGGCGCAGGAACCGCAGGAACTGGCAGCCTTGGTGTGCTTCTTCACGTCGTCGACGCTGAACAGACCGTGTTCCTGAATCGCCTTGACGATGGTGCCCTTGCACACGCCGTTGCAGCCGCAGACTTCGGCGGTGTCGGCCATGCTCATGGCTTTGTCCTGGCCTTGGTGGCCTACATCGCCCAAAGCATTTTCACCGAACATCAGGTGATCGCGGATCTCGCCAATGGCATGGTTCTCACGGATCTGCCGGAAATACCAGCCGCCGTCAGCCGTATCGCCGTACAGGCAGGCGCCGACGAGGATGTCGTCCTTGATCACCAGCTTCTTGTACACGCCGCCAATCGGGTCGGAAAGCGTGATGGTTTCCGTGCCTTCGCCGCCCATGAAGTCCCCGGCGGAGAACAGGTCGATGCCGGTGACTTTCAATTTGGTCGAAGTCACCGAGCCTTGATAGCGCGCGAAACCCAGTTGGGCGAGGTGGTTGGCGCAGACCTTGGCCTGCTCGAACAGCGGTGCCACCAGGCCGTAGGCAATCCCGCGATGGCTGGCGCATTCGCCGATGGCATAGATGCGCGGGTCGTAGGTTTGCAGGGTGTCGTTGACCAGAATCCCACGGTTGCACGGGATGCCGGATTTTTCCGCGAGTTCGGTGTTGGGGCGGATGCCCGCAGCCATCACCACCAGGTCGGCGGGGATCACATCGCCATTCTTGAATTGCACCGAGCCGACGCGGCCGTTGCCGGCGTCATGCAGCGCCTCGGTCTGCTCCTTCAAGCGAAACACCAGGCCACGGCTTTCCAGTTCGGTTTGCAGCAACTGGCCGCTGGTCTTGTCCAGTTGCCGTTCCAGCAGCCACTCGCCGATATGCACCACGGTCACGTGCATGCCACGCAGCATCAGGCCGTTGGCGGCCTCCAGGCCCAGCAGGCCGCCGCCGATGACGACCGCGTGCTTGTGGGTCTTGGCGGTGTCGATCATGGCTTGGGTGTCGGCGATGTCGCGGTAGCCGATCACACCCTGCAACGTATTGCCCGGGATCGGCAGGATAAACGGCGTGGAGCCGGTGGCGATCAGCAGGCGATCGTACTCGGCCTCGCTGCCGTCTTCGGCGATGACTTTGCGTTTGACCCGGTCGATCTGCACCACTTTGCGGTTAAGCAACAGCTTGATGTTGTTATCGAGGTACCAGCTCAAGTCATTGAGCACGATCTCTTCGAAGGTCTGCTCACCGGCCAGCACCGGCGACAGCAAAATGCGGTTGTAATTGGTGTGGGGCTCGGCGCCGAAAACGGTGATGTCGTACAGGTCGCTGCTCAGCTTGAGCAATTCTTCAAGGGTGCGAACCCCGGCCATGCCGTTGCCGATCATCACCAGTTTGAGTTTCTTCATGTCGTTCTCCGCAGTGGCTCGACAAATCGTGCGCAACAAAAAAAGGCGTCCCCGCTACGTAAGTAGCGAGGACGCCTTTGTCCTGGTCCCGTTCTCTCGGGAAGCCCGACCTTCGACGTTGAAGGTGCGGCTATATGTGTGTTGATGGGAAAGCTAATGCAGCGGTTGTGCCAAGTAGGATTTTGGCCGGTTTTGTTAAGTGGCGCGGCGATGTATCGAGAAATTTCGCCTCTTAGTGGTGCAACAGCCAGTACAACAGCACCAGATTGATCAGCAACGACAGCACGGCCAACGTTTGCCAGACCTTCAGCGGTTCGCGCTCCAGCAGCGGTTTTGGTCGCGTGCTCAACTCGCGGCGATCCGCCTGCTCCAGTACCAGCAACCATTCCTCGGCAGTTTCATAACGTTGCTCGGGTTGCGCGGCGACTGCGCGCTCCAGGCTCTGTTGCAGCCAGTCGGGCAGGTCGGGGCGGTAGCGGCTGGCGCCGACAAGCGTAGTGAACCTGGGACGCTGGAAAGCTTCGATTTCGCCGTAGGGGTAATGCCCGGTGAGCAGGTAATACAAGGTCACACCGACGCTATACAAGTCCTGTTGCGGGGTAGGGCGTTCGCCGTTGAAGGCTTCCGGGGCGATAAAGCTTGGCGTGCCAGGCAACAGGTGCGCGCGATCCTCCGAGAGCCCGGGGCAGTAGGCCAGGCCGAAGTCCAGCACACGTAATTCGCCATCCTCGCCCAGCAGCAGGTTTTCCGGCTTGATGTCGCGGTGCAGGATCTGCCGGCGGTGCAGCAGCCCGACGGCACGCAACAGGCGCTCGGCCAGGGTTTGCCACTGCGCCAGGGGCAATGGGCCCTGGTGCTTGAACAGTTCGGCCAGGGTTTGGCCGGAGTATTCACGCATCACGTAGTACAAATGCTGACGGCCACTGGCTGGATGGACTTCAGGGAACGCGCGGCCGGCGACCCGGCGCAGGAACCATTCCTCTGACAGCAATGCCTGGGCGGCGAACACGTCATCGTCGTGGCTGAGCGGCAAGGTCTTCAGCAGCCACGCCTGTTGATGGCCATCGCGCACCCGATAGAGCAAGGATTGGCGGCTTTGCCCCAACAGCGACTCTACCTGCCAGCCTTCGAAGCGCTGGCCGGGTTTCAGGGGGGGCGGCAGGGGCCATTGCTGCAACTGCACCAGCGCATCGCCGAGGGTGGCGGCGCCAAGCTGGTCGACGCGGACCAGCAGGGCGCTGGCGTTGTCCTGGCTACCAGCCAGGTGCGCGGCGCTGACCAGGGTGTTTACCGCGAGGTCCAGGTCCGACTGTTCCCGCAGGATTGCGCTGATGTTGTTGTCATCCAGGGTCGCCCACACGCCGTCGCTGAGCAGCAGGAAACACTCGCCTGCCCGCAACTCGCCGTCGAGGAAATCCAGCACCAGATGCTGATCCAGGCCCATGGCGCGCTTGAGCACATGCTGCATGCCCGGTTGCTCCCACACATGCTCCTGGCTCAGGCGCTGCAACTGGCCATCGAGCCAGCGGTACACCCGGCAATCACCCACATGGGCCAGGGTGAAACGCTGGCCGCGAAACACCAGGACGCTGAGGGTGGTCAGCAACGGCTGGCCGCCGCCGTTGGCTTGCAGCCAGCGATTCTGGGCCACCAGCAAGCGTTCCAGGGCCTGGGCCACGCCCCAGGTTTGCGGCGTGGCGTAATAGTCCAGGGCCAGCGCTTGCAAGGTCGAGCGTGCAGCCAGTCCGCCATCGGCGCATTGGCTGACGCCATCGGCGATGGCACACAGGTAGCCTTTGCTGGCGGCCAGCTCCGGGGCGGGAGTGACCAGGCGCAAGGCGTCCTGGTTTTCCTGCCGCGGGCCGGTGGCGCTGGCCTGGGCGAAGCTCAGTTGCAGGCTCATCAGACCCGTGCAGCCGTCACCGCAGCCGAGCCCCAAGTGGTTCTCCAGCGACGCTTGACGCCGTACAGGCCGAACCAGGCCAGCACGCCCAGGCTGGCGAACAACCACAGCGCCAACTGATAGCTGCCGGTGCTTTGCTTGATCGCGCCCATGCCCGCCGCCAGGGCGAAACCGCCGATGCCGCCGGCCATGCCGATCAGGCCGGTCATCACACCAATCTCGCGGTGAAAGCGTTGGGGCACCAGTTGGAAGACTGCACCGTTACCGGCACCCAAACCGAGCATGGTGCACACAAAAAGCGCCAGTGCTGCGTAGGAGCTTGGCAGGTTGAACCCCACCGCCGCGATGCAGATCGCTGCCACGCCGTACATGCCGAGCAGGGTGCGAATCCCGCCGAAACGGTCGGCCAGGGCGCCGCCCAAAGGCCGCATCAGGCTGCCGCCGAATACGCAGGCGGCGGTGTAGTAGCCGGCGGTGACGGGGCTCAGGCCGTATTGGTCGTTGAAATAGCCGGGCAGGGCGCTGGCCAGGCCGATGAAACCACCGAAGGTCACACTGTAGAAGAACATGAACCACCAACTGTCGCGGTCGCCCAGGGCTTTGAAGTAGTCGGCCATGGACTTGGCCTTGGGTCGTTGCGGGGCGTTGCGGGCGAGCCAGGCGAAGACGATCAGCGTCAGGATCAGCGGGATCAGTGCGAAGCCGAACACATTGCTCCAGCCAAACGCGGCGGCGAGCACCGGTGCCAGCAGGGCCGCAAACACCGTCCCGGAGTTGCCGGCGCCGGCGATGCCCATGGCCTTGCCCTGGTGCTCGGCGGGGTACCACTGGGACGCCAGTGGCAGGGCGACGGCGAACGAGGCTCCCGCCATGCCGAGGAACATGCCCAGCAGCAGGGCTTGCTCGTAGCTGTGGATTCCGAGTTTCCAGGCGACGAACAAGGCGCCGATGACAATCACCTGGCCGATCAGGCCGGCGGTCTTGGGGGAGAGTTTGTCGGCGAGCATGCCCATCAGGAACCGCAGCACCGCGCCGGCCAGGATGGGGGTGGCGACCACCAGGCCGCGTTGTTGGGTGGTGAGGTGCAGGTCGGCGGCGATTTGTACCGCCAATGGGCCCAACAGGTACCAGACCATGAAGCTCAGGTCGAAATACAGGAACGCGGCGAACAGGGTCGGGGTGTGACCGGATTTCCAGAAGCTTGATTTCATCACGCACCTCAGCGGTAAGGGGTCTTATGAGAAGGCCTGGTGATGGAACGGCTGTGGCCGCCCCATCGGCCCCGGGCTATGGGGCCAAAACGAAAAAACGCCGCCACCGGGTTCGCTGGGGCAAACCGGGTGTGCGACGTCTTTGTCGTGGAGGGGGCAACCGCCGTTGGCTACCTGTGGGGATTCTTTAGCAAGAGGTGGGCCAACAGGGGGTGGGGGCGTTGTGGTGTGGTGTGGTGTGGTGTACATATCCGTTGCTGCGGTAACGGCGGCTTAGGGTTCCGCTCTTACAGCGGGTCACTTTTGGCAAACGCCCC
>NZ_JACAPT010000069.1:0-1807 GCF_013385565.1 Pseudomonas sp. E6002 | reverse complement strand
GGCGGTGCGCGAAGCCGTGGTCTTGGCCCAGGAAGGGCTGAACGGCCAGCAATTGGTGGCTTACGTGATCCCGGCGCAAGGTGCCGAGGATGCAGGCGCCCTCAAGGCGCAGTTGAAAGCGGACCTGCCGGACTACATGGTACCGACGCACCTGCTGTTCCTGAATGAATGGCCACTGACCGCCAACGGCAAGCTCGACCGCAAGGCCCTGCCGCAGCCGGACGCAAGCCAGGTACAGCACGAATACGTGGCTCCGCAAAGCGCGCTGGAACAGCAAATCGCAACCGTCTGGCAAGACGTGCTGAAACTGGAGCGGGTTGGTCTCACCGACAACTTCTTCGAACTGGGTGGCCATTCATTGCTGGCTACACAGATGGTGTCGCGCATCCGCCAACACCTCGGCATGAACCTGCAACTGCGCAAGCTGTTCGAAAATGCCAGCCTCAAGGCTTGCGTGGCTGCGCTTGAGCCAATCCAGGCGGCGATGCCTGCGCGCATTCCAAGGGTGCCGCGTGATCAACCGTTGCCCTTGTCCTACGCCCAGCAACGCCAGTGGTTCCTTTGGCAAATGGAACCCTCCAGTGCGGCGTACCACATCCCTGCGGCGCTACGGATTCATGGCCACCTGGATTTGAAGGCGTTGCAACGCAGCTTAAGCGCACTGGTGCAGCGTCACGAGAGTTTGCGCACGACCTTTGTCCAGAAGGACGAGCGTGCGTTCCAGGTTATCCATGCCGAGTCCGGTCCGCTGCTGACGCCGCAGTTTCTCGACCTGACCTCGGCCAACCAGGCCGAGCAGATCCAGGCGTTTGTTCGCGATCAGATCAGCCGGCCGTTCGACCTGCAGAACGGTCCGCTGCTGCGGGTCGGGCTGCTGCAGGTGGCCGACGATGAACAGGTGCTGGTGCTGACCCAGCATCACATCGTCTCCGATGGCTGGTCGATGCAGGTGCTGGTGCAGGAACTGATTGAGCGTTATGCCGCCTATAGCCAGGGTGGATCGGTTGAACCGGTGGAGTTACCGATCCAGTATGCCGATTACGCGGTGTGGCAACGCCAATGGATGGACGCCGGTGAGCGTGAGCGGCAGCTGGCTTACTGGACCAACGTCCTCGGCGCTGAACAGCCATTGCTGGAGCTGCCTGCGGACCGTCCGCGACCGGCACGCCAGAGCTTTGCCGGCGCCCGTCTGGCCGTCCAGTTACCGCAGGCATTGGGCCAACAGCTGCGGCAACTGGCGCTGGGTGAAGGTTGCAGCCTGTTCATGCTGTTGCTGGCTTCGTTCCAGGGCCTGCTGCACCGTTACAGCGGCCAGTCGGACATCCGCGTGGGCGTACCGATTGCCAACCGCAACCGGGTCGAGACCGAAGGCCTGATCGGGTTCTTCGTCAATACCCAGGTGCTCAAGGCTGAAGTCGATCCGCAGCAGCGGTTCAGCGAACTGCTGCAACAGGTCAAGACGGCGGCACTGGGCGCCGAGGCGCATCAGGACCTACCGTTCGAGCAATTGGTCGAAGCCTTGCGCCCTGAGCGCAACCTGAGCCATAGCCCGTTGTTCCAGGTGTTGTACAACCACCAGAGCGCCGGCCGCCAAGCCATCCCGCAACTGCCGGGGCTGGTGATCAAGGCCCAGGAGTGGGAAAGCCGTACCGCCCAGTTCGACTTGACCCTCGACACCCTGGACGCCGACGGCGAGCTCAGTGCAACCCTCACTTACGCCACCGACCTGTTCGACGCAAGCACTGCACAGCGTATGGCCGCTCACTGGCTGAACTTGCTGCAAGGCATCGTCGCCGATCCGCAACGG
>NZ_JACAPT010000068.1:0-412 GCF_013385565.1 Pseudomonas sp. E6002 | reverse complement strand
CGCCGAAAATTCGCAATTACTTACAAATTTTACCTTAGCCTGATCCGTTACCAGTGAAAGTAACGTTCAGTCTATCTTTCTATCACATACCCAAATTTTTAAAGAACGATCTAATCAAAGACTAGAAATCAACACTCACCATCACATCGATGGAATGCTCATTTCTAAGCTTTCAAGACAGAAGCAGTAGTGGTGGAGCCAAACGGGATCGAACCGTTGACCTCCTGCGTGCAAGGCAGGCGCTCTCCCAGCTGAGCTATGGCCCCGTATTTCTACAGGCGTTTCCCACACAAAATTGGTGGGTCTGGGCAGATTCGAACTGCCGACCTCACCCTTATCAGGGGTGCGCTCTAACCAACTGAGCTACAGACCCAATTTCGGGCTGCTTCTTTATCGTCTTCTTCAATGAATC